>NZ_JAAQWV010000006.1:0-345925 GCF_012985715.1 Pseudomonas sp. WS 5051
GGGCAATCATGCGCAAATATCTGACAGGTATTTGGGCATGCATCCGCAGCGGTGAGCCTTTTGATACGGCCAAGCTTTTCGATGAAAAACACCTATCGAAAGCTTGACCTGCAACAGAGTATCTACAGGAACACTGCAACTGTGGGAGCGAGCCTGCTCGCGAAGGACGTTCGCGAGCAGGCTCGCTCCCACAATAGGGCTTGACCTGCAACAGAGTATCTACAGAGATTGCGCAGTACACGCGAACCAAACAGGCCGGTCGGCCGCCTCGGTGCGCAGTGCTTTTGATCTGCCCGCCCCTTCGGGAGGCCGAGAGGAGGTTCTGTGGAGTGGGTCGACCGGCATGGATGCCGGGAGAGCCGCGATGGGCCATGGATGGCCCGTGGCGGCGGGCCCACGGAGCAGAGCCGGAGCGAGGGAACCTGAGCGCAGCGAAGGCCGTACGCCGGGGCAAGCCTTTTTGGTTACTTTTTCGGCGTCTGGAAAAAGTGACTCGCTGTAAGAGCGAAACCAATATCCCAGTTAGACACGAATGCCGGATATGTACTCAACACACCAGTCAAACAAGATCAAACAACCGTAAACCCTGAGAACCTGGTGTAACTGACACAACCCATTGCCTGATTTTGCGACGACTTCGCCCCTCGTCAGCGGCTACGGACATCCCTTCCGGTAACAACCCGCCGCAAATACCTGCAACTGCGGATAAAACGCCCGAAAATCCTCGCTCAGAGGTTCATACAACGCCTTCAAGTCCTGCATCGCCCCGGCCAGTTCCTCGGGGCGCGACAAGCGCCGGGCTATACCATTGAACACCTGCTCCAGCACGGCAAAATCCCGATACGAACCCAACCAGTCATGGGCCGCCATGTGCGGCGCAATCGTGGCAAGCCGCCGTGGCAGCTGTTGTTCGGCCACCAGCACCCGGTAAAAATCCGAGGTAAAACGCTCCAGCGGCCCTTCAGCATACTGCCCCCAGTCCCGCGCCAGGCAATGGTCAAAAAACACGTCCAGCACAATGCCCGCATACCGCCGGCGAGTATGGGCAAATCGCGACAACGACTGATCAACCAGGGGGTGGTTGTCAGTAAAGACATCAATGCTGCGGTGCAGCGCTATACCGTGTTCAATGTCCGCGCTGTATTGGCCATGCAGCCGCCCTTTGACAAAATCGCCATAAAGACTGCCCAGCATTTCTTCCGGGCGCTGACCGCCAAGGTGCAGATGTGCGAGATAATTCATGGGCGCAGTTTAGCACTGCCACACCAATATCGTTATAACCCGATATATCGATTTGAGCTGATCTAAGATCGAAATCATATTTGTATATCGCGATATGACGATTTAAAGTTCGCCTCATCGCGATATAACGTTGTACCCAATGAGCACTGCAACCATGACGATCGACCTCGACGAAATAATAAAAGCCCTGGCACACCCAGTACGCCGAGAAATTCTCAACGCTCTGAAAAACCCTGATGCCTCGTTCCCTGACCAGGTTCACTCCACCGAACATGGTGTGTGTGCCGGGCAGTTTGATCAGCTCTGCGGCCTGTCGCAGTCCACGGTTTCTGCCCATCTCGCAACGCTGCAGCGAGCGGGCCTGATTACCAGCCAAAAACACGGTCAGTGGCACTTTTTCAAACGTAATGAGGAAACCATCAAGGTCTTCCTCGAAAAAATCAGCCAAGAGCTTTAAAAGGACTTCCATGCCCCTCTCGCTACTCATTCTGGCGCTCAGCGCTTTCGCCATCGGGACCACCGAGTTTGTGATCATGGGCTTGCTGCCTGATGTCGCAACCGACCTTGGTGTATCCATTCCCGGTGCCGGCTGGCTGGTAACCGGCTACGCGCTGGGTGTGGCCATCGGTGCGCCGTTTATGGCGCTGGCCACGGCCAGGTTGCCGCGCAAGGCCGCCCTGGTAGCGTTGATGGTGATATTCATCATCGGCAACCTGCTCTGTGCCCTGGCCAGTGATTACAACGTGCTGATGTTTGCCCGTGTTGTCACTGCCCTGTGCCACGGCGCGTTCTTCGGTATTGGTTCGGTCGTGGCCGCAGGCCTGGTACCTGCCAACAAGCGCGCGTCTGCCGTGGCCCTGATGTTTACCGGCCTGACCCTGGCCAACGTGCTCGGCGTTCCCCTGGGCACTGCTCTGGGCCAGGCAGCAGGATGGCGCTCGACGTTTTTTGCCGTCACCGTGATCGGTGTCGTGGCATTGATCGGCCTGATCCGCTTTCTGCCAGCCAAGCGTGACGAGAAAAAACTCGACATGCGTGCCGAACTGGCCGCGCTCAAAGGCGCAGGCATCTGGCTGTCGCTGAGCATGACTGCGCTGTTTTCCGCGTCGATGTTCACCCTGTTCACTTATGTCGCGCCCCTGCTCGGTGATGTCACCGGCGTTTCGCCAAGCGGCGTGACCTGGACTCTGCTGCTGATCGGCCTTGGCCTGACGGTGGGCAATATCATCGGTGGCAAGCTGGCGGACAAACGCCTGGCCGCAACGCTGATCGGTGTGTTTATCGCGATGGCGGTGATGTCCACCGTACTGACCTGGACCAGCGTCGCGGTGATCCCGACTGAAATCACCCTGTTTTTGTGGGCTGCGGCTTCATTCGCTGCCGTACCGGCGCTGCAAATCAATGTCGTGACCTTCGGCAAGGCTGCCCCGAACCTGGTTTCAACCCTGAATATCGGCGCATTCAACGTCGGCAATGCACTCGGCGCCTGGGTTGGCGGCAGTGTCATCGCCCACGGCTTCGGCCTCACCAGCGTTCCACTGGCCGCTGCCGCACTGGCAATACTGGCACTGCTGGTGACGCTGATCACTTTCCGCCAGGGCGGCAATTCCGAACTGGCTACTGCTACTAACTGATCCTTGAGAGGGCTGCATAAATGACGACGATTTTCGATCCGATCAAGTTGGGCGACCTCGAACTGCCCAACCGCATCATCATGGCTCCGCTGACCCGCTGCCGCGCCAGCGAAGGTCGGGTACCTAATGCCCTGATGGCTGAATACTACGCTCAACGCGCCTCTGCCGGCCTGATCCTGAGCGAGGCCACATCGGTCACGCCTATGGGCGTCGGCTACCCTGACACTCCGGGCATCTGGGCCGACGACCAGGTACGCGGCTGGACCAACATCACCCGGGCCGTACACGCCGCCGGTGGCCGGATTGCGCTGCAGTTGTGGCATGTAGGCCGCATCTCGCATCCGATGTACCTGAACGGTGAAACGCCGGTTGCACCCAGCGCCATTGCGGCCAAGGGCCATGTTAGCCTGGTGCGCCCGAAGGTTGATTTCCCGACGCCTCGCGCGCTGGAAACTGCCGAGATCGCCGATATTGTCGAGGCCTACCGCACAGGCGCAGAAAACGCCAAGGCTGCCGGTTTTGATGGCGTCGAGATCCATGGTGCAAATGGCTACCTGCTCGACCAGTTCCTGCAAAGCAGCACCAACAAACGTACCGACCAGTACGGCGGCAGCATAGAGAACCGTGCGCGCCTGTTGCTGGAAGTTACCGACGCCGCCATTGAAGTCTGGGGTGCCGGCCGGGTTGGCGTGCATTTGTCGCCACGGGCCGACCTGCACGACATGGGCGATGAAAACCTGGCCGAAACCTTTGGTTATGTCGCCCGCGAACTGGGCAAGCGCGGTATTGCCTACATCTGTGCGCGCGAGCATGAAGCTGCCGACAGCCTGGGCCCGCAACTCAAACAAGCCTTCGGTGGCCCGTACATCGTCAATGAGAGCTTCACCAAAGACAGTGCCAATGCCTGGCTGGCAGCAGGCAAGGCCGATGCCGTCGCATTCGGCGTGCCGTTTATCGCCAACCCTGATCTGCCCGCACGCTTGAAGGCCGATGCGCCGCTGAATGAGGCGCACCCGGAAACCTTCTACGTCAATGGCGCAGTGGGCTATATCGACTATCCAGCACTCTAAGTACTGAGCCTGGCACGGCCAGGTAACTGCACCACGCAAAACGCCCGAGACCAATGGCCTTGGGCGTTTTGCTATAACCGTTTAAACATCACCGCCCGGACCTTTTTTGCGGGCAAAAAAAAGGGGCGGTTTGACCCGCCCACATTTTTTCCCTAGTCCCTTTTGTTCCTTCTCATCATCCTGATGAATCGCTTCCCGCGATGTCCGTCTGCGTTCTTCCTTGAGCGCCGTATCGATCCGTCGATACAGTTCAAATACTAGAGTTATATAGGATTGCTGCAAGCGCGGATGTTATGAGTATTTATTACACAAACTGCCCAACTAAAAATATAAATACGTTATATTTCAATGACTTATGAGTTAAGCACTGTTACACAAAGGCGTTTGCCCTTTATTGCCAAGCCCTTGGCTTACGTAAAAAGTAAGTAAAGGCTTACAGCAAGCCACAGGCAATAACCTATCTCGTCCGTGACATTCCATTTCAAAGCCGATTAAATAAACAATTAGTTCAAGTTTGTATAACAACAAGGTCCATATTGTTGTCACATTCGCACTACCGGGCATCACTCAAAACAAACACCCACAAAAAACCCCGATTAGTTCGGGGTTTTTTGTCAGCCGTTCGCGGATTACTGGAACAGCGACTCGCTCGACAGGCCGTTGCGTTCAAGAATTTCTCGCAAGCGCTTGAGCCCTTCAACCTGGATCTGGCGCACACGCTCACGGGTCAGGCCAATTTCCAGCCCTACATCCTCAAGAGTGCTGCTCTCATGGCCACGCAGCCCGAAACGGCGAATCACCACTTCACGCTGCTTGTCTGTGAGCTCGGACAACCACTGATCGATACTTTGCGACAAGTCATCGTCCTGAAGCAGCTCACAAGGGTCTGTGGGCCTGTCATCCGTCAGGGTATCAAGCAGGGTTTTGTCAGAGTCCGGCCCCAAAGACACGTCTACCGAAGACACGCGTTCATTAAGCCCAAGCATGCGCTTGACCTCGGCGACCGGTTTTTCGAGCAGATTGGCGATTTCTTCAGGAGAGGGTTCGTGATCGAGCTTTTGCGTGAGTTCGCGCGCGGCTCGCAGGTAGACGTTCAGCTCTTTTACAACGTGGATCGGCAAACGGATGGTGCGGGTCTGGTTCATGATCGCCCGTTCAATCGTTTGGCGGATCCACCAGGTGGCGTAGGTCGAGAAGCGAAACCCTCGTTCGGGATCGAATTTCTCGACAGCCCGGATCAGGCCCAGGTTGCCTTCTTCGATCAGGTCAAGCAATGACAAACCACGGTTGACGTAACGTCGGGCAATTTTCACCACCAGCCGCAGGTTGCTTTCTATCATTCGCTTGCGCCCGGCCGGGTCGCCGCTTTGCGACAAACGCGCAAAATGGACTTCTTCTGCCGGAGAGAGTAACGGGGAAAAGCCGATTTCATTGAGGTACAACTGGGTCGCATCAAGGGCCCGCGTGTAGTCAATGTACTTGTGCTGTTTTGTAGCAGCTGCTTTTTTGGACTTGGTTCTAGCTGTAGGGGGCGAATCGTCTTCTTCTGACATCAAGTCGCTATCGATGCTGGAGTCCATAAGGAGCACCTCATCGTCGATGTCAAACCCCGGCGCTTCTTTGTTGAGAGCCATTGCAATAGTCCTTTGTTGAGTTCGACCTCAAGCTCAAGCCTCGCCTTAATCCCTGGCAACGCTGGAGCCTGTTCCTTATCCACATCAGGAACAGGCTGGTAACCGATCAACGGCGAGGAAGGAATTGCAATGGATCTACAGGTTTACCTTGGCGGCGAATCTCAAAGTGAAGTTTCACCCGGTCTGTACCAGTTGACCCCATTTCGGCAATTGTCTGTCCGACCTTGACCTGCTGCCCCTCCCGAACCAAAAGCCTGCGGTTGTGACCGTAGGCACTGACGTAGGTATCACTGTGTTTGATGATGATCAGTTCGCCGTAGCCCCTCAATCCACTGCCAGCGTATACAACCGAACCATCAGACGCAGCTAAAACAGGCTGTCCCAAATCGCCGGCGATATCAATACCTTTATTCAAACTACCGTTTGAAGAGAATTTTCCGATCAAAATGCCATTTGAGGGCCATCCCCACCCCTTGGGAGCAGGGCCTGCCGGCATCGGGGCAACCGCTGCGGGGGCACTTGCAGCCGTGGCGGAACGCTTGATAACCGTGGTTTTGCTGCCCGAAGAGGATGACACAACGGTGGTGCTCGAGCCGCCTGCAGGCTGGGTGCCTGAGCGCCCGTCAAAGCGGATGACCTGGCCCGGGACGATGGTGAACGGGGCGGCAATATTGTTGCGTGCAGCCAGTGCCTTCCAGTCCCACCCATAACGAAAGGCAATCGAGAACAAAGTGTCGCCGCGACGCACCGCGTATTGCCCGGTGGTCACGGCCGGGCGCTGGGCCACGCCGTTACGGTCAACGACATTCACGCCATTTTTGGGGGTGCTGGAGCACGCTGCCAACAAAGCCAGTGTGGTACTCAGAAATAGACCAACCACCAGTCTCTGAAAGCTTTTGCTGCTCTTACGCTGCGCAATGACTGTGAGACTCACCCGCCGCTCCCTTTGAAGATGGCTAAATAGTAAAACGCCAGTACTGGCCATGGTTTGCAGCAAGTATAACTGGCTATAGGGCTTTTACAGACTGTAAAGCCGATTGATAAACACAGCGTATAAAACATACACACATACCGGGCAGAGCCCGGGTGATGGGCTTTATGACCCGTACCCTGCCCCAAAATTCACCCGATACGTACAAAGACTCAGGCCAGCGGCCCGTTGAGCAGCGGCACAAAGCGTACATTACCGATCACCCGCCGGGCGAAACCGTGCTCTTCGCGCACGATCAACATCAATTGCTGCATCTCGCCGGCACCCACCGGGATCACCAGGCGCCCGCCAGGGGCCAGTTGGTCGAGCAGTGCCTGCGGCACATCAGTGGCTACAGCGGTGACGATAATGCCGTTGTAAGGCGCCAGCGCAGGCCAGCCCTCCCACCCATCGCCCCAGCGGAACACCACATTGCGCAGGTTGAGCTCAAGCAATCGCTCCTTGGCCCGGTCCTGCAGCACCTTGATGCGCTCGACCGAAAAAATCCGCTCGACCAGCTGCGACAGCACGGCGGTCTGGTACCCCGAACCGGTGCCGATCTCCATGACCTTGTCCAGCGGCCCGTCCTCAAGCAACAGCTCGCTCATGCGCGCCACCATGTAAGGCTGGGAGATGGTCTGGTTATTGCCGATCGGCAGCGCCGTATCTTCGTACGCCCTGTGCGCCAGGGCTTCATCCACAAACAGATGACGTGGCGTGCGGCGAATGACCTCGAGCACGTTCTGGTTAACGATGCCCTCTTCACGCAGGCGCTGAATCAGCCGCTCACGGGTGCGCTCAGAGGTCATGCCAATGCCGCGGTGCATCATGCCATCCTGCTCGCGCGCCATCAGCCCATGCCCTCCAGCCAGTCATTGAGGCTGTTGAAACCATCACCAAAGGTGCGATCCAGTTGCAGCGGCGTGATCGATACATAACCCTGCATCACGGCATGGAAGTCCGTGCCCGGGCCACCGTCTTCGACATCGCCTGCCGCAGCAATCCAGTAACCTGCCTTGCCGCGCGGATCAACCACCCGTACCGGTGCAGCAGCACGGGCACGATGGCCGAGACGGGTGAGTTGAATGCCACGAATCTTCGCCAACGGCAGGTTGGGAATGTTCACATTGAGGACCGTACGCGGCGGCAAATTCAGCGATGCGTGGGCTTCAAGCAGCTTGCGGGCAAAAAACGCCGCCGTCGGCAGGTTGTCCACCTGGCGGGAGACCAACGAAAAGGCAAAAGAAGGACGATCCAGAAAGCGGCCCTCGAGTGCCGCCGCCACAGTGCCCGAGTACAACACGTCATCACCCAGGTTGGCACCCAGGTTGATGCCCGACACCACCATGTCCGGCTGCTGCTCGAGCAAGCCGTGAATAGCCAGGTGCACGCAATCGGTAGGTGTACCGTTGATGCTGATAAAGCCATTGGCCAGGGTATGAGGATGCAGGGGACGGTCCAGCGTCAGCGAACTGCTGGCGCCACTTTTGTCCTGCTCGGGGGCAACTACCACGCACTCGGCGTAGTCGGCCAGCGCACCATAAAGCGCGGCCAGGCCCGGAGCTGTTACCCCGTCATCGTTTGAAATCAGAATACGCATAAGGTGTCCGCTTGATCCAACGTCACCAGATCAACAAGCTCGCGCACCAGAACAGTGGCGAAGCATCCTGGCGGCAGAACAAATTCCAGTTGCAGAATGTCAGGCTGAGGATAATGCCACGTCAACCGGCCAATGGGCAGTCGCAGGATACGTCGCTCATGGCTCATGCCGGCGCGTAGCAGCCAGTCACGCAAATCGGCTTCACGCTCTGCAATTGACTGCTCCAGCACGTGGGTGGCGCCAGTGGTCGGTGATTCGCCCTCGCCCCACTGCGGGCCGGTGGGGTGCAGATCGAGAATGGCCAGGCGCGGGTCGCTGCATTCAGCCTCGCCCGCCGGGAAAAAGCTGCGGCTGTCGGTAAAAGCCAGTAAATCGCCAACTTGCGCCCGTTGCCAGCTGCCATCGGCCACCCGTGCGGCCAGCACCTGATTGAACAGATAGCTGCGCGCGGTGGACAGCAGCCGCGAACGAACGTTGCGCTGCTCAGGCAAGGCCTTGCGCGCCGCATAATCACGGGCTTCGCCCAGATTGCCGCCCTGCCAGCCAAAGCGCTGGCTACCGAAATAGTTCGGTACACCCTGCTTGGCGATCAGTTGCAGGCGTTGCTCCAGCGCGTCCTTGTCGGCGTTCAGTTGCGTCAGGCGCAAGGTGAAACCATTGGCCGCATGGGCTCCACGCTGCAATTTGCGCTTGTGTCGCGAGGTCTTGAGAATCTTCAGCGTGTCGTTTTCGGCGCCCGACAGATCAGGGTCTGCCTTGCCCGGCAGTTGCACGCTGAACCACTGGCGGGTCAATGCCTGGCGGTCCTTGAGGCCTGCATAGCTGACGGTGCGCAGCGGCACGCCTGCAGCCTTGGCAAGGCGCCGGGCCGCCTCCTCGGTATTCAGGCCGCGCTTCTCGACCCACAACCACAGGTGCTCACCATCTCCGGACAGCGGTATATCAAGCACTTCGTCGACTTGAAAATCTTCAGCCGTGGCCTTGAGCACAGCCGTGCCCAATGCCTCGCCATAAGCGAGCGGGCCCAGCAGATCGAACTCGTTCATGAGCGAACCAACAAGGCAATGGAATGCACTGCGATGCCTTCTTCACGCCCAACGAAGCCGAGCTTCTCGGTGGTCGTGGCCTTTACGTTTACCTGGTCCAAATCAACCTCTAGATCCGCGGCAATCAGCGCACGCATCGTTTCAATATGCGGCGCCATTTTTGGTGCCTGGGCAATGATGGTGTTGTCGACATTGCCGACTTTCCAGCCCTTGGCATGGATCAGACCGACGACATGACGCAACAGAACGCGACTGTCAGCGCCCTTGAAGGTCGGATCGGTGTCCGGGAAATGCTTGCCGATATCGCCAAGCGCTGCAGCGCCCAGCAAGGCGTCGCTCAGGGCGTGCAACAGCACATCGCCATCAGAGTGGGCCAACAGCCCGAATTTATGGGAGATCCGCACGCCGCCCAACGTAATGAAATCGCCTTCAGCGAAACAGTGCACATCATAGCCGTGGCCAATACGCATAAAAAAACGCCCCGATTAAGTCAGGGCGTGATTCTACCTACTATTAAGCACTTAGTGCGCTTGCGTGGTGACGCAAGTGGTCGTCAATAAAGCTGGCGATGAAGAAATAGCTATGGTCGTAGCCCGGTTGCAAACGCAAGGTCAGCGGGTAATCGGCTAGCCTGGCGGCCTGTTGCAGCACTTCAGGCTTGAGCTGAACAGCCAGGAAGTCATCGCGATCTCCCTGATCGACCAGCAACGGCAGCCTTTCACTGGCCTCGCCAATCAGCACACTGGCATCCCACTCACGCCAGCGCGCCCGCTCTTCTCCCAGGTAATGGGAGAATGCCTTTTGCCCCCACGGGCAATCCGTCGGATTGCTGATGGGCGCAAACGCCGACACCGACAGGTAACGCCCCGGATTACGCAACGCGCAAACCAATGCCCCGTGCCCACCCATCGAGTGTCCGCTGATGCCACGCTTTTGCGAAGCCGGGAAATGCGCTTCGACCAGAGCCGGCAATTCCTGCACCACATAATCGTGCATCTGATAGTGCTGGGCCCACGGCTGCTGAGTGGCATTCAGATAGAACCCTGCACCCAGGCCGAAATCCCACGCCCCCTGCGGGTCATCGGGCACGCCTTCGCCACGGGGGCTGGTGTCCGGTGCGACGATGATAAGGCCCAATTCGGCAGCCATCTTCATAGCCCCGGCCTTGTGCATGAAGTTTTCGTCGGTACAGGTCAAACCCGACAACCAATACACTACAGGCAGCTTTGCGCCCTGCTCCGCCTGCGGCGGCAAGTACACGGCAAACACCATGTCGCAGCCCAGCACTTCGGACCGGTGCTTGTAACGCTTGTGCCAACCGCCAAAGCTCTTCTGGCAGGAAATGTTCTTAAGAGACATGGGCAACTCCAGACCACAAGACAAACACCCCCCTGTGGGAGCAAGCCCGCTCCCACAGGTATTTTATGGCATTCGACTTGCCGCAGTTATTTAGAAATGGATGACAGTGCGGATGCTTTTGCCTTCATGCATCAGGTCAAAAGCCTTATTGATATCTTCCAGGCCCATGGTGTGGGTGATGAAAGTATCCAGCGGGATCTCGCCGCTTTGTGCCATATCCACATAGCTCGGCAATTCGCTGCGGCCGCGCACGCCACCAAATGCCGAACCGCGCCAGACGCGACCGGTCACCAGCTGGAACGGACGGGTGGAAATTTCCTGCCCCGCACCTGCCACGCCAATAATCACCGACTCGCCCCATCCCTTGTGGCAGCACTCCAGTGCCGCACGCATCAACTGCACATTGCCGATGCACTCAAAGGAAAAATCGACACCGCCATCGGTCATGTCGACTATCACTTCCTGAATCGGGCGATCGAAGTCTTTCGGGTTCACGCAATCAGTAGCACCCAGCTGTCGGGCGATTTCAAACTTGGCCGGGTTGATATCAATGGCTATGATCCGCGCCGCCTTCGCTTTCACCGCACCGATTACCGCAGACAGGCCAATACCGCCCAGACCGAAGATGGCCACGGTGTCGCCCGGCTTGACCTTGGCCGTGTTCAGCACCGCGCCGATCCCGGTCGTCACGCCGCAACCCAGCAGACACACCTTCTCCAGAGGAGCGTCCTTCTGAATTTTTGCGACCGAAATCTCAGGGAGCACGGTGTATTCGGAAAAGGTCGAAGTGCCCATGTAGTGGAAAATCGGCTGACCTTTGTAGGAGAAGCGCGTGGTGCCATCAGGCATCAAGCCCTTGCCCTGGGTGGCACGAATGGCCTGACACAGGTTGGTCTTGCCCGACAGGCAGAATTTGCACTTGCCACATTCAGGGGTGTACAGAGGGATGACATGATCGCCGACCGCAACCGAGGTCACGCCTTCGCCGATGGCTTCAACGATGGCACCGCCTTCATGGCCCAGGATCGACGGGAAGATGCCTTCCGGGTCTGCGCCCGACAAGGTGTAGGCATCGGTATGGCAAACACCCGAGGCCACAACCCGCAGCAGCACTTCGCCAGCCTTGGGCATGGCAACGTCTACTTCCACGATTTCCAGCGGCTTTTTGGCTTCGAACGCAACGGCGGCACGTGACTTGATCATCGATCGTCTCCAGCAAAGTAAAAACAAGACGCAGAGTGTAAATCAGCGCCAGGTGATTAATAATCCAGGCAAAAGCAAAACATTATTGCCATGCAGGGATAATCAACCATGAATGAGAACCGCTGGGAAGGTATAGACGAATTTGTCGCTGTGGCCGAATGTGGCCAATTCACAGCGGCGGCCGAACGTCTTGGCGTCTCTTCATCCCATATCAGCCGCCAGGTAGCGCGACTTGAAGAGCGATTGCAGACCCGCCTGTTTTATCGCAGTACCCGCAAGGTGACGCTGACCGAAGCCGGTCAAACTTTTTTGCAGCATTGCCAGCGCCTGCAAGACGGACGTGAAGAAGCACTGCGTGCCATCGGTGATCTGGCCAGCGAACCCAAGGGCATGTTGCGCATGACCTGTGCCGTGGCCTATGGCGAACGTTTTATCGTGCCGCTGGTTACGCGCTTTATGGGGCTGTACCCGCAATTGCGGGTGGACATCGAACTGAGCAACCGGCCATTGGACCTGGTGCATGAAAGCCTGGATCTGGCGATCCGCCTGGGGCGCTTGCAGGACTCAAGACTGGTAGCCACGCGCCTGGCTCCCAGGCGCATGCATATGTGCGCCTCGCCCTCCTACCTGGAACGTTACGGGCGCCCCCATAGCCTGTCGGAATTGAGCCGGCACAATTGTCTGATTGGCAGTTCAGATCTATGGCAATTGCAGCAGGACGGCCGCGAATTTTCGCAACGGGTGCAAGGGAACTGGCGATGCAACAGTGGGCAGGCTGTACTGGATGCTGCGTTACAGGGTGTAGGGATTTGTCAGTTGCCGGACTATTACGTGCTGGAGCACTTGAAGACCGGGACGCTGGTGTCGTTGCTCGACACCCACCAGCCCCCCAACACCGCAGTATGGGCGCTGTACCCGCAACAGCGGCACTTGTCGCCCAAAGTCAGAAAGCTGGTTGATTACTTGAAGGAGGGGTTGGCCAGGCGGGAGGAATACCAGGAGAGGGAGCAGTAGTTTTTAACAGTGGGAGCGGGCTTGCTCGCGATGCAGACGACTCGGTCTGTCAGGCAAATTCAGGTGATACCATCGCGAGCAAGCCCGCTCCCACAAGAACCTCAGCAGGTTCTGATCAGCGCTTGGCCCAACGCAAACGCAACCACTCGAGGTCTTCGGGGCGGGTGACCTTGATATTGTCCGAACGCCCTTCGATCAAACGCGGTGCCAGACCTGCCCACTCCATCGCTGAAGATTCATCGGTGATGGTTGCATCGGCCACCAGACTGTCAGCCAAAGCACGATGCAACGCCCCCAAGCGGAACATCTGCGGCGTATAGGCCTGCCAGATCAAGCTGCGATCCACGGTTTCAACCGCACGCCCCTGCTTGTCCACCCGCTTGAGCGTGTCTCGCGCTGGAACGGCTAGCAAACCACCTACAGGGTCGTCAGCCAATTCACTCAGCAGCTTGTTAAGGTCTTCCCGAGACAGGTTGGGCCTCGCGGCATCATGCACCAACACCCAATCGTCATCTGCCGCGCCCTGCGCATGCAGGTGCAACAACGCGTTGAGTACCGAGTCGGCGCGCTCACGCCCGCCGTCTACCCGCACAACCCGAGGGTCGGCAGCACAAGGCAAGGACGGCCAGAAAGGATCATCAAAAGCGACACTGACCACCAGCCCCTTCAGGCCCGGGTGGTCGAGGAAACAGCTGATGCTGTGTTCCAGAATACTGCGGCCACCCAACTGCAAATATTGTTTGGGACGGTCCGCGGCCATACGGGCACCTACACCCGCGGCAGGAATCACGGCCCAGAAGGCCGGTGACAAATGACTCATTGGGCCAACTGATAGAGGGTTTCACCCTCTTTGATCATGCCCAACTCATGGCGAGCACGTTCTTCAACGGTCTCCATGCCTTTTTTCAGCTCCAGCACTTCCGCATCCAGCACGCGGTTGCGCTCAAGCAGGATTTCGTTTTCAGCACGCTGATCGGCTATTTGCTGGGTCAGGTCAGTAACCTGCGCCAAACTGCCATTACCCACCCACAGGCGATACTGCAGGCCTGCCAGCAGCAAGAGCAAGATTAGAAACAACCAATTGGGACTGCGCATCGAATATCAGGTATCCAGTGAAAAGACAGCCATGCCGACAAACGTAAACAACGAATAATACAAAGCCTGGACGAACCAGGCTTGTATACAGAAGCATCAGATTAGTGTCAAAAGACCCGACTTGGCGAGCTTTCCGACACTACCTGCTGACTTTTTACCATTAAGTACTCAGCCGCGAAACTCGCCACGGCCGTTGTACTTAGCTTTTGCACCCAGTTGCTCTTCGATACGCAGCAATTGGTTGTACTTGGAAACGCGATCGGAACGGCACAGCGAGCCGGTCTTGATCTGGCCAGCCGCAGTCCCCACGGCCAGGTCGGCAATGGTGGAATCTTCGGTTTCGCCGGAGCGGTGCGAGATCACAGCCGTGTAACCTGCAGCCTTGGCCATCTGGATGGCTTCCAGGGTTTCGGTCAGGGTGCCGATCTGGTTGAACTTGATCAGGATCGAGTTAGCGATGCTCTTGTCGATGCCTTCTTTCAGGATCTTGGTGTTGGTGACGAACAGGTCGTCGCCTACCAGCTGCACCTTCTCACCGATTTTGTCGGTCAGGATTTTCCAGCCATCCCAGTCAGACTCGTCCAGACCGTCTTCGATGGAGATGATCGGGTAACGCTGGGTCAGACCTTTGAGGTATTCAGCAAAACCTTCGGAGCTGAACACTTGGCCTTCGCCCGACAGGTTGTACTTGCCGTCTTCGTAGAATTCGCTGGCCGCGCAGTCCAGCGCCAGGGTCACGTCGGTGCCCAGGGTGTAACCGGCATTGGCGATGGCTTCGGAAATGACTTTCAGAGCATCTTCGTTGGACGCCAGGTTCGGTGCGAAACCGCCTTCGTCGCCCACTGCGGTGTTCAGGCCACGGGCCTTGAGCACTGCTTTGAGGTGATGGAAGATTTCGGTGCCCATGCGCAGCGCGTCGGAAAAGGTCTTGGCGCCAACCGGCTGAACCATGAACTCTTGAATGTCGACGTTGTTATCGGCGTGCTCGCCACCGTTGATGATGTTCATCATCGGAACCGGCATCGAGTAAACACCCGGAGTGCCGTTCAGGTTGGCGATGTGTGCATACAGCGGCAGGTCCTGGTCCTGTGCAGCAGCCTTGGCCGCAGCCAGGGATACAGCCAGGATGGCGTTGGCGCCCAGGGAGCCTTTGTTCTCAGTACCGTCCAGCGCGATCATCGCGTGGTCCAGCGCCTTTTGGTCAACCGGGTCTTTACCCAGCAGCAAATCACGAATCGGGCCGTTGATATTGGCAACGGCTTTCAGCACGCCTTTGCCCAGGTAACGGCTTTTGTCGCCATCACGCAGTTCCAGCGCTTCACGGGAACCGGTGGAAGCACCGGACGGCGCGCAAGCGCTGCCGATGATGCCGTTGTCGAGAAGCACGTCCGCTTCCACAGTGGGATTGCCACGGGAGTCGAGAACTTCACGACCTTTGATGTCGACGATCTTTGCCATTGTTGTAAATACTCCAAAGTTGACGAAAACGACGCAGCTGAGGGAAATATTGTTATCGGCGGCAAGGGTCAAATAGCGGGCAGCCTTGCGGGCGATAAGGCTCGGGCCCTGAGGCCCGAGAAATCGTGCGGTACTTTACCGGAGAAACGAGGGTTACGCGGTTTCTATTGTCGGAAAACTTTTAACCAACTCATCCAGCGACTTCAGCTGAGCCAGGAATGGCTCCAGCTTGTCCAGGCGCAAGGCACAAGGGCCGTCGCACTTGGCGTTGTCAGGATCCGGGTGTGCTTCCAGGAACAGACCGGCCAGGCTCTGGCTGATACCAGCCTTGGCCAGGTCGGTTACCTGGGCACGACGACCACCGGCAGAGTCCGAGCGACCGCCAGGCATTTGCAGCGCATGGGTCACGTCGAAAAACACCGGATATTCGAACTGCTTCATGATGCCGAAGCCCAGCATGTCGACAACAAGGTTGTTGTAGCCAAAGCTGGAGCCACGTTCGCAGAGGATCAACTGATCATTGCCCGCTTCTTCGCATTTGCTCAGGATGTGTTTCATTTCCTGAGGCGCAAGGAACTGGGCTTTTTTGATGTTGATCACGGCGCCGGTCTTGGCCATGGCCACGACCAGGTCAGTTTGACGCGACAGGAAAGCCGGCAACTGGATGATGTCGCAGACCTCGGCGACCACGGCCGCTTGCGCAGGCTCGTGGACGTCGGTAATCAGCGGCACACCGAAGGCGGCCTTGATGTCCTGAAAAATCCGCATGCCTTCTTCGAGGCCTGGGCCACGGTAAGAGCTGACAGATGAACGATTGGCCTTGTCGAAACTGGCCTTGAACACGTAAGGAATACCAAGCTTTTCGGTGACCCGTACGTACTCTTCGCACACCTGCATGGCCATATCACGGCTTTCCAGCACGTTCATGCCACCGAACAAGACCATTGGCTTGTCGTTGGCAATTTCGATATTGCCTACACGGATAATCTTTTGCGCCATTCTGATTACGCCTTCTTCTCGTGTTGCGCCAGTGCAGCCTTGACGAAACCGGTGAACAATGGATGGCCATCACGTGGCGTGGAGGTGAACTCCGGGTGGAACTGGCAAGCGACAAACCAAGGATGGTCCGGAGCTTCAACCACTTCTACCAACGCGCCGTCACCGGAACGACCGGTCACTTTCAGGCCTGCTTCGGTCAGTTGCGGCAGCAGGTTATTGTTCACTTCATAGCGATGACGATGACGTTCAACAATCACGTCCTTGGCATAGCAATCGTGAACCAGGGAACCGGCTTGCAGCTGGCAATCCTGCGCGCCCAGACGCATGGTGCCGCCCAGGTCGGAAGTTTCGGTACGGGTTTCGACTGCACCGGTGGCGTCTTCCCACTCGGTGATCAGACCGACAACCGGATGGCCGCTGCTGCGATCGAATTCGGTGGAGTTGGCGTCTTTCCAGCCCAGCACATTACGTGCGAACTCGATAACCGCTACTTGCATGCCCAGGCAGATACCCAGGTATGGCACCTTGTTCTCGCGTGCATATTGAACGGCAGTGATCTTGCCTTCGACGCCGCGCAGACCGAAGCCGCCCGGAACCAGAATGGCATCACAGCCTTCAAGCAGCTCGGTGCCTTTGTTTTCGATGTCTTCGGAGTCGATATAGCGCAGGTTGACCTTGGTACGGTTGGAAATACCGGCGTGGCTCATCGCTTCGATCAGCGATTTGTACGCGTCCAGCAGTTCCATGTACTTGCCGACCATCGCGATGGTGACTTCGTGCTCCGGGTTCAGCTTGGCGTCGACGACCTTGTCCCACTCGGACAGGTCGGCGCTGTTGCATTCCAGGCCAAAGCGCTCAACGACGAAATCATCCAGGCCCTGAGCGTGCAGCATGCCCGGGATCTTGTAGATGGTGTCGGCGTCTTCCAGCGAAATGACAGCACGTTCCTCAACGTTGGTGAACAGCGCGATCTTGCGACGCGAAGACACATCAACGTGGTGATCGGAGCGGCAGATCAGTACGTCTGGCTGCAGGCCGATGGAACGCAGCTCTTTAACCGAGTGCTGTGTAGGTTTGGTTTTCGTTTCGCCAGCGGTGGCAATGTACGGAACCAGAGTCAGGTGCATCAGCATGGCGCGCTTGGCGCCCACTTCGATGCGCAGCTGACGGATAGCTTCGAGGAACGGTTGCGACTCAATGTCACCCACAGTGCCGCCAATCTCAACCATCGCTACGTCGGCATCGCCGGCGCCCTTGATGATCCGACGTTTGATTTCGTCGGTGATGTGCGGAATTACCTGAATGGTTGCACCCAGGTAATCACCACGGCGCTCCTTGCGCAGGACGTGTTCGTAAACGCGGCCCGTGGTGAAGTTGTTGTTCTGGGTCATGGTCGTGCGGATAAACCGCTCGTAATGGCCCAAGTCCAGGTCGGTTTCGGCGCCGTCGTGCGTGACGAACACTTCACCGTGCTGGAACGGGCTCATGGTGCCCGGATCAACGTTGATGTAGGGGTCCAGCTTCAGCATGGTGACCTTAAGTCCCCGCGCCTCCAGGATGGCTGCCAATGAAGCCGAGGCAATGCCTTTCCCCAATGAAGAAACAACACCGCCCGTGACGAAGATGTAGCGCGTCATGAAAAACCCTAGAAGTCTGCGTTAAAGCGGTCAGAGCCGCCGGGGAAAGCGAAGGAAGGCCGAAGCCCCCAATCACCAGCATTAGTCACAGTGCACCTTTCGAAAAACTGCTGCGTTGAAACAGACCGATGGAAACCACCGGTTCGATGCAAGCCACACATTTTTTTAAAATCGCCCAGCAAAGACTGCTTGGTAATCGGCAACATCTGCAATTCTGGTGAATCCACAGAAGTTGTATCAAGAAGGGAGCGTAGTCTACCGGAAACCCCCTTTCAGCTCAAACCTTGATCGCTCGAAGTTGGCAGCCACTGCAATTTCCAGTGCCCACAGGGGCTGGAGTCCAGTCCAGGGAGGTTTGCCACGGCCAATAACTGCTCATTGCGGTACAGAAGCGGCAATCTGCCACGGGCAAACAACGGAACACCTCGCTCGTTGAGCAGCCGCTTGAGATCACGATGACCGCGCTGTGCCTGCGCCATCACTTCGCCCCCTAGACGATAGCTCACTTGCAAAGGGCCATCCGGGATATCCCCGACAAAATGCACACGACCATTACCCGGCAGCGCCAGGGCCTGATCAGGACAGGGCCACAACACGGGGGCGATCGGTTGGTGCAACCATTCGCCGGCCAGCCACCAAATACGCCCACCGGCACGATGCAACTCGCCGTCTGCGAGCTTCCACACCGGCTGCGCATCGATGCGGGCATCCCGCAGGGCATCCCACCCCGCCCAATGGTCGGTGTCCGGCAATGACGTGAAGGCTGACAGCCAGTGACGCAAGGCATTGCGCTGACGGGCAGGTGACAGGCTGGCGATGGCGGTCAGTTCCAGGGAGGGCAAGCCAAGCCAGGCAAACTCGCTGGTAGAGCCCGCAGCGTGCAAATCCTGCTGGGCCAGTTCATCCAGCAAACCCTGCGCCTCGGCACAGTGCACTGCGCTGCGGGCCATGCTGGCAGCCGCCTGGGGCCAGCGCCGAGCGAGGATCGGGAAGACTTCATGGCGCAGAAAATTGCGGGAAAAATCTGTCTGGGTGTTAGACGGGTCCTCAATCCAGCTCAGACCCTGTGTTCGGGCATATGACTCAAGCTGGGCGCGGGACACGTCCAGCAAAGGTCGGCACAGGTGTCCTGCGCCCAGGCGACGCTGGCGCGGCATGCCCGCCAGGCCGCTGACCCCCGCCCCGCGCAACAGGCGAAACAACAGGGTTTCAGCCTGGTCATCGCGATGCTGCCCGAGCAGCAGCACCTCCCCGGCACCGCTGATCGCCGCAAACGCCTGATAGCGCGCATCCCGCGCCGCACGCTCGACACTTGCTCCCGCCTGCACCTGCACGGCAATCACCTGCAAGGGCACTCCAAGCCCCTTACACAGTGCCTGACAATGGGCTGGCCACGCATCGGCCGCCGCCTGTAGGCCATGATGCACATGGACAGCGGTGATAGGCGGTAATGAGTGGGTTTTACGTAATTGAACGAGAAGGTGCAGCAGAACGGTGGAATCGAGTCCGCCGGAGAGCGCGACGTGCCAGGCCTTGGCGTTGCGCCAGGGGCCGAGGGCTTGCAGAAGTAGAGTTGACATGTCAGCCATTAAAAGCCCCTCACCCTAGCCCTCTCCCGGAGGGAGAGGGGACTGACCGCACGCGGTAGCGAGAACACCACCAATCAGCTCCCTCTCCCTCCGGGAGAGGGTTGGGGTGAGGGCCGGTTTTAATCAGGTATCAGAGACCGTAGCTCATCAAACGATCATAACGACGCTTGAGCAGGGCTTCGTGATCCAGCTTCTTGAGCATGTCGAGCTGGGAAATCAGATCGGCACGAATGCTCGCAGAAGCCGCAGCCGGGTCACGGTGCGCGCCGCCCAATGGCTCGCCAATCACCTTGTCGACGATGCCCAGGCCTTTCAGGCGCTCGGCAGTGATACCCATGGCTTCAGCTGCGTCCGGCGCTTTTTCGGCGGTTTTCCACAGAATGGAGGCGCAACCTTCCGGCGAGATCACCGCGTAGGTCGAGTACTGCAGCATGTTCAACTGGTCGCACACGCCAATGGCCAATGCACCGCCCGAACCGCCTTCGCCGATAACGGTGGCGATGATAGGGGTTTTCAGGCGCGACATGACGCGCAGGTTCCAGGCAATGGCTTCGCTCTGGTTGCGCTCTTCGGCGTCGATACCCGGGTAAGCACCCGGCGTGTCGATAAAGGTCAGGATCGGCATCTTGAAGCGCTCGGCCATTTCCATCAGACGGCAGGCCTTGCGGTAGCCTTCAGGGCGCGGCATACCGAAGTTGCGTCGTACCTTTTCACGCACTTCACGGCCTTTCTGATGACCAATCACCATCACTGGCTGATCGTCCAGACGGGCAATACCGCCAACAATGGCAGCGTCATCGGCAAAGTGGCGGTCGCCATGCAGCTCATCGAACTCGGTGAAGATGTGATCGATGTAGTCCAGCGTGTAGGGACGACGCGGGTGACGGGCCAAACGGGCAATCTGCCAGCTGGTCAGCTTGCCGAAAATATCTTCAGTCAGCGTTTTGCTTTTGTCTTGCAGACGAGAGATTTCATCACTGATATTCAGCGAATTGTCATTACCAACCAAGCGCAACTCTTCGATTTTGGCTTGCAGGTCAGCAATCGGCTGTTCGAAATCAAGAAAATTCGGGTTCATAAGCATCCGTCTTGGGTCGGCGGCAAAGCATGCCAGAGGGTCTGAAACCCAGCAATTGCTGGCGTTTCTAACCGAGCTGGGGCAGCCGGTTGATCTGTATCGCGCCTACCTTAAGGGACAGGCGCTCTCAGGTCGAGATTAAAAATTCAGGTCGAGGTCAGGGCGCAGCTATGGCCCCTGACCGTCAACGGTATTGGAGGAAGACGTTGTCTCGCCCGAACTGGTCACGCAGGGCTTGAATCAAGCTGTCTGCCGGATCGATCCGCCAGGTCTCGCCAAACTGCAGCATGGCCTTGGCCTCTTCGCCCGTGTACTCCATGGTGACAGGACAGGCTCCGCGATGTTTTTTCAGCAACTCGCCCAGATTACGCAACTGATCACCCTTGAGCGCGTCCCGGTTCACTTTCAGGCGCAAGCTCTCGGCCAGACTGGTGCGTGCATCTTCCATGCTCATCACCCGTTTGACCCGCAGGCGCAGGCCACCGGAGAAGTCGTCATTGCTGACTTCACCTTCGACCACCACCATCGCATCAGTCTGCAACAGCGACTGCGCCGAATGAAACGCCTCGGCAAACAACGACGCTTCAATGCGCGCCGAACGGTCATCGAGAGTGATAAAGCCCATCTTGTCGCCTTTTTTGTTCTTCATCACCCGCAACGCGATAATCATCCCGGCAACGGTCTGGGTATCACGGGCTGGCTTGAGATCAATAATGCGCTGGCGGGCAAAGCGGCGGATCTCGCCCTCGTACTCGTCAATCGGATGGCCGGTCAGGTACAGGCCCAGAGTGTCCTTCTCGCCTTTGAGTCGCTCCTTGAGCGTCAGTTCCCTGGCCTTGCGGTGGTGGGCATAGACGTCCGCATCAGCCTCGACAAACAACCCGCCAAACAGGTCGGCGTGCCCGCTGTCATGGGTGCGCGCAGTTTGTTCGGCTGCCTTGATCGCTTCTTCCAGCGCCGACAGCAACACCGCACGGTTCTGGTCGATGTTGGCTTGCCAGGCCTTGGGCTCGTCATGGAAAAACGGCCCCAGGCGGTCAAGGGCACCGCTGCGGATCAGGCCATCAAGAGTACGCTTGTTGATACGTTTGAGGTCAACCCGGGCGCAGAAATCGAACAAATCCTTGAACGGGCCGTCCTGACGCGCCTCGGTAATGGCCTCGACAGGCCCCTCGCCCACCCCCTTGATCGCCCCCAGGCCATAAATGATCCGGCCTTCATCGTTCACCGTGAACTTGAACTCCGAGGCATTCACATCCGGCGCATCGAGACGCAGCTTCATGCTGCGAATCTCTTCGATCAGGATCACCACCTTGTCGGTGTTGTGCATATCCGCCGACAGTACCGCGGCCATAAATGGCGCCGGGTAGTGGGTTTTCAGCCAGGCGGTCTGGTACGACACCAGGCCGTAGGCAGCGGAGTGGGATTTGTTGAAACCGTAACCGGCGAATTTTTCCACCAGGTCGAAAATGTTACCGGCCAGGTCAGCGTCAATATTGTTATTGGCGCAACCTTCAATAAAGCCACCTCGCTGCTTGGCCATTTCTTCAGGTTTTTTCTTACCCATGGCCCGACGCAGCATGTCAGCGCCGCCGAGGGTATACCCGGCCATGACCTGGGCAATCTGCATCACCTGTTCCTGATACAGGATGATGCCGTAAGTGGGTGCCAATACCGGCTTGAGGCCTTCGTACTGATAATCGGAGTGCGGGTACGCCAGTTCGGCACGGCCGTGCTTACGGTTGATAAAGTCATCAACCATGCCTGACTGCAGCGGCCCTGGACGGAACAGGGCCACCAGTGCGATCAAGTCTTCCAGGCAGTCGGGTTTGAGCTTTTTGATCAGCTCTTTCATACCGCGCGACTCGAGCTGGAACACCGCGGTGGTTTCGGCCTTTTGCAGCAACTGGTAGGTCGGCTTGTCGTCCAGCGGGATAAAGGCGATATCCAGCGGTGGCTCGTCGACCTTGGCGCGATCGCGGTTGATGGTTTTCAACGCCCAGTCGATCACTGTCAGGGTCCGCAGACCGAGGAAGTCGAACTTCACCAGGCCAGCAGACTCAACGTCATCCTTGTCGAACTGGGTAACCAGACCACCACCCTCTTCGTCGCAGTAAATCGGCGAGAAGTCAGTCAGTTTGGTCGGTGCGATCACCACACCACCGGCGTGCTTGCCGACGTTACGTACAACGCCTTCAAGCTTGCGGGCCATTTCCCAGATTTCGGCCGCTTCTTCATCGACCTTGATAAAGTCGCGCAGGATTTCCTCCTGCTCGAAGGCTTTTTCCAAGGTCATACCGACTTCAAACGGAATCATCTTCGACAGACGATCCGCCAGGCCGTAGGACTTGCCCTGCACCCGCGCCACGTCACGGATTACCGCCTTGGCGGCCATCGAACCGAAAGTGATGATCTGGCTTACCGCGTTGCGTCCGTATTTTTCGGCCACATACTCGATTACCCGGTCGCGACCATCCATGCAGAAGTCGACGTCGAAGTCGGGCATCGATACCCGTTCCGGGTTAAGGAATCGTTCGAACAGGAGGTCGTATTCCAGCGGATCAAGGTCGGTGATCTTCTGTACATAGGCCACCAGCGAGCCGGCACCCGACCCCCGGCCCGGCCCTACCGGTACGCCATTGCTCTTGGCCCACTGAATAAAGTCCATCACGATCAGGAAGTAACCCGGGAACCCCATCTGGATGATGATATCCAGTTCGAAATTCAGCCGGTCGACATACACCTGACGCTTGGTGTCGTAATCCTCGGTGGTGTCTTTGGGCAGCAGAACGCTCAGGCGCTCTTCCAGGCCGTCAAATGACACCTTGCGGAAATATTCATCGATGGTCATGCCATCAGGGATCGGGAAGTTGGGCAAAAAGTGAGTGCCCAGCTTTACTTCGATATTGCAGCGTTTGGCAATTTCAACCGTGTTTGCCAAAGCATCAGGCAAGTCACTGAACAGCTCGGCCATTTCCTCGGCGCTTTTCAGATACTGCTGATCGCTGTAATTCTTGGAGCGACGCGGGTCGTCCAGTGCCCGGCCCTCACCAATGCAGACGCGGGTTTCGTGAGCCTCAAAGTCCTGTTGCCTGATAAAGCGCACATCGTTGGTTGCCACCAGCGGCGCGCCGATCTTGTCTGCCAGGGCCACAGCCGCATGCAGATGCTCTTCGTCATTGGGACGCTTGGTACGCTGCACTTCGATATAGAAGCGGTCAGGGAACACCGTCATCCATTCTCGGGCCAGGGTCTCGGCTTCTTCAGTGTTGCCACTGATCAGCGCGACACCGATCTCGCCCTCTTTCGCAGCCGACAGCATGATCAGGCCGTCGGCGGCCTCGGCTACCCACTCGCGCTCGATGATGACCTGGCCATTGCGCTGGCCATCGATGTAACCACGGGAGATCAGCTCGGTCAGGTTGCGATAGCCCAACGGGTTCATCGCCAACAGGCTGATACGGCTGAGGGGGTTTTCAGGGTCCTTGTTCGACAGCCACAGGTCTGCACCACTGATCGGCTTGATGCCGCCGCCCATGGCCGCCTTGTAGAACTTGACCAGGGAGCACATGTTGTTCTGATCGGTCACCGCGACAGCGGGCATATTCATGCCGGCCAGAGTTTTGATCAGCGGTTTGATCCGCACCAGGCCATCGACCAGGGAGTATTCAGTGTGCAGGCGCAGGTGAACGAATGAAGCCGGCATGGTGATCCTGTCTATAAGCTTTGAGAAACAACAAGGCCCGGATTGTACCGGGCCTTGGCAAAAACATCAGCCTTATGGCTAAAGGCCTTCAAGGGCCTCGTAAGCACGACGCACCGGACCAAACGAACGGCGATGTATCGGTGTAGGCCCCAGGCGCTCAAGGGCTGCAAGATGAACGGCCGTTGGGTAACCCTTGTGCCCGCCAATGCCATAGCCAGGGTACTGCAGCTCGAATGCAGCCATTTCGCGGTCACGGCTGACCTTGGCCAGAATCGATGCCGCGGCAATTGCCGGTACCTTGCTATCGCCCTTGACCACGGCCTCGGCTGGCATAGCCAGCTTGGGGCAACGATTACCGTCGATCATGGCCAGTTTCGGGGTAATGCTCAGCCCTTCAACAGCGCGCTGCATGGCCAGCATGGTGGCGTGCAGAATGTTCAGCTCGTCGATTTCTTCGACTTCGGCCCGAGCAATGCACCAGCTCAGTGCTTTTTCACGAATTTCGTCGAAGAGCTTTTCGCGACGGGCTTCAGTGAGCTTTTTCGAATCATTGAGCCCGGCGATAGGCCGATTGGGGTCGAGAATCACGGCGGCCGTTACCACGGCACCGCACAAGGGGCCACGACCCACTTCATCGACACCCGCCACGAGGTCTTCGACCAGATTGAAGTCCAAGCCGATTTGCATGGTTACTTTACTCATTTGGATTGTGCAATCAGGCCCAGTACCGCTTTGGCGGCCTGATTGGAAGCGTCGAGACGCAAGGTGCGATGAATTTCGTCAAAGCCGCGGGTCTGCTCTTCACCACCCTCAAGCAAAGGCAGCAAGGTGCGGGCCAGTGCCTCAGGCGTGGCTGCATCCTGCAACAGCTCGGGCACCAGCATGCGCTGGGCCAGCAAGTTGGGCAGCGACACATACGGGCTTTTGACCAGACGCTTGAGAATCCAGAACGTGAGACGCGCAAGACGATAAGCCACCACCATCGGCCGCTTGTACAGCAAGGCTTCAAGAGTGGCCGTGCCCGATGCGATCAAGACCGCATCACAGGCCGCTAGCGCGAGGTGCGACTGGCCGTCGAGCAAGGTCAGCGGCAAGTCGCGCCCCACCAGCAACTGTTCGATCTGCTCGCGACGCGCTGCGCTCGCGCAAGGCAATACAAAGCGCACATCAGGGCGAGCTTGGCGGATTATTTGCGCGGCATCGAGAAACAACCCGCCAAGCTTGCCAACTTCACCACCACGACTACCCGGCATCAAGGCGACCAACGGCCCGTCAGGCAGGCCCAACTCGGCGCGCGCACCGGCCTTGTCGGCCTCAAGAGGAATGGTGTCTGCCAGCGAATGCCCGACAAAACGCACGGGCACACCGTGCTCTTCGTAAAAGCGCGCCTCGAATGGCAGCAACGTCAGCATCAAATCGCAACCTTCGCGGATTTTCAGCACGCGCTTCTGCCGCCACGCCCACACGGACGGGCTCACATAATGCACGGTCTTGATCCCGGCACGACGCAATTGAAGTTCGATATTGAGGGTGAAATCGGGGGCGTCGATGCCGATAAACACGTCGGGCTTTTCGGCGATCAGGGTCTGAACCAACAGCTTGCGGCGCTTGAGCAATTCACGCAGGCGACCCAGCACTTCAACCAGACCCATCACCGACAGACGTTCCATCGGGAAGTAGGAGCTCATGCCCTCTGCTTCCATCAATGGACCACCCACGCCGATAAATTCGATATCAGAATGCTGGGCCTTGAGTGCCCGCATCAACCCCGAACCCAATATGTCGCCCGAGGCCTCACCCGCTACCAGCGCGATACGCAATCTGGCCATGACTAGCGCGTGATGCCGCGAGTGGAAGAGCGTATGGACTCTACAAACATGGCAACTTCCGGGAACTGCGCAGCAGGCTCGGCCAATTCTGCAAGCGCCTGATCAACAGTCAACCCCTGGCGGTAAACCACCTTGTAGGCACGACGCAAGGCATGGATGGCATCGTCACTGAAGCCGCGACGACGCATGCCTTCGAAGTTCATGCTGCGTGCTTCGGCAGGGCTGCCAAACACGGTTACAAATGCAGGAACGTCCTTGCCAATGGCAGTGCCCATGCCCGAAAAGCTGTGCGCACCGATGTGGCAGAACTGATGGACCAGGGTAAAACCGGACAGGATGGCCCAGTCACCCATGTGCACATGGCCTGCCAACGCAGAGTTATTGACCAGGATGCAATGGTTGCCAATAACGCTGTCATGGCCGATATGGGCATAGGCCATTACCAGGTTGTGATCACCCAGCGTGGTTTCAGAGCGGTCCTGAATGGTGCCGCGATGAATGGTGACACCTTCACGAATCACGTTGTGGTCACCGATCACCAGGCGAGTTTCCTCACCCTTGTACTTCAGATCAGGGGTGTCCTCGCCTACCGAAGAAAACTGGTAGATGCGATTGTGCTTACCGATCCTGGTTGGGCCCTTGAGAATCACATGCGGCCCAATCACAGTCCCCTCGCCGATTTCCACACCAGCGCCGATGATCGACCAAGGGCCGACCTCGACGTCGTCGGCCAAAATGGCCGTCGGATCGATGATTGCGCGAGGGTCAATCAAACTCATAGTTTGCGTTCCGCACAAATGATTTCAGCCGAGCATACCGGCTTGCCGTCAACCGTTGCCTGGCACTCGAACTTCCAGATGGAACGCTTGCAGCTCAAGAACTTGGCCTCAAGGATCAGTTGATCACCTGGCAGCACAGGCTGACGAAAGCGTAGCTTGTCGGAACCTACGAAGTAATAAAGTGTACCGTCAGCCGGCTTGAGGTCCATCATCTTGAAACCAAGGATGCCGGCTGCCTGAGCCATGGCCTCGATGATCAACACGCCCGGCATGATCGGGTGGGCCGGGAAGTGACCGTTGAAAAAAGGCTCATTGATGCTGACATTCTTGTAGGCACGAATGCGCTTGTTCTCGACATCCAGATCCACCACTCGGTCCACCAGCAGGAACGGGTAACGGTGGGGCAGATATTCGCGAATCTCGTTGATGTCCATCATTTCGTGGGGAAGCCTGTAATAAAGATTGGGCGCGCGCGACTAAGGCGCGCTCCTCTAGCAAATCAAGGAAGCAAACCAATGGCTCTGCACGCTTGATATGGAAATTGTATTAACCTTTTGAAGAAGCTTTACCGCCGGGGGTCACTTACCGACGTGCTTTTCCAGTTGTTTCAATCGCCGGGCGATATCGTCCAGCTGACGAATACGTGCCGCACTTTTGCGCCACTCGGCGGCCGGCTGCATCGCGGTACCGGAAGAGTAGGCGCCAGGCTCGGTAATC
This sequence comes from Pseudomonas sp. WS 5051, assembly GCF_012985715.1. Taxonomy (NCBI): domain Bacteria; kingdom Pseudomonadati; phylum Pseudomonadota; class Gammaproteobacteria; order Pseudomonadales; family Pseudomonadaceae; genus Pseudomonas; species Pseudomonas sp. WS 5051. The sequence goes on from NZ_JAAQWV010000006.1 coordinate 27,660, forward strand.
GAGTGGGTCACCATTGTCATGCCAGTCAAGAATACATTGTCACAAATTTCAATGTGCCCCACCAAACCGACACCACCTGCCAGCATGCAGTGCTTGCCGATCTTGGTGCTGCCCGAGATCCCGACACATGCGGCCATGGCCGTATGGTCACCGACCTGAACGTTGTGCGCGATCTGGATCTGGTTATCCAGCTTGACCCCATTACCGATTACGGTATCGGCCAGGGCGCCGCGGTCGATGGCCGTGTTGACACCGATTTCGACATCATCACCAATGGTCACACCACCGATTTGCGCGATTTTTTGCCACACGCCTTTTTCGTTGGCAAAACCAAAGCCTTCACCGCCCAGCACTGCGCCCGACTGAATAACCACGCGCTTGCCGATGCGAACATCGTGATAAAGCGTCACGCGTGGAGCCAGCCAGCCGCCTTCACCGATTTCGCAACGCGCCCCGATAAAGCAATGAGGGCCCACCGTGACACCGGCAGCGATGCGCGCACCGCTTTCGATGACGGCAAACGCACCAATGCTCGCCGCAGGGTCAACCACCGCGTCAGCAGCAATCACTGCCGATGGATGAACGCCGGCAGTGGCTTTGGGTTTGGGATCAAACAGATGGGAAATCCGCGCATAAGCCAGGTAAGGATCCGGCACAACCAGGGCATCACCGGGATACTCTTCGGCGTCAGCAGCCTTGAGCAATACAGCTCCGGCCTGGCAGTCGACAAGGAATTTTCGGTACTGGGGGTTGGCCAGAAAGCTCAACTGAGCTGGGCCAGCCTCTTGTAAAGTGGCTAGCCCAGTGATTTCTTTCTCCGCAGAGCCACGCAAGGTGGCCCCGAGGAACTCGGCCAATTGGCCGAGTTTTATAGTCGCAGTCATAATTACTTCAGCTGATTCATGCGCTCGATAACTTGGCGAGTGATGTCGTACTGAGGTTTAACATCAATCACAGCACCACGCTCGAACACCAGGTCAAAGGCGCCTTTTTTGATGACTTCTTCAACAGCGCTGTCCAGTTTCGGCTTCAGCTGTTTCAGCATTTCACGGTCAGCAACGGCTTTGGCTTCGTTCAGTTCCTTGGACTGGAACTGGAAGTCACGGGCCTTTTGCTTGAATTCAAGCTCCAGACGCTCACGCTCGCCCTGCTGCATTTTGTCGCCGCCTTTTACCAGACGGTCCTGAATACCCTTGGCGCTGCTTTCCAGGCTTTTGAGCTTGGTCAGTTGCGGGCCAAATTTCTTCTCGGCATCTACGGCGTAACGCTTGGCGGCGTCCGATTCAAGCAATGCCATCTGATAGTTCAGCACGGCAATTTTCATGTCGGCGAAAGCCGGGCCAGCCACTAGAACCGAAGCCAGGAGAACCAATTGAGTCAACTTACGCACGATGCACTCCTAAAAAATCCGTTGTCTGTATCTGAAGTCAGGCTTTAGAAAGTCTGGCCGAGGGAGAATTGGAACACTTGAGTGTCGGCATCATCCGGTTTCTTGATCGGCATGGCCAAGCTGAAACTCAGCGGGCCAAGCGCAGTCACCCAGGTCACACCAACACCCACAGAGCTGGCCAGGTTGCTGAAGCCGATATCGCAATCCTTGGTATCGCCCTTGCAGTTGGTGTCGAACACGTTACCCACATCCCAGAACACGGAGGTGCGCAGGGAACGCTGGTCTTTGACGAACGGCATAGGGAACAACACTTCCACACCACCCTGGATCAGCACGTTACCACCGAATGGCAGCGGATCCTGGTCCGGGTCGGCAATGGTGCCTACGTTACCGGTTACACCAGCACCACGGCTTGGGGTGCTGCGTGGGCCCAGAGCGCTGTCCTTGAAGCCACGTACCGAGTTGAAGCCACCCGCGTAGTAGTTTTCATAGAACGGCAGGCCTTCGGTGGAACCATAGCCATCACCATAGCCCAACTCGGTGTGCAGGCGCATGGTGTAGGTGTCGGTCAACGGCTGGAACAGCTGGGCACGGTAGTCCAGCTTGTAGAACTGCAGGTCGCTGCCTGGAATGGTGGTTTCAAACACCAGGCTTTGCGAGCTGCCGCGAGTCGGCAATACGCCTTTGTTCAGGGTCGATTCAGACCAGCCGACCGATGCCTTGAAGTTGAGGTACTTGTCGCCTTCACGGTTTACGAAGTCGAAAATCTCGTCAACGGTGTACTGGCCGGTGCTGATTTCATCCTGCTGCACAGTCAGGCCATAGGTCAGGCGCGATGTGTCGCTGATCGGGTAGCCCATGGTGATACCAGCACCCAGGCTGTCCACCGAGTAGTTTGCTACGTCAACGTCCAGGTCTTTGTAGTCGGTAGTGCGGTAGAAAGCGTTGTAACCCAGGCTCACACCATCAGCTGTCCAGTACGGATCGACATAGCTGAAGTTGTAGCGGCTCTGGTATTCGCTGCGGGTCAGGCCAATGCTGACCTTGTTGCCCGTACCCAGGAAGTTGTTCTGGGTAATCGAACCGCCCAGGATCAAACCTGCGCTCTGGGCAAAACCGACGCTGGCGGTAATGGAACCCGACGCCTGCTCTTCTACTGCATAGTTCACGTCAACCTGATCGTCAGTGCCTGGCACTGCCGGAGTCTCGACGTTGACTTCCTTGAAAAAGCCCAGACGCTCAAGGCGGACCTTGGACTGGTCAATCAGGTAAGTCGATGCCCAGCCACCTTCCATCTGGCGCATTTCGCGACGCAGCACTTCGTCAGCCGACTTGGTGTTGCCGCGGTAGTTGATGCGGTTGACGTAAGCACGCTTGCCCGGATCGACCACAAAGGTGATGGCCACGGTGTGATCTTCAGGGTTTGGCTGAGGTACGCCGTTGACGTTGGCGAAGGTATAGCCCTCGTTACCCAGACGACGGGTGATCAGCTCCGAGGTGGTGGTCATCAGCTTGCGCGAGAACACCTGGCCCGGCTGAACCAGCAGCAGCGACTTGATCTGATCTTCCGGAACCTTGAGGTCACCGCTCAGTTTCACTTCGCCAACATTGTATTTTTCGCCTTCATTCACGTTTACGGTGATGTAGACGCTTTTCTTGTCAGGCGTGATCGATACCTGGGTCGAAGCAATATCCATATTGATATAGCCGCGATCGAGGTAGTAGGAGCGCAGACGCTCAAGGTCACCCGACAGTTTTTCACGTGCGTACTTGTCGTCGTTCTTGAAGAACGACAGCCAGTTCGTGGTCTTGAGTTCAAACAGGTCAACCAGGTCGGACTCAGGGAAAACCGTGTTGCCCACCACGTTGATGTGCTGGATCGCGGCAACCGTGCCCTCGTTGATATTGACCTTCAAGGCAACCCGGTTACGCGGCTCGGGCACCACTTCGGTGTCTACCGTCGCCGAGTAGCGGCCCTGGGCAACATACTGGCGTTGCAGTTCGTTGCGCACGCCTTCAAGGGTGGCGCGCTGGAAGATTTCACCTTCGGCCAGGCCCGACTGTTTAAGACCTTTCATAAGGTCATCAGTGGAGATCGCCTTGTTGCCGTCAATGGTGATGCTGGAGACGGAAGGACGTTCGACAACCGTGATAACAAGCACATTGCCATCACGACCCAGTTGGATGTCCTGAAAGAACCCGGTTTTGAACAACGCACGAGTGGATTCCACCAGACGGCGGTCATCCGCTACTTCACCCACGTTCAGAGGCAACGCGCCAAACACACTACCGGCGGAAACCCGCTGGAGGCCGTTGACACGGATATCAGAGATAGTGAAGGACTCGGCGTGAACTTCGGCGATCATCAGTACGGCGAGAACCGCAGTTAGCAGCAGACGTTTCATGAAGTCCTTTCTTATTCCAACTGGCAATAAACAAACTGCCGCAAAATGCGGCAGATTCGCAATTCAGCGAAGCGTTTACAGACGGCCCAGATCGTTGATCAAGGCAAGTAACATCACCCCGACCACCAAGCTGATACCGATCTGCATTCCCCAACCCTGCACCCGATCCGACAAGGGGCGACCACGCACCCACTCGATCAGATAAAACAACAAATGTCCCCCATCCAGTACAGGTATGGGCAACAAATTCAGAACCCCGAGGCTGATACTCAGATAAGCCAGGAAATTCAGGAAATCAGCAACACCCGACTGGGCAGAAGCGCCCGCCACTTTAGCAATGGTTATCGGTCCACTCAAGTTTTTTACCGAGAGCTCGCCGAACAACATTTTCTTGAGTGAGTCGAGCGTCAATATGCTCATGGTCCAGGTGCGTTTGGCCCCCTCCCCGATTGCCGCGAGCGGGCCATAGCTGACTTCACGGATCATCGATGGTGGCCAGTCGACACCTTTGACGCCGGCCCCCAGATAACCGGTTGCCGCCTTGCCTTCGCCACGCGCAGCCAGCGTGACCGGAATCTCTACCGGCACACCGTCGCGCTCGACATGCAAAACAATACGGGCTTGCGGATGTACCCGCACCCAGTCCACGACCTGCTGCCAGTCCTTGACCGGCTGATCGTCGATGGCCAGCAGCTTGTCACCGGTTTTAAACCCGGCAGCCTGGGCAGGGCCTTTAGGGTCGAGTTCTGCCAGAACGGCTGGCAACTCGGGACGCCATGGGCGAATCCCCAACGACTTGATCGGATCCGGCTCATCAGCGCCCTTGAGCCAGTCTTTCAATACCAACTGACGGGACGTTTCAGCCGTCGTACCCGGCTCACGCACCACCACCTGCAACGAACCGCTTTCGCCCAGACGGCGAACCAGCTGCAGGTTGACGTTTGACCAGCCCGTGGTTGGCTCGCCATCGATGGAGACGATTTCCTGACCGGCAGTCAGCCCGGCCTGAGCCGCCAGGCTGCCGCTTTCCACTGCACCGATGACTGGCCGCACCTGCTGGCTGCCCATCATTGCCAGCACCCAGAAGAACGCCATGGCCAACATGAAGTTGGCAATTGGCCCGGCCGCAACGATGGCAATGCGCTGGCCTACGGTCTTGCGGTTAAACGATTGATCGCGCTGCTCGGCGGGCACTTCGCCTTCGCGCTCATCGAGCATCTTGACGTAGCCACCCAACGGAATGGCAGCAACTACAAACTCGGTGCCCTGGCGGTCATGCCAGCGAAGCAGAGGCGTACCGAAGCCCACGGAGAAGCGCAGAACCTTGACGCCACAACGGCGCGCCACCCAAAAGTGACCGAATTCATGAAAAGTGACCAGCACACCCAATGCCACCAGGGTGCCAACAATCATATAGAGCGCACTCATCTACTTTCTCCGCGATTCTGTCCGGTTCCGGTTCCGGCTCACATCACTTTCAGCCGTTACGACTCAACCACTGTTCAGCCAGCATCCGGGCTTTGCTATCTGCGGCAAATACCGCTTCCAATTCGTCGACGGCCACAACGGGCTCGCTGTTCAATACGTCTTCGATAATACGCGCGATCTGCGGATAACGGATTCGCCCGTCCAAAAAGGCGGCCACGGCAACTTCGTTTGCCGCATTGAGCATCGCTGGCGCGCTATTGCCCGCCATGGCAGCCTCGCGAGCCAGACGCAAACAAGGGAAGCGTTGCTCGTCAGGGCGCTGGAAGTCCAGCCGCGCCACTGCAAACAGGTCCAACGGCGCAACACCCGAGTCAATCCGCTCAGGCCAGGCCAGGGCATTGGCAATCGGCGTACGCATATCGGGGTTGCCCAACTGGGCCAGCACCGAGCCATCCACATAATCGACCAGCGAGTGAATCACGCTTTGCGGATGGATCACCACCTCGACCTGTTCCGGGCGCGCATCAAACAGCCAGCAGGCCTCGATCAGCTCCAGGCCTTTGTTCATCATGCTGGCCGAATCTACCGAAATCTTGCGCCCCATCGACCAATTGGGATGAGCACAGGCTTGATCCGGCGTGACGTGCTCAAGCTCTGCCAGCGGCGTCTCACGGAATGGACCACCAGAGGCTGTCAGCAAAATCCGACGAACACCGACATTACCCAGGCCACGGGAAAAGTCCCGGGGCAAGCACTGGAAAATCGCGTTGTGTTCGCTGTCGATGGGCAGCAATACCGAACCGCTGCGACGCACGGCCTGCATAAACAGGTCGCCGGTCATCACCAACGCTTCTTTGTTGGCCAGCAGGATCTTCTTGCCGGCATTGACCGCCGCCAGTGTCGGGCGCAGGCCTGCGGCACCGACAATTGCCGCCATCACCGAATCCACTTCAGGAGCCGACGAAACCTGACACAAGCCCTCCTCACCTACCAATACTTCGGTATTGAGCCCGGCTGCGCGCAAATCCGCCTGTAACTGGCTGGCAGCACGCTCATCCGGCACCACGGCAACCTGCGGCCGGTGCTTGATGCACAAGGCCAGCAGTTCGGCGAGACGGCTGTAGCCTGTCAGGGCAAAGGCCTGATAGCGGTCAGGGTGACGCGCAATAACATCCAGGGTGCTCAGGCCAATGGAACCCGTAGCCCCCAGAACAGTAATCTGTTGTGGACGGTTCATGAAGCCGCCATCCACAGCAATACAGCAAATACCGGGATCGCCGCCGTCAGGCTGTCGATACGATCCAGTACACCACCATGGCCCGGCAGCAGGTTACTGCTGTCTTTGACCCCGGCCTGGCGTTTGAACATGCTTTCCGTGAGGTCGCCCACCACCGAAATCAGGACGATCACAGCAGCGCCCAGCAGTGCAACAAACATCTGCGAAGCGCTCCAGTCACGCACTATACCCACGACCGCGGTGATCAGCAGGCTGAGCAACAGACCGCCAAATACACCTTCCCAGCTTTTGCCCGGGCTGACCTTGGGGGCAAGCTTGCGCTTGCCGAATTTGCGCCCGGAAAAATAGGCACCAATATCTGCGCCCCATACCAGAACCATCACCGCCATGATCAGCCAGTTGCCCAGCGGCATCGCCTTGATCAGGACCAGCCCTTGCCAGGCCGGCAGCAGGATCAACAGACCGATCACCAGCCTGGCCGCAATACTCGACCAGTGCGCAGCCGATTGCGGAAAGGTCAGCACCAGAAAGGTCGCTGTCGCCCACCACAACACCGCCGCGCCCAGCACCCAGGGCGCCAGATCGGGGAATATATGCAGCCCCAACAGCAGCGCGGCCACTACTACAGCAAACAGCACCCGTGCACCTTGCGCCTCAAAGCCGGCAAGACGCGCCCACTCCCAGGCACCCAGGGTCACGACCAGGCCAATAAACAGCGCAAAGCCGCTGCCCTCGAGCAGGAAAAAGCCACACAAGGCAATTGGGAGCAAGATAAGTGCAGTGATGATTCTTTGTTTAAGCATTAAATCCGGGCTCCAGCCTCAACCTGCTCGCTCGTTTTACCGAAGCGGCGCTGGCGAGAAGCGAAATCAGCCAATGCGTGCTGCATGGCCTCGTGTTTGAAGTCCGGCCAGAACAGGTCGGAGAAGTACAACTCGGAATAGGCCAGCTGCCACAGCAAGAAATTGCTGATGCGGTGCTCGCCACCGGTGCGGATACACAGATCGGGCAATGGCAGATCACCCGTTACCAAACAGGTTTGCAGCAAACCCGGAGTGATATCCTCCGGCTGCAAGTGCCCTGTCTGGACTTGACGCGCCAACTGCTGCGCGGCCTGCGCGATATCCCACTGGCCACCGTAATTGGCGGCAATCTGCAAGACAAAGCGGCCTTCGCCCACTGTCATTGCTTCCGCTTCACGCATCGCCTTTTGCAAATCGGGATGAAAGCGCGAGCGGTCGCCAATGATCCGCAGGCTGATCTCGTTTTCGTTGAGGCGCTTGGCCTCACGACGCAGCGCCCTGAAAAACAGGTCCATCAAGGCACTGACTTCAGCGGCGGGCCGCTGCCAGTTTTCACTGGAAAACGCGAACAGGGTCAGTACCTCGACCCCGGCTCCGGCACACACTTCAATGACCGCGCGAACTGCATCCACACCCGCTTTATGCCCGGCAACACCTGGCAGAAAGCGTTTTTTTGCCCAGCGATTATTACCGTCCATGATGATCGCGACATGTCGCGGAACAGATGACGGGTCAGCCTGCTTCGTCTTTTCCATAAAACGCCCTGACCCTTATACGGCCATCAGGTCCGCTTCTTTCTGCTTGGTGGCAACTTCGATATCCGCCACGGCCTTGTCGGTCAGCTTCTGGATATCATCAGCAGCACGACGCTCTTCGTCTTCGCTGATTTCCTTTTCCTTGACCAGGTCTTTCAATTGGCTCAAGGCGTCGCGACGGATATTGCGCACGGCAATACGGGCATCTTCAGCTGCATCACGGGCCTGCTTGGCGAAAACCTTGCGGGTTTCTTCAGTCAGGGCCGGCATGGAGATCAGCAGCAGCTCACCCAGGTTGGTCGGGTTCAGGTTCAGACCGGCGCTCTGGATGGCCTTGTCGACTGCGCCCAGCATGTTGCGCTCGAACGCTACAACTTGAAGGGTGCGAGAGTCTTTAACGGTGATGTTGGCGACCTGGCTGATCGGAGTATCCGAGCCATAGTAAGGCACCATCACGCTGCCCAGAATGCTCGGGTGAGCCTTGCCGGTACGGATCTGGCCAAATGCATGGGCCAGGGATTCCAGCGACTTCTGCATACGCGTTTGAGCGTCTTTCTTGATTTCGTTGATCATTGTTGACCTTCCTCGATCAGAGTACCTTCAGCGCCGCCATGGACAATATTAAGCAGGGCGCCGGGCTTGTTCATATTAAATACACGCAATGGCATTTTGTGGTCGCGGCACAGACAGATGGCCGTCAGGTCCATAACACCCAGTTTGCGATCCAGTACTTCATCGTAAGTCAGATGATCGAACTTCTCGGCATGCGGGTCTTTGAATGGATCTGCGGTGTACACGCCGTCAACCTTGGTTGCCTTGAGCACGACATCAGCGTCGATTTCAATGGCACGCAAGCATGCTGCCGAATCCGTCGTGAAGAAAGGATTACCGGTGCCTGCAGCGAAAATCACCACATCCTTGGCATTCAGGTGGCGCATGGCCTTGCGACGATCGTAATGATCGGTCACACCAACCATGGAAATGGCCGACATAACGATGGCGGAGATATTCGCACGTTCCAGCGCATCGCGCATGGCCAGGGCGTTCATCACGGTAGCCAGCATGCCCATATGGTCGCCAGTCACACGATCCATACCGGCGGCGCTCAATGCAGCACCACGGAACAGGTTGCCACCACCAATCACCAGTCCTACCTGAACGCCGATGCCGACCAGTTGGCCCACTTCCAGCGCCATGCGGTCGAGCACCTTGGGATCGATCCCGAACTCTTCAGAGCCCATCAGGGCTTCGCCGCTTAGCTTGAGTAGAATGCGTTTATAGCGAGCTTGATAACCACTGCCCTGCTGAGCCATTGCGAATCTCTCCTGCCGCGTTTTATAGATAATCTGTGCGAGGTCATTTTTCAACCCGCGCTTGTTCTAGCTGTGGCACTGCACAGCAGCACCATCGGAACACGATTTTGCAAACCGGTTCCGCCGAGAAGGAAAAATCCCCTCCCATTTGAAAAGAGGCTGCGCGCGTGAGCGGGCAGCCTCTTCGGGTCGACAGTTTAGAACCGTCTTATTGCTTGCTTGCAGCCACTTGAGCAGCAACTTCAGCAGCGAAGTCGTCAACTGGCTTCTCGATGCCATCACCTACTTTGAAGTAAGTGAAGGAAACGATTTCAGCGCCGGCTTTCTTGGCCAGATCGCCGACCTTGATTTCCGGGTTCTTGACGAACGCTTGCTCAACCAGGCTGGCTTCAGCCAGGAACTTGCTGATACGACCGGCAACCATTTTTTCAACGATTTCGGCTGGCTTGCCTTTGATCTTGTCTTCGTTGAGGCTCATGAACACGGTTTTTTCGCGTTCGATGGCATCAGCGGAAACTTGCGAAGGCAGCAGGAACTCAGGGTTGCTTGCAGCTACGTGCATGGCGATGTCACGAGCCAGCTCAGCGTTGCCGCCTTTCAGAGCTACAACAACACCGATCTTGTTGCCGTGCAGGTAAGCATCAACAACGTCACCTTCGATGCGGGCCAGACGACGGATGTTGACGTTCTCGCCTACTTTACCAACCAGAACCAGACGATCAGCTTCTTGAGCAGCGATCAGCGGAGCTGCGTCGGTCAGTTTGTCAGCGAACGCTTTTTCAACGCTGTCAGCAACGAATTTTTTGAAGTCGTCTTGCAGAGCCAGGAAGTCGGTTTGCGAGTTGACTTCAAGAATTACAGCCGACTTGTTGTCGTCTGCAACTTTAACTGCGATAGCGCCTTCAGCAGCAACGTTACCTGCTTTTTTGGCTGCCTTGATGGCGCCCGAAGCACGCATGTCATCAATGGCTTTTTCGATGTCGCCGCCAGCCTTGGTCAAGGCTTTCTTGCAGTCCATCATGCCTTCGCCAGTACGCTCACGCAGTTCTTTAACCAACGCTGCAGTAATCTCTGCCATTTCAAAATTCCTCTTGGATAGGTTTTCAACCATTCCACCCGACCGAACGGGCGTTCAATTCGTTTGAAGCGCACCCCGAATCAACCGTGCAGGTCGCCATCTGATACAGATACAACAAACAGGGTTACAACAAATGGATTTCGAGGTGGCAAAAAGGGGGCCAAGCCCCCTTTTTGCGTACTGAGTAAACGCTAGGCGTTAATTACTCAGCCTTCAACTACCGCTGCAGCTGGAGCTTCTTCGACGAAAACGTCGGTGCCGCCAGCAACGTGGTTACGGCCTTTGATCACAGCATCAGCCATCGCACCCATGTACAGCTGGATAGCGCGGATTGCGTCATCGTTACCCGGGATGATGTAGTCAACACCTTCTGGGCTGCTGTTGGTATCGACAACGCCGATTACCGGGATACCCAACTTGTTAGCTTCGGTGATCGCGATACGCTCGTGGTCAACGTCGATAACGAACAGAGCGTCTGGCAGACCGCCCATGTCCTTGATACCACCCAGGCTACGATCCAGCTTCTGCAGATCGCGAGTGCGCATCAGCGCCTCTTTCTTGGTCAGCTTGGCGAAAGTACCGTCTTCTGCCTGGATTTCAAGGTCACGCAGACGCTTGATCGAAGCACGAATGGTTTTGAAGTTGGTGAGCATGCCGCCCAACCAGCGGTGATCCACGTACGGCGAACCGCAACGTGCTGCTTCTTCAGCAACGATCTTGCCAGCGGAACGCTTGGTGCCGACGAACAGAATCTTGTTTTTGCCCTGGGCCAGGCGCTCAACGAAAGTCAGAGCTTCGTTGAACATTGGCAGGGTTTTTTCAAGGTTGATGATGTGGATCTTGTTACGCGCGCCAAAGATGTATTTACCCATCTTCGGGTTCCAGTAACGGGTTTGGTGACCGAAGTGCACACCGGCCTTCAGCATATCGCGCATGTTGACTTGGGACATGATAGTTCCTTAATAAGTCGGGTTAGGCCTCCACGTATCCCAACGACCAACCAGCAGCTTCAAAGCTGAAGGCACCCAGGTCATCGTGTCGACACGTGTGTGGGTTTGTGCTCTGCGGGCTATACCCGCAAAGCGGCGCATTTTATACCACAAGATGCATTAAAAACGAAGTGTGAATTCAGACTTTATTGCTAAAGCGTTGCCCTGCAAGGGCTTACGCCTGGCTTGCTCTTGCTTCTTGTCCAACAATACCACTTCCACCAGCAAAATATTCCAAACACCGAGCAAGCCCATAACAGCGTCGGAGCCAGACGGCCGCACAACACAACAAGTCTGACACCTGGGCCAGGGCCGCTTCTGAATTGACCGAACAGGCCGGCCGGTCGGCCGCCTCGGGGCGCAGTGCTTTTGATCTGCCTGCCCTCCCGGGAGGCCGAGAGGAGGTTCTGCGGAGTGGGTCGACCGGCATGGATGCCGGGAGAGCCGCGATGGGCCATGGATGGCCCGTGGCGGCGGGCCCACGGAGCAGAGCCGGAGCGAGGGAACCTGAGCGCAGCGAAGGCCGTACGATGGGGCGAGGACCTTTTGGTTCCTTTTGGGTCCTTCCAAAAGGGACTCGACGTAAGGTCGAAACCATAGTCTCAGTTAGACACAAATGCTGGATATGTACGCGCAATGCCATTTAAAACTACCGAGTACATACCTATTCGGCCTCACGAAGGGCGAAAAAATCAAAAGCGCGGGCTTCGGCCGCTTACCTTATTCGCGCGGGGCCTTGGAATAGAACCAGGATGCTCCTATCTATTAAGAGAAGCGATGGCTACAGGCCCACGACTAACGCCGACCGTCTGTTAGAATCGTACTTTTATGACGGCGTGCCGCGATTCACAGCACGCCCGCAATCCTGATGATGAGCGCCAACGCGCGAAGAGAGCCCGAATGACCGTCACCCTCAAAACCCCAGAGGACATCGCAAAAATGCGTATCGCCGGCAAACTGGCCGCCGAAGTCCTGGAAATGATCGCCGAGTACGTAAAACCCGGCGTCACCACTGAAGAGCTGGATCGCATCTGCCATGACTATATCGTCAATGTGCAAAAGGCCATCCCTGCCCCGCTCAACTATAAAGGCTTTCCCAAGTCGATCTGCACCTCGATCAATCACGTGGTATGCCACGGCATCCCGGGCGACAAGGTATTGAAGGACGGCGACACCCTGAACATCGACGTCACCGTGATCAAGGACGGCTACCACGGCGACACCAGCCGCATGTTCCACGTCGGCAAGGTTCCGGTATGGGCCGAGCGCCTGTCGCAAGTGACCCAGGAATGCATGTACAAGGCTATCGAAATCGTTAAACCGGGCTGCCGCCTGGGCGATATCGGCGAAGTGATCCAGAAGCACGCTGAAAAGAACGGTTTTTCTGTAGTACGCGAGTTCTGCGGCCACGGTATCGGCAAGGTATTCCACGAAGAGCCGCAGATCCTGCACTACGGCCGCGCTGGCACCGGTATGGAGCTCAAGGCCGGCATGACTTTCACCATCGAGCCGATGATCAATCAGGGCAAGGCCGACACCAAGGTGCTGGGCGATGGCTGGACCGCCATCACCAAGGACCGCAAGCTGTCTGCCCAGTGGGAACACACCCTGCTGGTCACCGACACCGGTTACGAAATTTTCACCCTGCGCAGCGATGACACCATCCCCCGCGTTTCGGCCTGAAACTTGCGTGTTTTCACCGTTTAGCCCGTAAAACCCAGCACAGGAATGCCAATCGATGCCGCAGGTGGATCCAGAACTTTTTGACCGCGGCCAGTTCCAGGCCGAGCTGGCATTAAAGGCGAGCCCCATTGCCGCTTTCAAAAAGGCGATCCGCCAGGCTCGGGAGGTACTCGACGAACGCTTCAAAAAGGGGCGTGATATTCGCCGCCTGATCGAAGACCGTGCATGGTTCGTCGACAACATCCTGCAACAGGCGTGGGACCAGTTCAGCTGGAGCGCTGAGGCCGACATCGCGCTGGTCGCCGTCGGCGGCTATGGCCGCGGCGAGTTGCACCCTTATTCCGATATCGATTTGCTGATCCTGCTGGACAACGCAGATCACGAAGTTTTCCGTGATTCCATTGAGCGTTTTCTGACACTTCTATGGGACATAGGCCTAGAAGTAGGTCAGAGCGTGCGCTCGGTGGATGAGTGCGCAGAGCAGGCCCGCGCCGACCTGACCATCATCACCAACTTGATGGAAAGCCGCACCGTGGCGGGCCCCGAGCATTTGCGTCAGCGCATGCTGGACGTCACCAGCACCGCCCACATGTGGCCCAGCAAGGAGTTTTTCCTGGCCAAGCGCGCCGAGCAAAAGGCCCGCCACCACAAGTACAACGACACCGAGTACAACCTGGAGCCTAACGTCAAGGGTTCGCCCGGCGGCCTGCGCGATATCCAGACCATTTTGTGGGTAGCCCGCCGCCAGTACGGCACCCTGAATTTGCGCGCCCTTGCCGGCGAAGGCTTTCTGGTAGAAAGCGAGCACGCCCTGCTGGCCTCGTCCCAGGAATTTTTGTGGAAGGTGCGCTACGCCCTGCACATGCTTGCCGGGCGTGCCGAAGACCGTCTGCTGTTCGACCACCAGCGCAGCATCGGCGAACTGCTCGGCTTTGCCGGCGAAGACGCCAAGCAGACCATCGAAAATTTCATGCAGCAGTACTACCGGGTGGTCATGAGCATTGCCCAGCTCAGCGACCTGATCATCCAGCACTTCGAAGAGGTGATCCTCGCTCCCGAGGACGAGGCGCCACCAACCCCGTTGAACTCGCGCTTCCAGTTGCACGATGGCTATATCGAAGCCACCAGCGACCACGTGTTCAAGCGCACCCCCTTCGCCATGCTGGAAATCTTCCTGCTGATGGCACAGCACCCAGAGATCAAGGGCGTGCGGGCCGACACCATCCGCCTGCTACGCGAACATCGTTACCTGATCGACGAAGATTTCCGCAAAGACATCCGCAACACCAGCCTGTTTATCGAACTGTTCAAGTGCAAGATCGGCATCCACCGCAACCTGCGCCGGATGAACCGTTACGGCATCCTGGGCCGTTACCTGCCCGAGTTTGGTTTTATCGTCGGGCAAATGCAGCATGACCTGTTCCACATTTATACGGTCGATGCCCACACCCTGAACCTGATCAAACACCTGCGTAAGCTGCAATACACCCAGGTATCGGAAAAATTCCCGCTCGCCAGCAAGTTGATGGCCAAGCTGCCCAAGCCCGAGCTGATCTACCTGGCCGGGCTGTACCACGATATCGGCAAGGGCCGCCACGGCGACCATTCCGAAATCGGTGCCGTGGATGCAGAAGCGTTCTGCATCCGTCATCAGTTGCCGCAGTGGGACACGCGCCTGATCGTGTGGCTGGTACAAAACCACCTGGTGATGTCCACCACCGCCCAGCGCAAGGACCTGTCCGACCCGCAGGTCATCCATGATTTTGCCCAGATTGTGGTGGACGAAACCCACCTCGACTACCTCTATGTGCTGACTGTCGCCGATATCAACGCCACCAACCCGACGCTGTGGAACTCCTGGCGCGCCAGCCTGTTGCGCCAGCTCTACACCGAGACCAAGCGTGCCTTGCGTAGAGGCCTGGAAAACCCGGTGGACCGCGAAGAACAGATCCGCCAGACGCAAAGTGCGGCGCTGGATATTCTGGTGCGCGGGGGTACCGACCAGGATGACGTGGAACAGCTCTGGTCACAGCTGGGCGACGACTATTTCCTGCGACACTCCTCTGCCGACGTGGCCCTGCATACCGAAGCCATCCTGCAGCAGCCTGCCGATGGCGGCCCGCTGGTGCTGATCAAGGAAACCACCCAGCGCGAGTTCGAGGGCGGCACGCAGATCTTCATCTATGCACCCGACCAGCACGACTTCTTCGCCGTGACAGTGGCCGCCATGGACCAGCTCAACCTGAACATCCATGACGCACGCATTATCACCTCCAGCAGTCAGTTCACCCTCGACACCTATATCGTGCTCGACAACGATGGCGGCTCGATTGGTAACAACCCGGCGCGTATCGAAAAAATCCGCAAGGGGCTGACCGAAGCCCTGCGCAACCCGGACGACTACCCGACCATCATCCAGCGCCGCGTGCCGCGCCAGCTCAAGCACTTTGCCTTTGCGCCCCAGGTCACGATCCATAACGACGCCCAGCGCCCGGTGACCGTGCTGGAGCTCAGCGCCCCCGACCGCCCGGGTCTGCTGGCTCGCATCGGAATGATCTTTCTGGAGTTTGATCTGTCGCTGCAGAACGCCAAGATTGCCACCCTGGGTGAACGCGTCGAAGACGTCTTTTTCATTACCGATGCAAACAACCAGCCGCTGTCCGACCCGCAGCTGTGCATGCGTTTGCAGGAAGCGATCGTCGAGCAACTGACGGTCAACCAGGATTCAACCCCAGAACCGTGGCGCCTGAGCATTTAACCGCCGCCGAGTGAGACCCGCACCCCATGAACAACGCTCTAAACCAGCTGCAGCCTTACCCGTTCGAAAAATTGCGCGCCCTGCTTGGCAGCGTGCAGCCCAACGCCGACAAGCGCCCGATCGCGCTGTCGATTGGCGAACCCAAGCACCGCTCGCCGGACTTCGTGGCCAAGGCACTGGCTGACAACCTCGACCAGATGGCGGTCTACCCGACCACCCTGGGCATCCCGGCGCTGCGCGAAGCTATCGCCGACTGGGCCGAGCGTCGTTTCAACGTGCCAAAAGGCTGGCTTGACCCGGCGCGCAATATCCTGCCGGTCAACGGCACCCGTGAAGCCCTGTTTGCCTTCACCCAGACCGTGGTCAACCGTGGTGACGACGCTCTGGTGGTGAGCCCGAACCCGTTCTACCAGATCTACGAAGGGGCCGCCTTCCTGGCAGGCGCTCAGCCGCACTACCTGCCGTGCCTGGCCGAGCATGGGTTCAACCCGGATTTCGACGCCGTATCCGTCGACACCTGGAAACGCTGCCAGATCCTGTTCCTGTGCTCGCCGGGTAACCCGACCGGTGCGCTGATCCCGCTTGAAACCCTGAAAAAACTGATCGCACTGGCCGACGAACACGACTTCGTGATCGCCGCAGACGAGTGCTACAGCGAGCTGTACTTCGACGAGAAGACACCACCGGTCGGCCTGCTCAGCGCCTGTGTGGCCCTAGGCCGTGAAGACTTCAAGCGTTGCGTGGTGTTCCACAGCCTGTCCAAGCGCTCCAACCTGCCGGGTTTGCGTTCCGGTTTTGTGGCCGGCGATGCCGACATCCTCAAGGCGTTCCTGCTGTACCGCACGTACCATGGCTGCGCCATGCCGGTACAAACCCAGCTGGCAAGCATTGCCGCCTGGAACGACGAAGACCACGTACGTAGCAACCGTGACCTGTATCGCGAGAAGTTTGATGCGGTGTTGGAGATTTTAACCCCGGTACTGGATGTGCAGCGCCCGGATGGCGGCTTCTACCTGTGGCCCAGGGTTGAAGGCGACGACGCCGAATTCTGCCGCGACCTGTTTGCCCAAGAGCACGTCACCGTAGTGCCGGGCTCTTATCTGTCCCGCGAAGTAGACGGTTTCAACCCCGGCGCTGGTCGCGTACGCATGGCCCTGGTTGCGCCACTGGCTGAGTGCGTGGAAGCCGCCGGGCGGATCCGCGACTTTATCCAGCGCCGCGGCTAAACCGCCCCTGTGGGAGCGGGCTTGCTCGCGATGCAAGCGATGCGGTCTGCCAGACGAACCGCTGCGATGCCATCGCGAGCAAGCCCGCTCCCACATAAAGCTGGGTTATTTCACCGTTCCCAGGTTGGCCTCGCTCAAGTCCAGGTCCTTGAGGATTTCGCTCAGGGCGTCGTCGCCGATTTCGTGATGGCGGCGCAAGCTGTACAGTTCCAGCCGCTGCGCACGCAGCGCCTTGAGCCGCAAGCGGCTTTCCAGCTGGTCCATTTGCGAAGCCAGTGCCTGGGCCTCCGCCGAGTCGTTGTACACCTCAAGCTGATGACGGTACTCAGACATGATCCGCGCCTTTAGCTCAGCCGCCAGAGCCGCCTGGGCCGCATCCTGCTGACCATCGGCCTCCACCACCTCTTCTGCTTCCAGCGCATGAATCGCCGCTTCCGCAGTGCGTCGCCAGGCTTCGCGCACTTCTTTGCGCATGGCATCGTCCGGGCTTTTTGGAATACCGCGCAACAACACCGGCAAGGCGATGCAGGCTGCCACCAGCGACAGCAAAATCACCCCGGCAGCAATAAAGATCAGCAAATCACGCTCAGGAAAATTCAAACCCTCGCTGACCAGCAGCGGTACCGACATCACGCCCGCCAGGGTCACCGCACCGCGTACCCCGCCCACGGTCAGCAGCCAGCAGGAGCGGGCTGTCGGCACCATCGTCAGCTCGCCCTTGCCACGCCAGCGGCGCAACAGGCCGGACAGCCGCCAGATGCTCTGCACCCAGATGAAGCGCAGCGCCAGCAGCACCAGGAAAATCGCCACCACATCCAGGCAGCGATACATCAAGGTCGGCCATAGAGTCGTTTCGTGACTGACCACCGCCTTGATGATGTCCGGCAATTGCAGGCCCAACAGCAAAAAGATCAACCCGTTGAAGGCAAACTCCAACAGCGACCACACACTGCGATTAAGCAGGCGGGTGCTGGTCTGACGCGGCAACAGGTCCAGCCAGCTCTGCATCATCCCCGCCGCCACCGCCGACAGGATGCCCGAAGCACCCAAGCGTTCGGCCAGTACATAGGCGGCAAAAGGCAGCAGCAACATAAACACCACATGGGTGGCCGGGTCATCCCAGCCACGGGCGATCATCCACGCGCGCAAACGCCCCACCAGCCAGCTCAGGGCGACGCCAATGGCCAGCCCGCCACAGGCCACCAAGATGAAGGTCAGGCTGGCATTGGCCAGGGAAAACACCCCGGTAATGGCAGCCACCAGGGCGAACTTGAAGGTCACCAGGCCCGTGGCGTCATTCATCAGCGCCTCGCCTTGCAGCATGT
Organism: Pseudomonas sp. WS 5051; assembly: GCF_012985715.1. Lineage (NCBI taxonomy): Bacteria > Pseudomonadati > Pseudomonadota > Gammaproteobacteria > Pseudomonadales > Pseudomonadaceae > Pseudomonas > Pseudomonas sp. WS 5051. The sequence continues at coordinate 46,050 of NZ_JAAQWV010000006.1, forward strand.
GCATCAAGGGTGCGGGCAAGCGATTCTGTGCAATGGCCGATACCGCCACCGCATCAGTGGGTGACAGTACTGCTGCCAGGGCAAATGCCACCGGCAAGGGGATGGTCGGCAACAGCCAATGGATGAAATAACCCGCACCCACCACCGTAAACAAAACCAGCCCTACTGCCAGGGTCAGAATCGGCCCGCGCAGGCGCCAGAACTCACGCTTGGGCATGCGCCAGCCATCCGAGAACAGCAGCGGCGGCAAGAACAGAAACAGGAACAGCTCAGGTTCCAGCGCCACATGCAGGCCCAGTGTCGGCCAGGCCAGTACGGCACCGGCGGCAATCTGCACCAGCGGCAAAGGCAGAGGTATGACACGCCCCAACAGACGCGAAATCCCCACCAGCATCAGCAGGATAAGGACGGTATAGGCGGTTTGCATATCAGCAGAGTTCCCGAACGATCAGTTTTAAACTAAATAAATAGCAACAATTTCCCATTGCGCTCCATAGTAGCGTCTAACCGTAAAAGCCGAGCCTGAACAAAAGTAGCAGTGCGACGACATGTCACAAGTCTGTGCCAAGCTCGCAGCCAATCACGCCCAAGGGCGCTGCGCATGGCATAATCCGCGACTGCTCATTTACCGCATCTCCAAAGGGGGGGCAATTTCCGTGACCGATTCAAGCAAGACGTTGCACCTTTTCGGCATCAAAGCCTGCGACACCATGAAAAAGGCTCGCACCTGGCTCGATGAACATGCAGTGCACTACGATTTCCATGACTACAAAAGCAGCGGCATTGACCGTGAACACCTGACCCGCTGGTGCAATGAGCACGGCTGGGAAGTGGTGCTCAACCGCGCCGGTACAACCTTTCGCAAGCTCGACGACGAACGCAAAGCCGATCTCGACCAAGCCAAAGCCATTGAACTGATGCTCACCCAACCCTCGATGATCAAGCGCCCGGTGCTCGATCTCGGTGACAAAACCCTGATTGGCTTCAAGCCAGATCTTTATGCGGCGGCCCTTCTGTAAGCGCCCGCCCATTTATTTTTGTAAGAGGTAATTGCATGTCTACTACCCTGTTCAGCGCAGCCTTCGGCGTCGGCACCCAAAACCGCCAAGGCGCATGGCTGGAAGTGTTCTACGCACAACCCCTGGTCAATCCATCGGCCGAGCTGATTGCAGCCATCGCACCGATTCTGGGCTACACCGGTGGCAATCAGGCAATCACCTTTACTACCGCCCAAGCCGCACAGATGGCTGAAGCCGCCAAACCGGTCGACGCCGCCCAGGCTGCCCTGCTGACCCGCCTGGCCGAAAGCCACAAGCCGCTGGTTGCCACCCTGCTGGCCGAAGACGCCACTCTGACCTCGACACCAGAGGCCTACCTCAAGCTGCACCTGCTGTCCCATCGCCTGGTCAAGCCCCACGGCCTGAGCCTGGCGGGCGTGTTCCCGCTGCTGCCAAACGTGGCATGGACCAGCCAGGGCGCCATCGATCTGGGCGAACTGGCCGAGCGTCAACTCGAAGCGCGCCTGCGTGGCGATCTGCTGGAAGTGTTCTCGGTCGACAAGTTCCCGAAAATGACCGACTACGTGGTTCCGGCCGGTGTGCGCATCGCTGATGCGGCGCGTATTCGCCTGGGCGCCTACGTCGGCGAAGGCACCACCGTGATGCACGAAGGTTTCGTCAACTTCAACGCTGGTACCGAAGGCCCGGGCATGATCGAAGGCCGTGTATCGGCAGGCGTGTTTGTCGGCAAAGGTTCGGACCTGGGCGGCGGTTGCTCGACCATGGGCACCCTGTCGGGTGGTGGCAACATCGTGATCAAGGTCGGCGAAGGCTGCCTGATCGGCGCCAACGCCGGTATCGGCATCCCGCTGGGTGACCGCAACACCGTCGAGTCCGGCCTGTACGTGACCGCAGGTACCAAAGTGGCCCTGCTGGACGAAAACAACCAGTTGGTCAAAGTGGTCAAGGCCCGTGACCTGGCTGGCCAGCCTGACCTGTTGTTCCGCCGCAACTCGGAAACCGGCGCTGTGGAATGCAAAACCCACAAGTCGGCCATCGAGCTGAACGAAGCACTGCACGCTCACAACTAAGCGTCTGTCTGCAACTGACGGGGCCGGCTTCCGGCCTCGTCAACAGAGCCCGAACACCATGCTTTTGCCTTCTCCCTGGCGCGCTGACTTTCCCGCCATCGCCGCCTTGCAACGTCAGGACCAGACGTATCTGGACAGCGCTGCTACCACGCAAAAACCCCAAGCCCTGCTCGACGCACTGACGCATTACTACGCCAACGGCGCAGCCAATGTACACAGGGCCCAACATCTGCCGGGCGCCCACGCGACCCAGGCATTCGAAAACACCCGCCACAAAGTGACGCAATGGCTCAATGCCGGCGAGTGCGGGCAAATCGTGTTCACCCACGGCGCCACGTCAGCGCTGAACCTTCTGGCCTACGGCCTGGAGCACCAATTCAATACGGGCGATGACATTGTTATCAGCGCCCTGGAACACCACGCCAATCTGCTGCCATGGCAGCAGCTCGCACAGCGTAAAAAGCTGAATCTGGTGATCTTGCCTCTGGATGCCGACGGCGTGATCGACCTCGTGGCCGCCGCACGCCTGATCACCCCGCGCACCCGCCTGTTGGCCGTAAGCCAGCTATCCAACGTCCTTGGTGTGTGGCAGCCCCTGCCCGAACTATTGGCGCTGGCCAGGGCACAGAATGCACTGACCGTGGTTGACGGCGCCCAGGGTGTTGTCCACGGTCGCCAGGACGTTCAGGCGCTGGGTTGTGACTTCTATGTGTTTTCCGCCCACAAGCTCTATGGCCCCGACGGGCTGGGCGTGCTGTTTGGCCGTCATGAAGCCCTGGCCCGCTTGCAACACTGGCAGTTTGGCGGCGAGATGGTGCAGGACGCCGACTATCAGCACGCCACCTTTCGCCCGGCACCGCTGGGATTTGAGGCTGGTACCCCGCCGATTGCCAGCGTGATCGGACTGGGGGCAACCCTCAACTATCTGGCCAACCTCAACCAGGGCGCAGTCCAGGCCCACGAAACAGCACTGCACCGATTGCTCGTCGAGGGTTTGCAGCAGCGCCAGGGCATTCGTCTGCTGGGCGCCCCGCAACTGGCCCTGGTCAGTTTTGTAGTCGAGGGCGTCCACAACGCCGATCTGGCCCATCTGCTGACCGAACAGGGGATTGCCGTTCGCGCCGGGCATCATTGCGCCATGCCACTGCTTAAAAGCCTTGGCCTGGCTGGTGCCATCCGTGTTTCGCTGGCGCTGTACAATGACTCAGAAGATCTGGAGCGTTTTTTCCTCGCCCTCGATCAGGCGCTGGAGTTGCTGCAATGACCCTGCCCGCCGACGCCCAGGCGGCGCTCGACAGCTTTGAGCATTGCACCGGCTGGGAACAGCGTGCACGCCTGCTGATGCAATGGGGCCAGCGATTGCCGGAACTCAGCGAGGCCGACAAAACCGACGCCAACCGGGTGCATGGCTGTGAAAGCCAGATGTGGCTGGTGGGCAAACAGGTCGATGGCCATTGGCAGTTTGCTGCCAGCAGTGAAGCGCGACTGATTCGCGGGCTGGTGGCGTTGCTGCTGGTGCGGGTGAACGGCTTGACCACGCAAGAGCTGCTGCAGGTCGATTTGCCGGGATGGTTCGAGCAATTGGGGCTTAGCCGGCAGTTGTCGCCATCGCGCAGCAATGGGCTCAATGCGGTGCTGGTGCGGATGCGGGAATTGGCAGCCTGACCATTGCCGCCCCCTGGGGGAGCGGGCTTGCTCGCGATGCGGGCGATTCGGTTTATCTGAAACACCGCGCCGGTGCTATCGCGAGCAAGGCCGCTCCCACAGGCCAGGTCCGAGGCGAGCCTTATTCCTGTGGTGCAGGCTTTACCTTCTCCGAGGGCCGGCGCACGCCCGCCACGATCTTGTCCACCGCCTTGGTCGCCGCCACCATGCCGAAGGTGGCCGTCACCATCATCACTGCGCCAAACCCGCCAGCACAGTCCAGCTTCACCCCGTCACCGACAAAACTCTTCTGCAGGCAAATGCTGCCGTCCGGCTTGGGGTAGCGCAGCTGCTCGGTGGAGAACACACACGGCACGCTGTAGTGACGGGTCATGGTGCGCGAAAATCCATAATCGCGGCGCAAGGTCGAGCGCACCTTGGAGGCCAGAGGGTCATTGAAGGTACGGTTCAAGTCACAGACCTGAATCAGCGTCGGGTCAATTTGCCCGCCCGCGCCACCGGTGGTGATGATCTGTATCTTGCGCCGCTTGCACCAGGCAATCAGCGCCGCCTTGGCATTCACACTGTCGATGCAGTCGATCACGCAATCAATATCGGGGGTGATGTAGTCGGCCATGGTTTCGCGCGTCACGAAATCGGCCACCTCATGAACCTTGCAGTCAGGATTGATCTGACGCAGGCGTTCGGCCATCACCTCAACCTTGTCCCGACCAATGGTCGTACTCAAGGCGTGTAACTGGCGGTTGCTGTTGCTGACGCACACGTCATCCAGATCAAACAGCGAAATTTCGCCGACGCCGCAGCGCGCAATCGCTTCCGCTGCCCACGACCCGACGCCGCCTACACCGACGATCGCCACATGCGCCGCCTTCAGTCGTTCAAGGCCTTCCAGCCCATATAACCGGGCTACACCGGCAAAACGTGGATCTTCTGTACTCATGACCAACACCCCAAAAACCGGCGCGCATTATAGGGTTCTTACATTGCATTGAGTATCTTTCCTACAAGCTATGCGACCAAGCCTGCTTTAATAGCCTGCTACGGAAGAAGATAAGAGCTACAACTAATAAAGAAAGAACTTAAGTCGGCTGTAAGTGCCAAACGCCCGACTCAATTCCGTCCGCTATACGATTGGTCAAAGCACAGTGTAGGATGCGCGCCGTTTGGCACCCGCCGACCGATCTTCGTTCCACTCCCTTTGGAACCCGAAATAGTTATGTCATCGCGTAAATTTGGACTCAATCTGGTGGTGGTCCTGGCCATCGCCGCGCTCTTCACAGGCTTCTGGGCGCTGATCAATCGCCCGGTCTCTGCGCCCAACTGGCCCGAGCAAATCTCCGGTTTTTCGTACTCGCCGTTCCAGCAAGGGCAGTACCCACAGAAAGACCAGTACCCGACCGACGATGAAATGCGTCGCGACCTGGAAATCATCAGCAAGCTGACCGACAACATCCGGACTTACTCGGTTGACGGCACCCTGGGCGACATTCCCAAGCTGGCCGAAGAATTCGGCCTGCGCGTGACCATCGGGATCTGGATCAGCCCTGATCTGGAGCGCAACGAGCGGGAAATCCAGAAAGCCATCGAGCTGGCCAACAACTCACGCAGCGTGGTGCGGGTTGTGGTGGGCAACGAAGCCCTGTTCCGCGAAGAAATCACGCCCGAAGACCTGATCGTGCTGCTGGATCGGGTGCGCGCCGCGGTCAAGGTGCCGGTCACCACGTCCGAGCAATGGCATATTTGGGAAAAGTACCCGCAACTGGCCAAGCACGTTGACCTGATCGCCGCGCACATCCTGCCCTACTGGGAATTTATCCCGGTGGACAAGGCCGGCGAATTCGTCCTGGACCGTGCCCGCGACCTGAAAAAAATGTTCCCGAAAAAACCGCTGCTGCTGTCGGAAGTTGGCTGGCCGAGCAATGGCCGCATGCGCGGTGGCGCTGACGCTACCCCGGCCGACCAGGCGATTTATCTGCGTACGTTGGTCAATACCCTCAACCGCCGGGGCTACAACTATTTTGTGATCGAAGCCTTCGACCAGCCGTGGAAGGCCAGCGACGAAGGTTCAGTGGGCGCGTACTGGGGCGTGTACAACGCTGCCCGCCAGCAAAAATTCAATTTTGAAGGGCCGGTGGTGGCGATTCCACAGTGGCGCGTACTGGCCATCGGCTCGGTGGTCATGGGCCTGCTGTCACTGGCACTGCTGCTGATCGACGGTTCCGCCCTGCGCCAGCGTGGCCGTACCTTCCTGACCTTTACCGCTTTCCTCTGCGGCTCGGTGCTCGTGTGGATCGCCTATGACTACAGCCAGCAATACAGCACCTGGTTCAGCCTGACTGTGGGCTTTCTGCTTGGCTTAGGTGCGCTCGGGGTGTTTATCGTGCTGCTCACCGAGGCCCATGAACTGGCCGAAGCAGTATGGATTCGCAAGCGGCGAAGGGAGTTTTTACCGGTAGAAGCCGACGATGCCTACCGTCCGAAAGTCTCGATCCATGTGCCGTGCTACAACGAGCCGCCGGAGATGGTCAAACAGACCCTCGACGCCCTGGCCAACCTCGACTACCCCGATTTCGAAGTGTTGATCATCGACAACAACACCAAGGACCCGGCAGTCTGGGAGCCGGTGCGCGATTACTGCGCCACCCTCGGCCCGCGCTTCAAGTTCTTCCACGTCGCGCCCCTGGCCGGTTTCAAGGGCGGCGCGCTGAACTACCTGATCCCGCATACCGCACCGGATGCCGAAGTGATTGCCGTGATCGACTCTGATTACTGCGTGGACCGCAACTGGCTCAAGCATATGGTGCCGCACTTTGCCGACCCGAAAATCGCCATCGTGCAATCGCCACAGGACTACCGCGACCAGAACGAAAGCACCTTCAAAAAGCTCTGCTACTCCGAATACAAGGGCTTTTTCCATATCGGCATGGTCACCCGTAACGACCGCGATGCGATCATTCAGCACGGCACCATGACCATGACCCGCCGTTCAGTGCTCGAAGAACTGGGCTGGGCAGACTGGTGCATCTGTGAAGACGCCGAACTGGGCCTGCGGGTATTTGAAAAAGGGTATTCCGCCGCGTATTCCCACAACAGCTATGGCAAGGGCCTGATGCCCGATACCTTTATCGACTTCAAGAAACAGCGATTCCGCTGGGCCTACGGTGCGATTCAGATTATCAAGCGTCACACCTCCAGCCTGTTGCTGGGCAAAGACACGGAGCTGACCCGTGGCCAGCGCTATCACTTCCTCGCAGGCTGGCTGCCATGGGTGGCCGACGGCATGAATATTTTCTTCACTGTCGGTGCCCTGTTGTGGTCGGCGGCGATGATCATCGTGCCAACGCGGGTCGACCCGCCACTGTTGATTTTCGCCATTCCGCCACTGGCGCTATTTGTGTTCAAGGTGGGCAAGATCATTTTCCTGTACCGCCGTGCAGTGGGGGTCAACCTCAAGGACGCCTTCGCCGCGGCACTGGCCGGGCTGGCGTTGTCCCACACCATCGCCAAAGCCGTGCTGTACGGGTTCTTCACCACCAGCATCCCGTTCTTCCGGACGCCTAAAAACGCCGATAACCACGGCTTTTGGGTAGCGATCTCGGAAGCCCGCGAAGAGGTGTTCATCATGCTGCTGCTCTGGGGCGCGGCTGTGGGGATTTTCTTCGTACAAGGCCTGCCGAGCAACGACATGCGTTTCTGGGTGGTGATGCTGCTGGTGCAATCGTTGCCGTATCTGGCAGCGCTGATCATGGCCTTTATGTCTTCGTTGCCTAAACCGGTCGAAGAAGCACAAGAGCAACCCGCTGCATAAATCGACTGCAACCACTAAACGGCGGCCTCTGGCCGCCGTTTTGCTTTAAGATAACCGCCCTTTTGTGCCTTGTGTCCCGCTTCGGAGTCCCTACCATGACGGCCCACGCCGACCTTTCGCCGACCCTGCAACTCGCCTGCGATCTGATCCGTCGCCCTTCCGTGACGCCGATCGACGCTGACTGCCAGAAGCTGATGATGCAGCGCCTGGGCGATGCCGGCTTCATGCTTGAGCCGATGCGCATCGAAGACGTCGACAACTTCTGGGCCACCCACGGCAAACACGAAGGCCCGGTGCTGTGCTTCGCCGGCCACACTGACGTGGTACCGACCGGCCCGGTACAGGCCTGGCAGAACGACCCGTTCGACGCGCTGATCGATGAGCACGGCATGCTCTGCGGCCGTGGCGCGGCCGACATGAAAGGCAGCCTGGCAGCCATGCTGGTGGCCGCTGAACGCTTTGTCTGCGACTACCCGGACCACAAGGGCAAGGTCGCATTTTTGATCACCAGTGACGAAGAAGGCCCGGCCCATCACGGCACCAAGGCCGTGATCGAACGTTTCGCCGCACGTAACGAGCGTCTGGACTGGTGCATCGTCGGCGAGCCGTCGAGCACTTCCCTGGTGGGTGACGTGGTCAAGAACGGCCGTCGCGGTTCTCTGGGGGCCAAGCTCACCGTTCGCGGCGTTCAAGGCCATGTGGCCTACCCGCATCTGGCCAAGAACCCGATTCATCTGGCCGTGCCTGCGCTGACCGAGCTGGCCGCCGAGCATTGGGACAACGGCAATGCCTTTTTCCCGCCAACCAGCTTCCAGATTTCCAACCTCAACTCAGGCACAGGCGCGACCAACGTCATCCCGGGTGATCTGGTTGCAGTGTTCAACTTCCGCTTCTCCACCGAGTCCACCGTTGAGGGCCTGCAAAAGCGCGTCGCGGACATCCTGGACAAGCACGGCCTGGACTGGCACATCGACTGGGCGCTGTCCGGCCTGCCGTTCCTGACCGAGCCGGGGGCGCTGCTGGATGCCGTGTCGTCGAGCATCAAGCAGGTGACCGGTCGCGAAACCAAGGCTTCCACCAGCGGTGGCACATCCGACGGTCGCTTTATCGCGACCCTGGGCACCCAGGTGGTAGAGCTGGGGCCGGTCAACGCGACCATTCACCAGGTCAACGAACGGGTGCTGGCCAGCGATCTCGACGTGTTGACCGAAATCTACTATCAGACCCTGATCAAGTTGCTCGCCTGATGCTCGCCTGCCCGATCTGCTCCGAGCCGCTCAACGCGGCAGACAATGGTGTGGTGTGCCCTGCCGGCCATCGCTTTGACCGTGCCCGCCAGGGCTACCTGAACCTGCTGCCGGTGCAACACAAGAACAGCCGTGACCCAGGCGACAACCAGGCTATGGTTGAAGCCCGCCGCGACTTTCTAAACGCCGGGCATTACGCCCCTGTGGCCAAACGCCTGGCCGAACTGGCCGCCGAACGCGCGCCGCAGCGCTGGCTCGACATCGGCTGTGGCGAGGGTTACTACACCGCGCAAATCTCCGACGCGCTGCCCAACGCCGATGGCTACGCGCTGGATATCTCCCGCGAAGCGGTCAAGCGTGCCTGTAAACGCAGCCCGCAACTGACCTGGTTGATCGCCAGCATGGCCCGCGTGCCACTGGCTGACGCCAGCTGCCAGTTCCTGGCCAGTGTGTTCAGCCCGCTGGACTGGCTCGAAGCCAAGCGCCTGCTCACCCCCGGTGGCGGCCTGATGCGTGTAGGCCCGACCCGCGGTCACTTGATGGAATTGCGCGAACGCCTGTACGACGAAGTCCGGGATTACGCCGACGACAAGCATCTGGCCCTGGTGCCCGAAGGCATGTCGCTACAGCACAGTGAAACACTGGAGTTCACCCTCAGCCTGAGCGAACCCCAGGATCGCGCCAACCTGCTGGCCATGACCCCTCACGGCTGGCGTGCCAGTGCCGAGCGGCGCGCCGAGGTCATCGAGCACCCCGAGCCTTTAGTGGTGACCGTGTCGATGCGCTACGATTACTTCGTACTTCAATAACCCATTTTACGGCCAGGTGCACATGCCCTTGGCCCGACTAATCCGCGAATGGATTTTTCAGACACGCAGTGAGGACATCCATGCGCCAACCCGATATCGAGATTTACCTGAAAGAAGCCGTCACTTACAAAGACGTCGAAGCCTGGCTGGCAAACGTGCTGGGACCGTGCACGGAATGGAAAAAGAAAGGCGAAACCTGGAAGTGCATGGCCGGCAACGTGCCCGTAACCTGGATGCCAAAAGCTGTAGGCAAATGGAATAGCCTGTACCTGGACAGTGACCAGACGCCGTGGGAAGACGACATCGCCTGCGCCAAGGCTGCTTTTGAGGCATTGCACATCGAAGTGCGCTGCGCGCCGGGCAGCTGGGTTGAAGAACAGGGCGAGGCAGACGCCGACCGCTGGATCCGCATCAGCGAAGACGGCCAGGAAGAAATCACCTGGAAAACCGGTTCCTGATTCGGACCGGCCATAGATCCCTTGTGGGAGCTGGCTTGCCTGCGATGCGACCGACGCGGTGTCTATGTGCACATGCGCTGATGCAATCGCGAGCAAGCCCGCTCCCACAGGGAGGGCAAGCAGTGCCTTACAACCCCACTACATCCTCGGCCTGCAGGCCCTTGGCGCCCGAGACCTGGGTGTATTCGACCTGCTGACCTTCGGCCAGGCTGCGATGGCCTTCACCGCGAATGGCACGGTAATGCACAAACACATCAGCCCCGTCTTCGCACTGGATAAAGCCGTAGCCCTTTGCGTCGTTAAACCACTTCACATTGCCCGTTACACGTGCAGTCATGGAACATCCCCCCTTTTTATTATTGATCGGGCTCGTTAACTGGCCCTTTGAGAACTATCGTTTGAACCTGACTCTGCAAAACTCTGTCTGACGCAGTATCGCGAAAGACCACCGAGTATAGGTCAGGCAAAAAAACACTCAATCAATATTAGTTCAGCGCTTTTTTGCCGATTTTGCGCTGATACTGCAAACTACCCGACCGAGTAAACGCTCGTTTAATTCACTAACGCAGAAGCCGTATGACCCCCTCCCCATTCCGCCGCCTTGTATTTGGCGCCCTGCGTCGCTTGCTGTACCTGTGGGTGCGCTCGGAGACCATCAACCAGTCTTCGCTGACCCTGAACCTGGATCGCAGCCGACCGGTGTTCTATGTACTGCAATCGCCCTCGCTGACCGAGCTGGCCGTTGTCGACGCCGAGTGCTCCAAAGCCGGCCTGCCGCGCCCGGTGCTGCCAGTTGCCGTAGGCGAGATGATAGAGCCAGCTGCCTTCTTCTACCTGACCCCCGAGCCGGACTGGCTGGGGCGTCAGGACAAGCGTGGCGCACCGCCGGTATTGACCCGACTGGTTGACGGCTTGAGCCAGCACCCGGGGGAAGACGCGCAAATCATCCCGGTCAGCGTATTCTGGGGCCAGTCCCCCGACAGCGAGTCCAGCCCCTGGAAACTGCTGTTCGCCGACAGCTGGGCCGTGACCGGGCGTTTGCGGCGCATGCTGCGCATCCTGATTCTGGGCCGTAAAACCCGCGTGCAGTTCTCGGCCCCTATCCATATGCGAGAGCTGGTCGACCTCAACAAGGGCCACGAACGCACCGTGCGCATGGCCCAGCGCATTTTACGGGTGCACTTTCGCAACCTGAAAATCTCGACCATCGGCCCCGACCTGTCGCACCGGCGTACGCTGGTAAAGGGCCTGGTCAACGAGCCTTCTGTGCGCCAGGCGATTCTCGATGAAGCCGAGCGCGAGAATATTTCACCCGACAAGGCCCGTGCCCTTGCGCTGCGCTACGCCAATGAAATCGCCTCGGACTACACCTACACCGCGATCCGTTTTTTTGAAGTGCTGCTGAGCTGGTTCTGGAACAAGATTTACGATGGGGTCAAGGTCAACCAGATCGAGAGCGTGCAAAAGGTCGCCCAGGGCCATGAGATCATTTATGTGCCGTGCCACCGCAGCCATATCGACTACCTGCTGCTGTCCTATCTGCTGTTTCGCAACGGCCTGACCCCGCCGCACATTGCCGCCGGGATCAACCTGAACATGCCGGTGCTGGGCCCGCTGCTACGCCGTGGCGGGGCATTTTTCATGCGCCGCACCTTCAAGGGCAACCCGTTGTACACCTCGGTGTTCAACGAATACATGCACACCCTGTTCACCAAGGGTTTCCCGGTGGAGTACTTCGTCGAAGGTGGCCGCTCGCGCACCGGACGCATGCTGCAACCGAAAACCGGGATGCTGGCCATCACCGTGCGCAGTTTCCTGCGTTCATCACGCACGCCGATCGTGTTCGTACCCGTATACATCGGTTACGAACGCGTTCTTGAAGGCCGCACCTACCTGGGTGAGTTGCGCGGCGCGAGCAAGAAAAAAGAGTCGATTTTTGACATTTTCAAAGTGATCGGTGCGCTGAAAAAACAGAAGTTCGGTCAGGTCGCAGTCAACTTCGGCGAGCCGATCAAGCTGGCCGAGTTTCTTGAGCAGGAGCAGCCGGGCTGGCGTCAGCAGGAGCTTGCACCGTCCTACCGCCCTGAATGGCTGAGCCAGACCACCAACCGCCTGGGAGAAAAGGTTGCCCGGCATCTGAATGAAGCGGCGGCCATCAACCCGGTAAACCTGGTGGCACTGGCCTTGCTGTCCACTACCCGCCTGGCCCTGGATGAGCAAGCCATGGCCCGGGTACTGGACCTCTATCTGGCCCTGCTGCGCCGTGTGCCTTACTCGCCGTACACCACCTTGCCCGAAGGCGATGGCCCGGCGCTGATCAAGCATGTCAAAGACATGAATCTGCTGGCCGAGCAAAGCGATGCGCTGGGCAAGATCCTCTATCTGGATGAGCAGAACGCGGTACTGATGACTTATTACCGCAACAACGTGATGCATATCTTTGCCTTGCCATCATTGCTCGCCAGCTTCTTCCAGAGCACTTCGCGCATGAGCCGCGAACAGATCCTGCGCTACACCCATGCGCTGTATCCGTACCTGCAATCGGAACTGTTTATCCGCTGGTCCGAGCAAGAACTCGACGGAGTGGTCGATCAATGGCTTGAAGCCTTTGTCGAGCAAGGGTTGCTACGGTTCGAAAAAGACGTGTACCTGCGCCCTGCGCCAAGCTCGCGACACTTTGTATTGCTGACGCTGCTGTCCAAAAGCATTGCGCAAACCCTGCAGCGCTTTTACATGGCCATATCCCTGCTGCTCAACAGCGGCCAGAACACCCTGAGCGCCGAAGAACTGGAAGACCTGTGCACCATGATGGCCCAGCGCCTGTCGATTCTGCATGGGCTCAACGCCCCGGAATTCTTCGACAAGAGCCTGTTCCGGCACTTTATCCAGACCTTGCTTGAAGAGGACGTGTTGCGCCGCGATAGCAATGGCAAGCTGAGCTACCACGAACTGCTCGGTGAACTGGCTGAAGGGGCCGCCAAGCGCGTGTTGCCTGCGGAAATCCGCCTGTCTATTCGCCAGGTGGCATTGCACCGCAGTGAAGATGCCGCGGATATTTCCGAGAGCGTGGGATAATCCTGCAAAGTTGAGTTGAAACGTCTCAACCGGTTTCAGCCTTCCAATCCGCGACTAGCCTTGGATGTGTGCCGAAGATTTCGGCACACATCCAAAGCAAACCAACGATAAGGAAGTCTGGAAATGACCCAAGACAACAAAACCCCCTCCGAACACCCCTCTCCTGAAACCAGGGGTAATGCTGGCACGCCCTGGCATGTTCAGAATCCCGATGGCAGCGTCCACGGTGGCAACGGCATCCAACCCGCCAGCCACAACAACCCCCCTGACGAATCCCAGGATGAACCTCTGACTGAATAACCCACTGAAACAGCAGCGGTTGTCAGGCACAGGTTTGCCGCTTCAAAGGCAAGTTCATTGCTAGAATCCCTTCCTTTCTCCAGTGTGAAATGTCTTACACAGGAAAAGAAACGGAGTCTGCCCTATGAAAAAGTTACTTTTACTGAGCCTGACCGCCCTGCTGGGAGCCTGTAGTTCCATGACCTCGACCCCGCAAGCGTCCCTCGACGGTGAAGTGTTCTACCTGCAACGTATCGCCCTGCCACCTACCGCTACACTGGAAGTGAGCCTGCAGGATGTGTCTCTGGCCGACGCGCCAGCAGTAACACTGGCCAAACAGAGCGGCCCGGTAAAAGGCCAGGTGCCACTGCCTTTCCACCTGACCTATGACCCGGCGCAAATCAAACCCGGCCACACCTACGCAATCAGCGCGCGGATTGAAGAGAACGGCCAGTTGCTGTTTATCAACACCGAGCGCAACAGTGTCGACCTGACGGCCAAGACCCAGCAGCCGATCCGTGTGCGCGTGGATCAGATTCGCTAATCCGCAGGCTCGCCCTCACCCCAACCCTCTCCCGAAGGGAGAGGGTTGGGGTGAGGGGCTTTGGCTCCTAGACCTTCTTCACCTTGAACCAAGCCGCATACAACGCAGGCAAGAACAGCAACGTCAGCACAGTCGCCACGATCAACCCGCCCATAATGGCCACCGCCATCGGCCCGAAGAACACGCTGCGTGACAGTGGAATCATCGCCAGTACCGCCGCCAGCGCGGTCAGCACAATCGGCCGGAACCGCCGCACCGTCGCTTCAATCACCGCCCGCCACGGGTCCAGCCCCGCCGCCTTGTCCTGCTCGATCTGATCCACCAGGATCACCGAGTTGCGCATGATCATCCCCGACAACGCAATGGTGCCCAGCATCGCCACAAAACCGAACGGTTTGCCAAACAACAACAGGAACAATGTCACCCCGATCAAACCCAAAGGCGCCGTCAGGAATACCATCACCATGCGCGAGAAACTGCGCAACTGCACCATCAGCAACGTCAGCACTACCACGATAAACAGAGGTACACCGGCCTTCACCGAGTCCTGGCCGCGGGTGGAGTCTTCCACCGTGCCACCCACTTCCAGCAGATAGCCATCTGGCAGCTCGGCACGCACACCTTCCAGGGTCGGCAGAATCTGCTGCACCAGGGTCGCCGGTTGCTCCTTGCCGTAAATATCCGCCCGCACCGTCACGGTCGGCAGACGATTGCGGTGCCAGATAATGCCTTCTTCAAAGCCGTACTCCAGGGTCGCAATCTGCGACAGGGCAACGCTCTGGCCATTATCGGTCGGTACCGCCAGGCTCGGCAGCAGCGCCAGTTCGGTACGTTCCTGGGCTGTGCCGCGCAGCAGAATTTCGATCAACTCGTTATCTTCGCGGTACTGGCTGACCGTCGAGCCCAGCAAGGTACTTTGCAAGAAGCGTGACAGGTTGGCCGTACTCACCCCCAGGGCACGCGCCCGGTCCTGATCGATATTGAGGTTGACCACCTTGCTCGGCTCTTCCCAGTCCAGGTGCACGTTAACCACATAGGGGTTGCCCCGCACCTGGGCTGCGACCTTGCGCGCCAGCGCCCGTACCTCTTCGATATGCTCGCCGGTCACCCGAAACTGCACCGGATAGCCCACAGGCGGGCCGTTTTCCAGACGCGTCACCCGCGAGCGTATCGTCGGGAACTGTTCATTGAGCGTGTCGATCAACCAGGTGCGCAGGCTTTCCCGGTCCTCGATGGTCTTGGCCAACACCACAAACTGGGCAAAGCTCGCCGCGGGCAGTTGCTGATCCAGTGGCAGGTAATAGCGGGGCGAACCGGTGCCTGCGTAAGCCACATAGTTCTCGATGCCCGGGTGATCCTTGAGCAGTGCCTCGAGCTGCTTGACCTGGTCGGTGGTGTTGCTCAACGAAGCACCCTCGGCCAGCTTCATATCGACCATCAGCTCCAGTCGGCTGGACGCCGGGAAGAACTGCTGCGGAACAAACTTGAACAGCACCACCGAGCCTATAAACACCAACGCGGTCAGGGCAATCACGGTTTTGCGCCGGGTCACGCACCACTCCACCAACCGACGTACGCGCTGGTAAAATGGCGTTGCATAGGGGTCAGGCACGCCAGCCCCTGTGCCGTGGTTGGCCGCATGAATCTTCGCCAGGTCCGGTAACAACAGCGCGCCCAAATACGGCACAAACACCACCGCAGCCACCCACGACGCCAGCAGGGCAATGGTCACCACCTGGAAAATCGAGCGGGTGTATTCGCCGGTGCTCGACTGCGCCATGGCAATCGGCAAAAAGCCCGCAGCCGTTATCAGCGTACCGGTGAGCATCGGGAACGCGGTGCTGGTCCAGGCAAAGCTGGCGGCCTTGAGCCGGTCGTAGCCCTGCTCCATTTTGATCGCCATCATTTCCACGGCAATGATCGCGTCGTCGACCAGCAGGCCCAGCGCCAGTACCAACGCGCCCAGCGAGATCTTGTGCAGGCCGATGCCAAAGTAATGCATGGCGGCAAAGGTCATGGCCAGCACCAGCGGAATGGTCAGCGCCACCACCATGCCGGTACGCACACCCAGGGAGAAAAAACTCACCAGCAAAACGATGACCAGTGCTTCGACCAGCACCTGCACAAACTCACCAACGCTGGTTTTCACCGCCGCAGGCTGGTCTGACACTTTGCCCAGCTGCATCCCCGCCGGAAGGTTTTTCTGGATCCGCTCAAACTCGGTGTCCAGTGCCTTGCCCAGCACCAGAATATCGCCACCGTCCTTCATCGCCACGGCCAGGCCAATCGCGTCCTGGCCCATAAAGCGCATGCGCGGTGCCGGAGGATCATTAAAACCGCGACGCACATCCGCCACGTCGCTGATGCGCAAGGTGCGCTCGCCTACGCGAATGGGGAAGCGCTCGATCTCTTCGACCGTCTTGAAGTTACCGCTCACACGCAATTGCACGCGCTCGGTCGGGGTTTCGAAGAAGCCCGCCGTCGATACTGCGTTTTGCTCTTCAAGGGCTTTTTGCACGGCAGCCAGCGGCAAACCCAGGGTCGCGAGCTTGAGGTTGGACAGTTCGATCCAGATTTTTTCGTCCTGCAGGCCCAGCAACTCGACCTTGCCCACATCCTTGACCCGCTGTAGCTGGATCTGGATACGGTCAGCGTAGTCCTTGAGTACCGCGTAGTCGTAACCTTCGCCGCTCAGGCTGTAGATATTGCCAAAGGTCGTGCCAAATTCATCGTTGAAGAACGGCCCCTGAACGTCCGGTGGCAAGGTGTAGCGGATATCACTGATCTTTTTGCGTACCTGATACCACAGCTCGGGGATCTGGTCGGAATGCATCGAATCGCGGGCCATAAAGGTCACTTGCGATTCACCCGGGCGCGAGAACGAGACAATGCGCTCGTACTCGCCGGTTTCCATCAGTTTCTTCTCGATTCGCTCGGTGACCTGACGCGAGACTTCTTCAGCCGTGGCGCCCGGCCAAAGGGTGCGGATCACCATCGCCTTGAAGGTAAACGGCGGGTCTTCGCTTTGCCCTAATTTGGTGTAAGAAAGACCGCCAACGATTGCCAGCAACAGCATCAGAAACAGGACGATCTGGCGATTACGCAATGCCCATGCGGACAGGTTGAAACCCATGGGGATCACTCCTTGGCCGCAATATTGATTGCCCGGTTGGAGCGATCAATCGGCCGCACCTCCTGGCCGGGATGCAACACATGCACACCGGCGGCAACAATCCAGTCATCGGCCGTAAGGCCTTCGAGCACCGGCACGCTGCTTTCGCCAAACGGCCCCACACGCACGGGCACCTGCTCCAGCTTGTTGCCTTGGCCCACCCGCCACACATAGGACGCACCATTTTCCGCAGTCAGGGCCGACAACGGCACCGACAGCGAGCTGACACCTTCACTCTGAATAAACACCCGGGCACTTTGTCCCAGTTCGGCAGGCACTTTGCCAGCGGTGAAAGCGATACGGGCAGCAAAGGTGCGCGATTTAGGATCAGCTGAAGGCGACAGTTCGCGGATGCGACCGCTGAAGCGCTGGCCAGGCTGCGACCACAACTCGACCGCTACCGGCATGCCTATCTTGAAACGGCCAAAATCCTGTTCCGGCAAGCTGATCAATACCTCACGCTCGCCATCGGCAGCCAGGGTAAACACCGTTTGCCCGGCATTGACCACCTGCCCCACTTCGACCTGGCGCTGGGCAATCACTCCGTCTTGCGGCGCACGCAACACCGCATAACTCGCCTGATTGCTGGCCACGTCCTGCTCGGCCTTGAGCTGTTGCAGCCTGGCTTCGCCTGAGCGGTAGAGGTTTTCGGCGTTGTCGAACTGCGAACGGCTGACCATCTGCCGGTCCAGCAGGGTCTTGTAGCGGTCGCGCTCGGCACGCACCAGGTTCAGGTTGGCCTGCCCGGCGGCGACCTGGGCGCGAGTGGCGTCCAGTTGCAGGCGCACGTCCTGCGGGTCCAGCTCGGCCAGCGGCTGATTAGCCTTGACCCGCTCCCCCTCGTCCACCAGACGCTTGGTAACTTTGCCGCCAATGCGAAACGCCAACTGCGGGTCAAAGCGTGCCCGCACTTCGCCGGGGTAACTCTGGCTGGCCAGTGCCGAAGGCTGCGGTTGCACCACCATCGCCGGGCTGATGCTGATTTTTGCGGGCTCCTGCTGCCCACACCCAGACAATAAAAACAGCAGACACACAGGCACAGCGCGGGGCAAGGCATGGCGCAACATGGTGATGACCTTTCGCTAATGGGGCTTGGAATATTTATACTGGCAGCATGTTATTAATACTAAACTCACCAGTCCAGTAATAAACGGATATGTCTGACAATCCTTTACCCCCCAATGCCCTCGGGCGCCCCAAGGACCTGGCAAAACGCCAGTCGATCCTCGACGCCGCCAAAACCCTGTTTTTGACCAAGGGCTATGCCAACACCAGCATGGATGCGGTTGCGGGCCTGGCAGGCGTGTCAAAACTGACGGTCTACAGTCACTTCACCGACAAGGAGACCCTGTTTTCCTCGGCAATCAAGTCCAAATGCACCGAACAGTTGCCGGTACTGTTCTTTGAATTGCCGGCGGGCAAGCCGATCAAGGATGTATTGCTGAACATTGCCCGTGGTTTTCAGGTGCTGATCAACAGCGAAGAGTCGCTGAACCTGCATCGCCTTATGGTTGCCCTGGGCAGCCAGGACCCCAAGCTGTCGCAGATCTTTCTGGAGGCCGGGCCGGAGCGCGTGGTGCACGAGATGGAGGGGCTACTGCGCAAGATGGATCAAAGCGGCGCGCTGCAGATCGACAACCCCCATTATGCGGCGGAGCACTTCTTCTGCATGCTCAAGGGCGCGCCGAACTTTCGCCTGCTGTTTGCTGGCGGTGAACCGCCGGGGCCTGAGGAAAGCGAGGCCCATGTGCAGGAAGTGGTGGGGATATTTATGCGGGCGTATCAGCCATTGTCGTGAGACCGCGGCGCCTTTTACCCTCACCCCAACCCTCTCCCGGAGGGAGAGGGGGCTGATCTGTGGTGTTACGCAGATTTGCTTTTACCTTTTAGGCCCCTCTCCCTCCGGGAGAGGGGCTTTTAAGGTTTCAACGCTTTTTTCGGATAAATATCGTAACGGCTCGACTTACCATCCAGCGCATGGCTCGGCTTGGGCCCGGCAATGCACGGTGCCTTGCGCGGGCGCTTGACCACCACCCGGTGGCTGGCCAACGCCAGCGCAGCTTCCAGCAACGCCGGGGCATCGTTGTCATCACCCACCAATGGCCGGAACAAGCGCATTTCCTTTTTCACCAGGGCGGTTTTTTCGCGATGGGGGAACATCGGGTCCAGGTAAATCACCTGCGGCGGTTCGCCTTGCCAATTGCGCATCACTTCGATCGAATTGCCCTTGAGCAAGTGCATACGCGACACGATCGGCGCCACCTCAAAGTCATCCAGACCACGGGCCAGCCCGTCTTCGAGCAAGGCACCGATCAGCGGCTGGCGCTCGATCAGGCTCATTTCACAGCCCAGGCTCGCCAGCACAAATGCATCCTTGCCCAGGCCCGCCGTGGCATCCAGCACCCGCGGGCGCACACCCTGCTGAATCCCCACGGCCTTGGCGATCATCTGCCCCGTGCCGCCGCCAAACAAACGTCGATGGGCCGCGCCACCTTCGACAAAGTCGACCCGCACCGGGCCCGGCGCATCTGCGCCCAACTGCTGCAGCTGCAAACCCTGGGCGCTCAATTGCAAGGCGAACTCGGCGTCCGGTTCGTCCAACGACAAACCCAGACGCTCGGCCCATTGCTCGGCCAGGGCCTGATAAGCCTCGTCCAGTGCCTCGACTTTGATACGACAGCCCGCTGTTTGCTCAATCATCTAAAAACACGCTCAAAAATTTAATGATCGGCAAAGACTGCCGATAAATGAAATATCCGGCATTTTGCCAGAGCTGAGCGCCAACCGAGAGTTATGTCAGACATTCAATCCGCATCTATCGGCTTTATTGCGCCCATTGGTGACTTTGGCCGACACAATTCCCAGATCACAGGAAGCGTCAACCACCTGTGGAAGGACTTCTACGCCCAGGCATTGGCCGAGCAGTCCGGTACTGAAGACTATGCGACGGTTGATACAGCGCCGACAGCCAAAAATGAAAATGCCGAGCCCCGTGGCGGCAGTGAGGTTTTGGGCACTATCGTGACCCAGCGCCACTGCGACGTTCAGGACACTGAACTGCGCCCGCCTGAAGCCCTGTTTTTGCCCATTGCCGAATTTGAACTGGACCTGCTGCCACCGCCCGCCGTGCCCTACCCGCCTGAGGTCATTGTCGAGCAACAACACCAGCAGGATTTCAACACTACGTGGGTGCGCCCAGTAGTCATGGCTCAGGGCCATCCGCTGCCTGAACCGGGCCCTGCGCCTGAACCTCGCGCGTTGCATCTGCCCATTGCCGAGTTTGAGTCTGACTTGCTGTCGCCGCCTGCCGAGCCCTTCGATGCCATGACCCTGATCGAGCAACAACGGGCCATGGATTTCGATCTGGGCTGGGCACGCCCGCTGGTGGTCAACAACTTGCGCCTGGCGGCTTAAAGCAGGCCTAGTTGTTCGCGACTCTGGGGGGGATGCAGCTCGGGCAATGCCGGCAACCCAGGTAACCTTTCACTCAGTTGAAGATGAAAACGCCGTGCCAGTTCCGGAGCACGGTGATTGTCCGGCGTGTGCAAAAAAACATAGGGCGTGCGCCCTTCCTCGATCCAGCCCGCGACTTTTTCAACCCAGGGCACCAGGTAAGGATCGTTGGCCTCAAGCTCCGGACGGCCAATAAAACGCACCTGCGGACATTGCGTGAAAGCCGCCGGACGTGGGGGCACCCTGGGCTTTTTCGATTGTGCGTGAAGCACGGCAGGGTCGCCCGAATCACAACTGAACAGTGCCCGCGAATCAAGGCAGATACGCTCAACCCCTCGATCCATCAGCAGACGATTGAGCAGGCGCTCGGCATCGCCCTTGGCGAAGAACTCCGGATGCCGCACCTCAACGGCCAACGGCCTCTGCAAGGCGTCCACAAAGCTCACCAGCTCCGCCAGGCGCTGTGGCCCGAAGCTTGCCGGGAGTTGTAGCCAAAATGGCGCTACACGCGCTCCCAAGGGCTGCAACAGTTGCAGGAAGTCTTCGGCTGCATGCAATTGCTCGCGCAAATCACCGCCGTGACTGATATCCCGAGGGAACTTGGCCGTCAGCCGAAAGTGTTCAGGCAGGCTTTGTGCCCATCGGACCACCGTGGTCGGTGCAGGCCTGGCGTAAAACGTGGTGTTGCCCTCGACCGCATTGAACACCTGCGCATACAGGCTCAGAAAATCCGCCGGGCGGGCGTTTTGCGGATACAGCCCTTCGCGCCAGGCGTTTTCACTCCAGGACGGACAACCGAGGTAGTAAGGAAGGTCAGTCATGTACTCAGATGTAAAGATCCAGGCCCAGCACTTCCTGTTCCCAGTCGACGAAGCCTGCGGTGGTCAGGTAGCTGGCAAGGGCACTGGCCGCGCTTTTGCTCATGGCGCGCTGGAAGATCATGTCTTGCGAGCGCACCGGCAACTGGCTGATGCGCTCGGCGCCGGAGGATGTGCGGGGGGTGTTTTCGGGCGCAGCCTCAGTGTCTTCAACCGACTCATCAACCACCGCCTGACCATTACGCGGCTTGCGCTTGATGGGGTATGACCGGGGAGAAAAGCTGTCAATGCGCATGGCTGCATGCTCTGTAACGATAGATACAATTTAGCGGCGCAGGGCAGACTAAGCAAATGGGCCGGCCATTTTGTAGCAGCAGCCTCGCTCCGCTCGGCAGCTGCTACAAAAGTGGATCAAACGCCACGTTCGGCTTTTGTAGCCGCTACCTTGTCGCGCAGGTACACAGGCTGGGCGTCATCGGCACGGATGGCTTCGCCGCGGGCCCAGGCAAAGCGGGCCAGGGTCAGCAGGTCTTCGGCGTGGGGCAACATGCCTGCGTCCATTGCATACGGCTTGACGTTCAAGCGCTCGGCATAGCCCCAGCCAGTGCCCGCGCCATACCAGTCGCCTGTAGCACCATCGGGCAAGGCCGCAGCCTCAGGCGCCAATACCGCTTCAGCGCCTTGCAGGCGCATTTCACCCGCTTCTTCGCGGTAGCAGCCCCAATACACCTCGTCCATGCGCGCATCGATCGCCGACACCACCTGGGTTGCGCCGTGCTCACGGTGAGCACGCTGGGCCAGGACCGCCAGGTTGGAGATCGGCAACACCGGGCGCTCCAGTGCAAAGGCCAGGCCCTGAACCACGCCAATGGCAATACGCACACCGGTAAAGGCACCAGGCCCGCGACCGAAGGCAATGGCCTCAACCGCCGACAGCTCGACACCGGCCGCGGCCAGCAGCGCCTTGATCATCGGTAACAGCTTTTGCGCATGCAGGCGCGGGATCACCTCGTAGTGGCTAGTAACCTTGCCATCGTGCAACAAGGCAACTGAGCAAGCTTCAGTCGCGGTATCCAGGGCCAGCAAGGTGGTCATCGGTGTTCCCGTCAGAATCAGAATTGAAAAAAGTGCAGCAGTATAAACAACAACAGCCCGCAAGCGGGCTGTTGTCATGACGCAAAATCGACTTATCAGCTCAGTGCTTCAAGCACCTTGGCCGTGATCGATTCGACCGAGCCAACGCCTTCAACGTGGCTGTACTTGGGCTTGCCCTGAGCAGCGGCCAGCTTCTGGTAGAAGTCCACCAGCGGCTTGGTTTGCGAATGGTAAACAGACAGGCGGTGACGAACGGTTTCTTCGGTGTCGTCCTTGCGCTGTACCAGATCTTCGCCGGTCACATCGTCCTTGCCTTCAACCTTTGGCGGGTTGTAGACGGTGTGGTACACACGGCCCGAGGCTTCGTGTACACGACGGCCAGCAATACGCTGGACGATCTCTTCGTCTTCAACGGCGATTTCCAGCACGTGGTCCAGCTCGACACCGGCTTTAACCAGCGCTTCAGCTTGCGGAATGGTGCGCGGGAAACCGTCGAACAGGAAACCGTTTACGCAATCCGGCTGAGCAATGCGCTCTTTGACCAGATTGATGATCAGGTCGTCGGAAACCAGGCCACCGCTGTCCATCACGCCTTTGGCGATCAGGCCCAGCTCGGTGCCGGCTTTTACGGCTGCACGCAACATGTCGCCGGTGGAGATTTGCGGGATGCCAAATTTTTCAGTGATGAACTTTGCCTGAGTACCTTTACCGGCCCCGGGAGCTCCCAGCAGAATTACGCGCATCGATGTGCTCCTCAAATTTTTTATTTAAATGACAACAAACTCGCCTCTTTGGGCCAGTCTCAAAATCGGGTTATGGCCATCAAAACGGCCAAGGGCTGATCAAGATACACAGCAGGCCCGGCCCACACAAGCCGCCCAAAGTAGGAAAAATTACAGCCAAACGGGCCTGTGCGGCCGGGTGTCACAGGTCGCAACCCCACAATAAAGTGTCGCGCCCGCGCAGCGATCGGCATCCAGTCTGCCGTGTCCCCGCCCGCTCTGGCGCGACATTTGCCGCTGTTTTGCCTTAGCCGGTGTTGCGCAAGCCGGCCGCGATCCCGGCCACAGTCACCAGCAACGCTTGTTCCAGAGGGCTGTCCTGCGCCGCTTGCTGGCGACGCGAGCGTGCCAGCAGCTCGGCCTGCAATAGATGAAGAGGATCAAGGTAAGTGTTGCGCAAACGGATGAACTCGAGCGTCTCCGGGCTATGTGCCATCAACTGCGCCTGCCCGGTCAAGCCCAGCACCACTGCGCACGCCTGCGACAATAAGTCGCGTAAGTGCGCACCCAATGGCAGCAGTTCCGGGCTCACCAGGCGCTCGTCGTAAAGCCGGGCGATATCGGCATCGGCCTTGGCCAGGACCATTTCCAGCATGTCGATACGGGTGCGAAAGAAGGGCCACTGCTCACGCATTTGTGCCAGTTGATCACCTTCACCGCGTTCCAGCGCACGACGCAATGCAGTTTCCCAACCCAGCCAGGCGGGCAACATCAGGCGGGTCTGGGTCCAGCCAAAAATCCACGGGATGGCCCGCAGGCTTTCAATGCCCCCTGCCCGGCGCTTGGCCGGCCGACTGCCCAGAGGCAAGCGGCCCAGCTCCTGCTCCGGGGTGGACTGGCGAAAGTACTCGACGAACTGCGGATTATCCCGCACTACGCCACGGTAGGCAGCGACCCCGTCTGCCGCCAGCTCATCCATCAGTACCCGCCAGCCCGGCTCCGGCAGGGGCGGTGGCAGCAAAGTGGCCTCCAGCACGGCGGCCAGGTACAGGTTGAGATTTTGCTCGGCAATGTCCGGCAGGCCGAATTTGAAGCGAATCATTTCGCCCTGTTCAGTGGTGCGGAAACGCCCCGCCACCGAGCCCGGCGGCTGCGACAGGATGGCCGCGTGAGCCGGGCCACCGCCGCGCCCCACGGTACCGCCGCGACCATGAAACAACAGCAGCTCGACGCCTTGCTCACGGCAGATATTGACCAGGGCTTCCTGCGCCCGGTACTGCGCCCAGGCGGCCGCGGTGGTGCCCGCATCCTTGGCCGAATCGGAATAGCCGATCATCACTTCCTGCGGGCCCTGCAGGTGCGCGCGATAACCCGGCAACAGCAGCAGGCGCTCGATCACCGGCCCCGCATTGTCGAGGTCGGCGAGGGTTTCGAACAGCGGTACAACCCGCATCGGCCGCTCCAGCCCAGCCTCCTTGAGCAACAGTTGCACCGCCAGTACATCCGAGGCAGCACCGGCCATCGAGATCACGTAGGAGCCCAGCGAGGCGCCCGGTGCGGCAGCGACTTCGCGGCAGGTCGCCAGCACTTCGGCGGTGTCGGCCCCCGGCTTGAAATAACCGGGCAACAGCGGCCGACGGTTGTTCAATTCGCGCATCAGAAAGCTAAGACGCGCATCTTCGTCCCAGTCCTCATAGCGGCCCAGGCCCAGGTAATCGGTGATTTCAGTCATGGCCGAGGCATGGCGTGCAGCATCCTGGCGCACATCGAGGCGCACCAGGAACAGGCCGAAGGTTACAGCCCGACGCAGGAAATCGAGCAGCGGGCCATCGGCAATTACGCCCATGCCACAGGCATGCAGGGACTGATAACACAGCTGCAACGGCGCCAGCAGTTCGCGATTGTCCTGCAGCACTTCAGGCGGCGCGGCCTGGGTGCTGTGCAAGGCTGTATGCGCCCAATTGCGGGTGGCCCGCAGGCGTTCACGCAATTGTTTGAGTACGGCGCGATACGGCTCGGCGCTGTCGCCTGCAGCGGCCAGCAGTTGCGCCGAGGCCTGTTGCATCGACAGATCGGCCGCCAGTTTGTCGATATCGCGCAGGTACAGGTCCGCCGCCATCCAGCGCGCCAGCAGCAGTACTTCACGGGTAACGCTGGCCGTGACATTGGGATTGCCATCACGGTCGCCGCCCATCCAGGAAGCAAAGCGGACCGGTGCGGCCTCAAGCGGCAAATGCAGGCCGGTCGCGGCATGCAGGGCCTTGTCAGCCTTACGCAGCATATGCGGCACGGCGTGCCATAACGAATGCTCGATCACCGCAAAACCCCACTTGGCCTCATCCACAGGGGTAGGTCGGGTGCGACGGATTTCTTCGGTGTGCCAGGCCTCGGCGATCAACCGCTGCAAGCGCTGATGAATCTCGGATTTTTCCGCGAGGGTCAGGTCACGATGGTCCTGGGCCGCCAGTTGCTCGGCTATGGCATCGTACTTCTGGATCAGGGTGCGGCGAGTCACTTCAGTGGGGTGTGCGGTGAGTACCAGTTCAATTTCAAGACGGCTGACCTGGCGCGCCAGCGACTCGGGGTCATGGCCTTCGGCGAGCAGGCGCGCAAGCAGTTGCGGCAACACCAGCGCCTCAAACGGCTGGGGCTGGCCTTCTTCACGGCGGTGGATCAGTTCGTACTGCTCGGCAATATTGGCCAGGTTCAAAAACTGGTTGAAGGCTCGCGCAACGGGCAGCACTTCGTCATCGCCCAGGGCGTCCAGAATGGCGCTTAACTCCTCGCCGGTGGTGCCGCGCCGGTCGGCTTTGGCCCCCTGGCGAATGCGCTCGATCTTGGCGAGAAAAGCTTCGCCGTATTGGTCACGAATCGTATTACCCAACAGCTCACCCAGCAGGTGAACATCATCGCGCAAGCGTGCATCAATATCGGTCATCAGCAGTTTCTCCAGCAGGATCCGGGGACAGCTCGTGCCCCAAGAGTGCGTTGCAAAGGCAGTTGGAGGCAAGCCATGGGAAGCACAGATTTAAAAAAATGCGCTGACCAATCGGTCAGAAAATCTTTTAGGCCAAATGCCATCTTTTATTGAACTATTCAAAAAACGCTTCGGTCACAGCCATTAACCATCACCGCTGGAACTCGTGTTCCAACACTCCGGGTGACGTCGCCAGTCGTGATGGAATTTGCTTTTTTAAGGAGCTTCCCAATGGAGTTGAAGACCATGATGACCCGCACTGTCAAAACCACCTCACCTCGCCTGCGCGGGCTAAAACTGGCTGCGCTGGCAATCGGCACCAGCTTCGTTCTGGCCGGTTGTGCTGGCAATCCACCTTCAGAGCAGTACGCCGTGACGCAATCGGCGGTGAACAACGCCGTGAGCGCAGGTGCCACTGAATATGCACCGGTGGAAATGAAGTCAGCCCAGGACAAGCTCAAGCAGGCCGAGCTGGCCATGCATGACAAAAAATATGACGAGGCCCGCCGCCTGTCCGAACAGGCTGAGTGGGATGCTCGCGTAGCAGAGCGCAAGGCCCAGGCAGCTAAAGCAGAGAAGGCTGTTCAGGATGCTCAGAATGCCGTTCAGCAATTGCGTCAGGAAGGCATGCGCAGCGTTCAGTAAACGCTGCCCTTTTTTGACTGCATCTGACGACACAGCATTCCTAATCGATAGAAAGGACGACATATCATGCGCAATACAGTAATGATCCCTGCCCTGTTGGCCCTGAGCGTTGGCCTGGCGGCGTGCTCGCACCAGCCCAACGTCAACCTGGAAAACGCCAAGACCAACTTCTCGGCCCTGCAAACCAACCCTGAAGCGACCAAGGTTGCAGCGCTCGAAACCAAGGACGCCAGCGAATGGCTGGACAAGGCTGAAAAGGCTTACCTGAACAAGGAAGACGAGTCCAAGGTTGACCAGCTGGCTTACCTGACCAACCAGCGTGTGGAAGTGGCCAAGCAGACCATCGCGTTGCGAACCGCTGAAAACAATCTGAAAAACGCCGGTGCGGCGCGCAACCAGGCCTTGCTCGATGCCCGTGATGCGCAGATCCAGCAACTCAAAGGCATGAACGCCAAGCAAACCGAACGCGGCACACTGGTGACCTTTGGTGATGTGCTGTTCCAGTTCGGCAAATCCGAGCTGCAACCCAACGGCATGCGCAATATCAACACCCTGGCCGAATACCTGCTGCAGAACCCGGACCGCAAGGTGATTGTCGAGGGTTACACCGACAGTGTCGGTTCGGCGGCTTTCAACCAGACCCTGTCCGAGCGCCGTGCCGAGTCGGTGCGTAATGCACTGGTGCGCAAAGGCGTAGACCCTACCCGCATCGTGGCGCAGGGCTATGGCAAGGAATACCCGGTGGCCAGCAACAGCACCGATTCTGGCCGCGCCCAGAACCGCCGCGTTGAAGTGACCATCTCCAACGACAACCAGCCGGTTGCTCCGCGTTCAACCATGAAGTAAGACATGAAAAAGCCCCGCCTGAGTAATCAGGCGGGGCTTTTTTTTGCGCAAATATATTCACAACTGTGAGAGCGGGCTTGCTCGCGATGCAGACAGCGCGGTTCGTCAGGCATACCGAGGCGATTCAATCGCGAGCAAGCCCGCTCCCACAACAGAACGTTACTGCTCCAGCTTCGGCGTTTCCTGGCCCAGGCAACGTACGGCCTGTTTCTTGTTGTTGACCAGCACACCGGTCAGGCCTTTTTGCTCGGTATCGAACAAGACGATGATGCCGTCGATGCACTGCGCCACCTGGTTGGCCGGCGTGAGCGAGACCTTATAGTCCTCCCCCGGGATAGTTTTGAGCATGGTGAAGTCGCTGAGCAGCAAGGCGTCCTCGGGCTTGGCAAAATGCAGGTAACCGTAGTACCACAGGGCGCCCACGGTGCCGATAATGCTGCAGATACCGGTGATGATCAGGGGGATGGCGTTGCGTTCTTCACTCATTGTTGGCTCTCGGATTCAAGTTCGGTGTTCGGTGACGCGGGGTAATTGGCAATTTCGCCCAGGCGCCGCACGCCATTGAAATGTTGCGGGTCATCCAGGTAACGCAGCATTACCTGACGCCAGGTCGGGTCGGCAAACGTCTGTACATGGCCGCCACGGGTCAGTTGCAGCACCTTGGGCGGTGGCGCAGCCTGGTACAGGCGCAGGCCATTGGAAAGCGGCACGATGGGATCATCGAGGCTGTGGAAGATCAGCATCGGCGTGTCGCCCATGTTCGGTATCGCGTAAAGAGCACTGTCGGCATCCGGTACCAGCCAGGACAGCGGCACCTGCAGCGGCCAGGTCAGCCAGGACGTACTCAGGGCAAACTGCCCCACTTCGCGGTAACTGGCCGGCACGCCATCGAGCACCACCGCCTTGACTCGCGCGCGCTGCTGCGGGTGCTCGCTCAGGTAGTGGATGCCCATGGCGCCGCCCAGGCTTTGCCCCAGCACAATCAACGGCAGGCCGCGGGTTTGCGGCTCATGCTGCAACCAGTCAAAAGCGGCATCGATGTCCTGATACACCGCCGGCAGCCCGGGCTCTCCTTGGGACAGGCCGTAACCGCGATAGTCGAGCATCAGCACTTGATAACCCTGCTCCGGCAACCAGGCAGTGGCGCCGAGATGGTAAGCCAGGTTGCCGCCATTGCCGTGCAGATGCAGCACCGTGCCCTTGAGCGGCACGCCTTTCTTGGCCGGTAGCCACCAACCGTGCAGGCGCGTGCCATCGGCGGCAGTCAGGGTGACATCGCTATAATCCAGGCCAGCGGCCTTCGGGGTAACCGGCTGGCCGGGCTCAGGGTAGAACAACAGGGAACTGCATCCGCTGAGGGTCAACAGCAGGCAGAGTGCAGCCAGGATTTTCATCAGAACGATTCGCCTGAACGAGTGAGTGTGGGAGCGGGCTTGCTCGCGATGGCATCGACGCGGTTCAACTGAAACGCCGCAGCGCCTGTATCGCGAGCAAGCCCGCTCCCACAGGGTTCACAAAATGTTGGAGTAATCCGCTTCGATACGGTCAAGGCTCAAATGGTTGAGGAAGTTGCTGAAGCACATCCAGGCCGAGAGCGCGTTCATGTCGCGGAACTGGTCCGGCAGGTACTTGGGCGCTACCACCAGGCCTTCATCCACCAACTGACGCAGGGTTCGCATGTCCTCCAGGGTGGTCTTGCCACAGAACAGCAGCGGCACTTGTTCCAGCTTGCCTTTACGTACGGCCAGCTGAATGTAGTTGTAAACCATGATGAAGCCCTTGAGGTAGGACAAGTCTTTGGTGAATGGCAGTCCATTTGGCACCGACCCACGGAAAACCCGACTCGCGTTGCCATAACTTTCTGGCATCTCGAAGCCTTGCTCGCGGAAAAACTCGTACACCTGCATGAAATCTGCGCCCTCCTCCACCATATGGATGGCGCGGGTTCGGTTGGTCAGTTTGCGCAGGCGACTGGGGTAGGAGGCAAAGGTGATGATCTCCATCAGGATTGCCAGGCCTTCCTGGGTCACGGTGGAAGAAGGCGGCCCCTTGGACAGGAAGGTGCAGATCGGCTGGTTCAGGCCATTGAGCGTGGTGCCCACATGCACCAGCCCTTCGTGGACTTCGAGGGCGCGCACGTCGCGTTCGTTGAACATCGCATCGGTACGGATCTTGATGTAATCGGCACCCGCCGCCGCATCTGCCACGATACCGTCGGACTCGAACACGCGGATGGTTTCTTCAGCCTCGCCAAACACCTTGTTCAGGCGGCTTTGCAGCAGATTCACGGCATCCTTGGCGGTCAGGATCTTGGCTTCGTCCTTGAGCGCCCCGCGCCCGTCGATGTTGTCCAGGTAATCGGACATCATCAGGCCCAGGTCAGCCAGGGTCGGATCGCCAGCATGAAACGCATCGGAAGCTGCGCCATACAGCTCCTGGGAAATAAGCCCGAAATCCTCGGTGCCACGGGCTTCGAGCATGCGCACCACCATGCGGTATTCCTTGCACATGCGCCGCATGATCTGCCCGACCGGGTTGAATTGCCCCAACTGGCGGGTGATATCCCGCTCGATGTTCTGGAACTCGGACTTCACCGCCGCCGAATCAAAAGCCAGTGGCCGGCCCAGGTAATAGTCGCGATCAACTGCAGGCATGGCCTTGCCTTTGGCCTTTAAAAAGCCCTGGCGGATGCTGTCATCCCACTTCACCGCATCCAGCACGCGGATCGGTGTCTGTGCCAGCACGATGCGGTCAGACAAGGTGCGTATCGTGCGCTGGTAGTCGTCCACCGGCAGCTTCCTTCAGTTAACAGCGTTATTTGGCCACACGTTTATAGCGGGCCGCTTCGACAAATACGTCGGAATTGGCCGGGTCATCCAGATAGGCAAAGACTTCAGCCGACGGGCTTTTGATCAGGGTACCCGTCCCTTCAGCGGTTTCCACAGGCTCACCGTTCAATGCGGACTGGCCAATGGCCTGCTTGATCTGATCCAGGTCAAGATCGTAGATCACCAGTTCGCCGTTATCGGTCAGCTCAAATCCGCTGAGGGTATGGTTGCCGCCCAGTTTGGCCGGTATCGCGGCCGAGGCATACCAGCGGCTGCCGTGGCGGGCGACGATAAAGACATAGCGCTCACGGGCCTTGGGTTCGCCCTTGGGGTAAACGACGGCCTGGTAGCGTGTTTTGTCGATGGCACTGATATCGAGATTGCGCGCCTGGCCCCAGGCATCCTTGCTGACCCATTTGCCCAGCAGCTGTTTGGGTGCCGGCTGCGCCTCGATCGGGGCCTGGCTGAAGGTCACGAGACAGCCGTTCAACATCAAAAACGACAATGCCATAAGCATCACGCGCCAAACTTTCATGCCTGCATCCTTCTATAGAGCGGCCAACACCAAGTGCATGTAACGCGTAAGAATAGCCAGACGGTCGTCATCCGCCTCGGGCTGCGCGCCATCAAGTAGGGCCTGATATTCCATCCGACCGATAATCGCCGTCAAGACTTTGGCATCCTGCTGAGGTTGTGTGGAGCCTAGCACTTCGAAGATCTGCCCGGCACCCTGCAGGAAAATCTGCTGATGGGCACGTACCAGCACCGCCAGCCGCGGGTTGATCAATGCGGCCTGATGAAAAGCTTGCTCGGCCATCAACTGGTCGCGGCGGGTGAGCAGTTGGCGCTGAAGGTAATCGGCAGTCATCCGTGCAATATCATCGGCCAGCAGCCCCCGCGCCCGGTGGCTGCCATCGCCCTGGGCCATCATTTCCCGCAACTTGCCTTCGGTGCCCTGCCACAGCTTGGCCATAAAGGCCGCACTGCGCTCCACATACTGGGCGAAGGTGTCGTTGATCAGGTCATCGATATCCTTGAAGTAATACGTGGTTGCCGACAACGGCACCCCCGCTTCGGCGGCCACCGCCCGATGGCGCACGCCCCGCACGCCGTCGCGTATGACGATGCGCATGGCAGCATCGAGAATCAACTGGCGGCGCTGCTCGCTGCCATGCCGGCTGGCCTTGCGACCCTGGTATTCGACACTTTGGGCAAGCGCCACCGCAACATTTGCTGCGCCTTGAGGAGGCATCACAGATTCCTTCTGAATTGAGCGGCGTTACCGAAACTGTGGGAGCGAGCCTGCTCGCGAAAGCCACCTTCGCGAGCAGGCTCGCTCCCACAAACTCTCCTGATTATTCTGCTGGCTGCATGCCAGGCAATAAAAAGCCGCCTTTAACGGCGGCTTCTTATTCTGCATCGTTACGCTTGCGGGCGCATATGCGGGAACAGGATAACGTCGCGAATCGACGGTGAGTTGGTCAACAACATCACCAGACGGTCGATACCGATACCTTCACCGGCAGTCGGCGGCATGCCGTATTCCAGGGCGCGGACGAAGTCGGCATCGTAGTGCATGGCTTCGTCGTCACCGGCGTCCTTGTCGGCTACCTGTGCCATGAAGCGCTCTGCCTGGTCTTCTGCGTCATTAAGCTCGGAGTAGGCGTTGGCGATTTCACGGCCACCGATGAACAGCTCAAAACGGTCAGTAACGTTCGGGTTCTCGTCGTTGCGACGGGCCAGCGGCGACACTTCGAACGGGTACTGGGTAATGAAGTGCGGTTGCTCCAGCTTGTGCTCGACCAACTCTTCGAAAATCATCACTTGCAGCTTGCCCAGACCTTCGAAGCCCAGCACCTTGGCGCCGGCTTTCTTGGCGATGGCGCGAGCCTTGTCGATGTCGTTGAGGTCGTCAGCGGTCAGCTCGGGGTTGTACTTGAGGATCGAGTCGAATACCGACAGTCGCACAAACGGTTCGCCAAAGTGGAACACCTTGTCGCCGTACGGTACGTCTGTAGTGCCCAGAACCAGCTGCGCCAGTTCACGGAACAGCTCTTCGGTCAGGTCCATGTTGTCTTCGTAGTCGGCGTAAGCCTGGTAGAACTCCAACATGGTGAATTCAGGGTTGTGACGGGTCGACACGCCTTCGTTACGGAAGTTGCGGTTGATCTCGAACACTTTCTCGAAACCACCCACCACCAGACGCTTGAGGAACAGTTCCGGCGCGATGCGCAGGTACATGTCCATGTCCAGGGCATTGTGGTGGGTTTCAAACGGCTTGGCCGCAGCGCCACCCGGGATGGTTTGCAGCATCGGCGTTTCGACTTCCAGGAAGTCGCGTGCCATCAGGAAGCTGCGAATGTGGGCAATCACTTGCGAACGTACACGGAAGGTGTGACGCACGTCTTCGTTAACGATCAAGTCAACGTAACGCTGGCGATAGCGCTGCTCGGTGTCGGTCAGGCCGTGGTGCTTGTCCGGCAGCGGACGCAGGGATTTGGTCAGCAGGCGCACGCTGGTCATTTCAACGTACAGGTCACCTTTGCCGGAGCGGGCCAGGGTGCCTTCAGCGGCAATGATGTCGCCCAGGTCCCAGGTTTTTACTTCGGCCAGGGTTTCTTCCGGCAGGGTCTTGCGGTTGACGTAGACCTGGATGCGACCGGTCATGTCCTGGATCACCATGAACGAGCCACGGTTAAGCATGATGCGACCGGCAACCTTCA
This sequence comes from Pseudomonas sp. WS 5051, assembly GCF_012985715.1. Classification (NCBI taxonomy): domain Bacteria; kingdom Pseudomonadati; phylum Pseudomonadota; class Gammaproteobacteria; order Pseudomonadales; family Pseudomonadaceae; genus Pseudomonas; species Pseudomonas sp. WS 5051. The sequence goes on from NZ_JAAQWV010000006.1 coordinate 79,303, forward strand.
CCGGAATGGCGGCTTCGGCCAGCTCTTCCTTGGACGCTTGCGCATACTTCTTCTGCAGGTCAGCGCAGAGGCTGTCACGGCGGAAGTCATTCGGGAAGGCATTGCCCTTGGCACGCACGGCAGCAAGCTTTTCCTTGCGCAGGGCGATCAGGGCATTTTCTTCCTGTTGCAGGTCTTGCGGGTCGAGTTGTTGGTCGCTCATGTCTTTAAAAATTCCATCACAGTTCTGTTGCCCCCGCCTTGCGGCAGGGGGAAGCGGGCTTTGGCGCGCCCTATGGGCATCGCACTGGCTTCGCACACGTTTTGTTGCCGACTTACAGCCCTTGTTTCAGGCTGGCTATCAGGTATTCGTCGATATCGCCGTCGAGCACCTTGTCGCAGTCGCTGCGCTCGATATTGGTACGCAAATCCTTGATCCGCGAGGCGTCGAGAACGTACGAGCGGATCTGATGACCCCAGCCGATGTCCGACTTGGTGTCTTCCAGGGCCTGGGAAGCGGCATTGCGCTTCTGGATTTCCTGCTCGTAAAGACGCGCCCGCAGCATTTTCATCGCGGTGTCTTTGTTCGCATGCTGGGAACGTTCGTTCTGGCAGCTCACCACGGTATTGGTCGGCACGTGAGTGATACGTACGGCCGAGTCAGTGGTGTTTACGTGCTGACCACCCGCTCCGGAGGAGCGATAGGTATCGATCCGCAGGTCAGAGGGGTTGATGTCGATTTCGATGTTGTCATCGATTTCCGGCGAAACGAATACAGCCGAAAACGAGGTATGACGACGGTTGCCCGAATCGTACGGGCTTTTGCGTACCAGACGATGGACGCCAATCTCGGTGCGCAACCAACCAAATGCATATTCGCCTTTGATATGAACGGTTGCACCCTTGATACCGGCAACTTCACCGGCGGACAGTTCCATGATGGTGGCATCGAAGCCGCGCTTGTCGGCCCAACGCAAATACATCCGCAGCAGGATATTGGCCCAGTCTTGCGCTTCGGTGCCACCGGAGCCAGCCTGGATGTCCAGGTACGCGTTGTTGGCATCCATCTCACCACTGAACATGCGGCGGAATTCGAGTTTTTCAAGGGCTTCGCGCAGGCGTTCAACTTCAGCGGCCACGTCATCGACGGCGCCCTGGTCTTCTTCCTCGGCGGCCATCAACAGCAGGTCTTTGGCATCGGCCAGGCCTGTGTGCATCTCATCGAGGGTTTCAACGATCTGCGCCAGCAGGGAGCGCTCGCGCCCCAGTTCCTGGGCGTATGCAGGGTTGTTCCAGACACTCGGATCTTCAAGCTCGCGATTGACTTCGGTCAGACGCTCATGCTTTTGATCGTAGTCAAAGATACCCCCGAATGGTTTCGGAGCGCTCTGACAGGTCCTTGATGCTGTTAAGGATCGGGTTGATTTCCATGGCTGGCGGCACTCTCAGGCGATTTTTACAAAGCCGGGGAGTATACCGTAAACCGAGCGTATCAGCAGCCCGCCTGGCGGGGTTATGTGGCCAGTGACAACAGGTCGCAAGCCTTCTTCGATGAGCGATACGTCGCACATAATTCTGGGCACAGAATTACATCTGAAAGACGAGGCCATCTCAGCCGTACGACAAGTTTGAATACTACATAGGAATAGTTACCCAATTTGAGAGAAAAGTACTACGCGCCAAATAATTGCACTTAAAAACCTGCACCGCTATACCTACAACACACTTACAACACCTGATTACCTGATACCCACACGCCATATCCGAACAACCAATAATTAAATGGCAGCCCCATGTCGAACTTAGCGAACGGTCACTCATTCGGTATAGCGACCCCCCACTTCAAGTCCTCGATGATGGCCATGCAGGCCTATCTAACATCAGGGGCGACCCCGCATGCCGTATTAAGTGCAGCCGTGTCACTGACGTATAACCTCCCGCACTTATGCGGCCTGGGAGGCGACGCAATTATCATGCAATCAACCCCCCATAACCTGGCCATCTTCAACGGAACGGGCAGAACAGGTTTTCACCAGCATCACGACAACTACTTGCATAAAGGCCTTGTATCAATTCCTCGCAGAGGGATTTACAGCACCATGATCTATGGCTGCCCTTCAGCTTATGATCGATATACACGCCTACATGACATCGACTTGAACGGCGTATTTAAACACCTGCACGACAATGACTTGAAACATGGCGTGGTGGCGTCCAGCAGTTTGATTCAGGCGTTTGATAACAGCACTAAAGACTCACTCAGGCAGACACGATTTTCACAATGGAACAAATACTTTATTCAACAGCAAGATCCAGCGCCCTTCTACCGTCAAACCCTGGCCACTTTGGCGCGTGAAGGTTTTGCATCCATGTACAGGGGGCAGTTGGCGGCGCAGGTATTTGACGCGCTGTCGACCTGCGACCCGCATTTGTATACACCTGAAGATTTTTCCGACTTTACCCCTAACCCCTTTGAAGTAAAAAAAACCACCTTCATGCACGCCAATGTCACGGCGCATGGCAGTAACAGCCCATGGAAAGAGCTGTTCCTGCTCTTGAAAGTCTACCAGTGGAGTGCCGAAGACACGGCCTTGCTCACACCGGCACAGCTCTGTACGGCAGCCGGGCTGATCGACAGCTGGGTGGCATCGCCGCTTTCTTCAGAGACGCACAGCGATGACAGCCTGAGCCAACAGGCCGCCCTGATCTATCAACAGCTCAAATTCGACAACCCCGAACCTGTGCCTCAATTGTCCAAACCCTCCCACACCATCTTTATGGCATGTGCCGAGGCCGACGGGACCCTGACCGGCATAACCAACTCCATCTTTACCCCCCTGGGGTCACTGTTCGAGATCGATGACACAGGCATTATCCTGAGCAACCGGGCATTCTCATTCAATGGCCCCCATCTGGGTTCGACCTTCAAAGGCAACACAGCCGCCAAACACACCACCAACTGCGTGCGCGTCACCACCGATCACCTGGAATTTATCATTGGTACATCCGGGGGGCCTGTGCAGTCCCAGACACTGGCGTACGTCATCTACAAAATTATCGCTGAGCAATGCCCGGTTCAAACCGCACTGTCGAGCCCGCGCTTTGCCAATCTGGGCCGGCACCCGAAGACAAACGGCATTACCTATTTAAGCGAATCCGCACAAACGAACCCGATATTTACCTGTACTCACGGGCTATCCGATAAATTCGGGGTGGTACAGCTGGCTGGCATCAACACCCTGACCGGTCAGGTGTTCGCCGCTGCAGACCCTCGTGGCAGCGGTGTGGCGCTGGCGGTATGAAGGCTCACAGTTGCGGTTCAGGCCATGCAGCCATACTGACTGTCGCCAGTGCTTTCTTTCTGGAAGTACTGGATGCAACCATCATGCTGATGGCCATCATCCCCATGGCCAACGACCTGGGCGCCAGCATCAGCGGCGTGACACTGTCACTGGCCACCTATCTACTGGCCCTGGTCTTGTTCCTGCCCCTGAGCGGGCATTTGTTCAACCGTTTCGCGCTTGCCCAACAATTCCTGTGCGGCCTGGCGATTTTTTGCCTCGCCTCCCTGGCCTGCGCCATCAGCCAGAATATTTACCTGCTGTGCATCGCCCGCCTTGTCCAGGGCTTTGGCAGTGCGTTGGTGGTACCTGCCGGACGAGCCTTGATCCTGGCCAACACCCCGAAGATTGCCATTCCCAAAACCATGGCCTGGCTGATTGCGCCTGCGCTCGTCGCCCCGATGGTTGCCCCCTATATGGCCAACCTGCTGTTAAACATCGGCAACTGGCGACTGATTTTTGCCTCTATCGGACTCTTTGCCGCAGGATTGATTATTGCCTGCCGCATCACCCTGTACTCACTGCCTGCCCCTGAAACCCCGCGTTTACAGCTTGATAAACATGCCTACGCACTATGGGCACTGTCCTCATCGGCCTTGTTCATGATGTTTATGGCGGCTTCGAATAACTGGCTCTTCTGCAGCGTTCTGGCCGCAGGTGCAATGCTCTATGGCAGCAAACGACTGTGCACAAGGCTGCACCAGCACGCGAAGGCGCAATTGTTTGATTTGTCCTTGCTCAATGATCCGGCGTTCAAGTTCAACATTTTCTCCGGCAGTTTGTTCCGTATCAGCATTTATGCATTTCCAACGCTGCTGATTATTCACCTCATGAAAAACTCGAATTATTCGCCCGTTTCGATTGGCCACTGCCTGTTGTTTATTTTCGCCGGCAACCTTGTTTCAAAACCACTGGCAGTCCGGCTATTAACGGGCTGCCGCTGCCTGAAACGCTATTTCATCTATTCGGCACTGACGACATCCGTCACGTTGGGCCTGTTTCTTTTCCCGCCACTGCTCAGCCAACTACCGGCACTGTGGTTGATGTGTTTTCTACACGGTTGCGCACGCTCATTTCAATTTCTCGGCTACTCATCCACCGCACTGCGCAATGTGCAACAGCACCGCATGCATCACGCCAATATCCTGATCAGTTCGGTGATGCAACACAACGCCCTGATCGGCCAGGCAGTACCTGCCCTTCTGAGTGCCTTCTTTATTCCCGAACACCTGCCGTTCTTCACGATCGGCATGTCCACCGTGACGCTTGCGTCACTTCTTACCGTGCTGGGCGCACTGCGCCTGCCCAACTCAAACAGGAGCCATATCGACCCCATGCACTTCAAGTCCGATTAACGGAAAACCTGGGTATGTCCCGTACTCATGTGGTGTTACGCAAGGAGCTGAAGATGAAAGCATTGACGTTGAAAACCACCGTTGAAATTCCGATAGAGGGCGTTCCTCAACTCACCCGATTTGTGTCATTTGAAGGTGTCGATAAAGAACACTTCGCGCTATTGATTGGTGACTGTCAAACCACTCCCGTACTCACCCGGGTTCATTCCGAGTGCCTGACAGGCGATGTATTCGGCTCAAAGCGTTGCGATTGCGGCGCCCAGCTCAAAGAAGCCCTGTCGCAAATAGCCGCGCGAGGGGGTGGCGTATTGATCTATCTGCGTCAGGAAGGGCGCGGTATTGGCCTGTACTCCAAGTTCGATGCCTACCTGCTGCAAAACCAGGGCATTGATACCTTCACTGCCAACGAGATGCTCGGGTACGCCGATGACTTGAGAGAGTTTGAAAGTGCGGGGGCCATGCTCAAGGCCCTGCATATTCATCACATCGACCTGATTACCAACAACCCGGCAAAAATCCTGGCCCTGGAAAATTGCGATATCACCATCAATACCACCCTGCCCTCCGGGGTTTTCCTGACCGTCGAAAACGAGGACTACCTGCGCAGCAAAATCAATAAAAAACACCATACGATCAACTTGAAAAACAAAAAATGGTGATCGCAATGAGCACTTACATTCTGAATTTTTCACCTACAGGCATGCTACCAACAAAGCAGATGAACCCCCACACACCCATCAGCACCTCAGAAATTATCGACGATGTATTGATGGCCGCCGAACTGGGTGCGTCCATTGCGCACCTGCACGCCAGGGATCAAAAAACCGGCGAACCGACCTGCGACCTCAACACATTTGCCACTCTCTTCGAAGGCATCAGAAAATATAATAAACAACTGATTTTATGCGCCTCACTCAGTGGTCGAAACATTTCCGATCCGACTCTCAGAGCGCTGCCCCTGTCATTGGACGGTGACGCAAAACCCGATATGGGTTCATTGACCTTGTCGTCCATGAACTTTTCCACGCAGCCCAGCATTAATGCCCCGGCGACAATCAACTACCTCGCCGAACAAATGGCGCTAAAAGGCATCTCGCCCGAGGTTGAGATATTTGATAGCGGCATGTCGAACTACCTGCATTGCCTGATCAAAAAATCGTTAATGCCGCCCACTGTCTACGCCAATATTTTGCTGGGCAATATTTTTGGCGCACAGCCCAGTTTTGCGCACATGGCAGCCATTACCAGCTCACTGCCGGGCAATGTCGTCAGTTCTTTCGCCGGGCTGGGCAGCTATCAACTGCGCAGCAATACCCTGGCTCTCGCCTCTGGTCACGGCATCCGCATCGGCCTTGAAGACAATATCTGGCTCGACCATAAACGCACCACCCTGGCGAGTAATCGCAGCCTGCTCGAGCGCATCACCGCCATTGCCAACCTGCAGGAGTTGACACCCGCCACCCCCAGGCAGGTCAGGGAACAACTAGGACTGCAACCTGGACAAGGTCGCTATGGCTTGCCCCCTATCGTTGACTGATACGAGGAAACAGAAAATGGAGAATGTCTGGTTTACTCCCGAAAATTATCAACGCACCTCCAAAAACCTGCAGAGACGCTGTTTGAAACTATTGCTGTCGTTCGCGCCCCCCCAAGGCACATTGCTGGATGTCGGGTGCGGAACCGGTAATACCCTGCTCTTCACGGACAAAGAAAAGATTGAGCAGTACGTGGGCATTGATATTTCCGCTGACATGATTGCGTACGCCAACCGCGCTCATGCAGCACCCAATATCAGATTTATGGTCAGCGACTTCCTGGACTGTTCCCTCGAACACTGGCCAGCGTTTGACGCAGCCGTCTGTGCCGCCTGCCTGCATTGGTTTATTCCCAACGAACAAACCGTTATCGATAAATTATTCAGGGCTTTGAAACCGGGCGGTTACTTATATTTATCCTGTGCGTTCGACTTCGATTATGTACAAGGTGAGCGATCAATCCAGGAGCGGGTGCTGACCGCTATCCGCCAGCAATACCCCTGTATTGCCGAGCCCGTGGTATTCGATGATTTCAGGTTCAACAGGCACTCCCTTGTCACGGCACTTCACGGTTTCGAGATCATTCGCTCGCACCGTATCGAGGAACCCGTGCACTTCAAGACGTTTGAAGATTTCAGGGATTGGCACCTGGGTAGCGGCTCCGTGGTCTATGGCCAGTTCGAAGAAAGCGTCCGCGACCTGGCAATCGCCGCTTACTATCAAAAACTCTATGAGCACTATTGCGCCGCAGAATACAAAACCGCGTATTCCACTGGCTTGATGCTGCTTAAAAGGAGGGCTGCCTGATGTATACCGGAATTGTTCAAGGCACTGCCCGGGTGCTGTCGGTGCACACGCAGGCTGGGCACAAACGTATCGTCCTGGCCCAGAAAGCCTCTCTATTCGAAAACGTTGATATCGGTGCCAGCGTGTCGGTCAACGGCACCTGCCTGACCGTCGTTGCCTACTCTGCAGGCACCGCGACGTTTGATATTTCTCACCGAACGGCCGAAATCACGACACTCAAACACTTGAGTATCGATGAGCAGGTCAATATTGAACGCTCACATCGAACTGGCGATGAGAATGGCGGGCACGCACTGTACGGCCATGTTGAAAGTACCGCGCAGGTCGTGTCGTGGCAGCCACTGGGCGAAACGGTGACTGCGCAACTCCAGCTGGATGCGTCGACCTTTGCCTACCTGTTCAAAAAGGGTTTTGTCGGTATGCATGGCTGCAGCCTCACCATCGATAGCCTGGATGAAGAGCGGCACTGGGTGACGGTCAACCTGATTGCGCAAACACTCGCCCTGACCAATTTGAGCAGCTTGCGGGTGGGCGACCGGGTCAATATCGAAATCGACCAGACCACCCGCACCCTGGTGGATACCCTTAGGACTACCCTGGCCCGCCTGCTCCCGGGAAACCTGTAGCGTGCGGCAAAGCAGTCACCGTTGATGCCATCGCGCGCAGGCTCGCTCCCACGACAGTGCTGTAAGCACTCCGGCTGTGTGAACGACACAAAACCTGTGGAAGCTGGCTTGCCTGCGATGCAAGCGACAAGGTCTTGAGAGCAATCACTCAATACCCACCTGATTACGCCCATTCTTCTTGGCCAGGTAAAGCCCCTTGTCCGCCGCCGAAATCAGCTCACGGCAGTTGCTACCCTGCTGCGGGGTCATGGTCGACAGGCCAATACTGATGGTCAGGCTGGAGCCTGCTGTCGGCGAAATATGCGGGATTTTCATCGCTTCAACCGCCATGCGCAGTTTTTCTGCCACCAGCCGCGCGCCGCCCTGGGAAGTGTTGGGCAGTACAATGGCAAATTCCTCACCGCCATAACGGGCCGGCAAGTCAGATGGCCGGCTGCTGGCATCACGGATGCCCGCCGCCACCTTGCGCAACGCTTCATCGCCGTCCAGATGGCCAAATGAGTCGTTGTATGATTTGAAGTAATCAACATCGATCATCAACAACGACAATTGGTTCTGCTCACGCATGGCGCGACGCCATTCCAGCTCAAGGTATTCATCAAAGTGGCGGCGGTTGGACAGCCCGGTCAGGCCATCGGAGTTCATCAGCCGTTGCAGCACCAGATTGGTGTCCAGCAATTGCTGTTGGCTGACCCGTAGCGCACGGTAGGCAGCATCACGCTGCAACAGCGTCATGTAGGAGCGCGAGTGATAGCGGATACGCGCCACCAGTTCGATGTTGTCCGGCAGCTTCACCAGGTAATCATTGGCCCCGGCCGAGAACGCCGCGCTTTTGATCAACGGGTCCTCTTTGGTGGACAACACGATAATCGGGATATTTTGCGTCGCCGGGTGGTTGCGGTATTCGCGCACCAGGCTCAAGCCGTCCAGGCCCGGCATCACCAGATCCTGCAAAATCACCGTCGGCTTGATGCGGATAGCCTGGGCAATGGCCTGGTGCGGGTCGGCACAGAAGTGAAAATCAATGTTCTGTTCAAGGGCCAACCCTCGGCGCACGGCTTCGCCGATCATTGCCTGATCGTCTACCAGCAACACCATGGCCGCGTTTTCATCAGTTTTAACGTCGTCCAACTGCAAGTCGCTCATGCGCGTTCACCTGAATTACTGCCTTCAAGCCACTCTTGCCGGGTTCTACCAGTCATTTGGCAAATTTCTCCAGCAAGCGTGGCGCAATCTTGTCCAATGGGCGAATCTCGACTGCGGCATCGATGGCCGCTGCCGCTTTGGGCATTCCGTACACCGAGCTGCTCTGCTGATCCTGGGCAATGGTGAGAAACCCCTGCTGGCGCATGAGTTTAAGACCTTGAGCCCCGTCACGCCCCATGCCGGTCAACAGCACTCCCACCGCTTCACCATTCCAGTAGCGGGCAACACTTTCAAAAAAAACATCGATCGATGGCCGATAAATCTCATTGACCGGCTCGGCGGTGTAAGCCAGCGTGCCATTTTTCAATAGCCTGATATGGTGATTGGTGCCCGCCAGCAGCACAGTGCCCACCTGCGGCGTCTCCCCGTCGCGGGCCAGGCGCACATCAAGTCCGCACGAAGTGCTCAGCCACTCGGCCATACCTGCAGCAAACACCTGATCAACGTGCTGAACCAGTACGATAGCTGCCTCAAAGTTTCTCGGCAGACCTTTAAGCAGGGTTTCAAGTGCAGCCGGACCACCTGCCGACGAACCGATGGCCACCAGCCCTGCCCGCACACCCGGTACACGAGCATGGGTCACTACCGGCTTGACCCGTTTCTCACTCTGCCCCATCAACCAGCCAACATTGAGTATCTTGCGCAGCAAAGGCGCCGCCGCCTCTCTGGGGTTGCTGCCGCCCAGCACGGGGGTATCCACCACATCCAGCGCACCAAAGCCCATGGCCTCAAAAACACGGTGCACATTCTGCTCGCGGTCGATGGTGACAATCACAATCGCACAAGGGCTTTCAGCCATGATCCGGCGCGTGGCCTCGACGCCGTCCATGACCGGCATGATCAAGTCCATCAGAATCAGGTCCGGGGTGTTCTCGGCGCACAGGCGCACCGCCTCCTGACCATCACCGGCAACCCAGATCACATGGTGCGCGGGTTCGAACGCCAGCGCCCGGCGCAAGGCCTCAACCGCCAGGGGCATATCGTTGACGATGGCGATTCTCATGTCTGGGCTCCACCAATGAGTTCAACCACTGCGTCGAGCAGGGCATCGTCATGGAAACTCGCTTTGGCTAGATAATAGTCGGCGCCTGCATCCAGGCCGCGCCGACGGTCTTCTTCACGATCTTTGTACGACACCACCATCACCGGCATTGATTGCAATCGGTTATCGCGACGCAACAGGGTAACCAGTTCGATGCCATCCATGCGCGGCATATCGATGTCGGTAATCAACAAATCGAAATGTTCGGCACGCAGCGCGTTCCAGCCGTCCATGCCGTCAACCGCCACAGCCACTTCATAACCACGGTTAATCAGCAACTTGCGTTGCAGTTCGCGCACCGTCAATGAGTCATCCACCACCAGAATACGTTTGCGGGTCAATTCGGCGGTGTGCCGGTTACGCCGGTCGATACGCTCAAGACGCCCGGTATTAAGCAGTTTGTCTACCGAACGCAGCATGTCTTCGACATCTACGATCAGCACCGGTGAACCATCATCCAGCAAGGCCCCGGCGGAAATGTCCTGGACCTTGCCCAGACGCGGATCAAGGGGCAGGACCACCAGGGTGCGCTCGCCGATAAAGCGCTCAACGGCCACGCCATAGACCGCGTCGCGTTCGCGAATCACCACCACCTTGAGGGTTTCGTCATCGCTCTGGCTGGCAGGGCGCTGCAACAATTGGCTGGCGGCAACCAGCCCCACATGGCGGCCTTCATGCCAGAAGTGCTGACGGCCTTCGAGCTGCACGATGTCGTCGGGCTCAAGGTCGCGCATGCGCTCGATATGGGCCAGCGGGAAGGCATAGGCTTCGTCGGCCACTTCAACCACCAGGCTGCGCACCACCGACAGAGTCAACGGCACTTCAAGATGGAAGCGGCTGCCATGCTGGGGGGTGTGCTCCAGCACAATGGCACCGCGCAACAGGCGCACCATATGCTGTACGGCATCCAGCCCCACACCGCGCCCCGATACTTCGGTGACGGTGTCGCGCAGACTGAAACCGGGTAAAAACAGAAAGGTCAGCAGCTCTTCTTCGCTCAGTTGCGCCACCGTCTCCTCGGTGGACAACTGACGCTCGACGATGGTGCGACGCAAACGGTCCAGATCGACACCGGCACCGTCATCGCTCAACTCCAGCACCAGCAGACCGGCCTGATGGGAGATGCGCAGGCGGATCAGGCCTTCGGCCGGTTTACCCGCCAGCAAGCGCTGTTCCGGGGTTTCAATACCGTGGTCGACGGCATTGCGCAATAAATGGATCAAGGGTGCTTCGAGCTTTTCCAGCACGTCGCGGTCAACCTGGGTTTTCTCGCCTTCGATTTCCAGGCGGATCTGCTTGCCCAGGGCGCGACCCAAATCACGCACCATGCGCTCCTGCCCGACCAGCACATCGGCGAAGGGCCGCATGCGACACGCCAGTGCAGTGTCGTAGAGCAATTGCGCACGCTGGCCAGCCTGCCAGCAAAATTCGTCAAGTTCGGCGGTCTGCTCGCTGAGCAGGTGCTGGGACTCGGCCAGCATCTGCCGGGCATCGACCAGTGCCTGCTCGGCTTCATGGCTGATGCCCGAGACCTTGAGGTGTTCATTGAGCGTGTCCATGGCCCGCAAGTTGGTGCTTTGCATGCGTTTAAGCCGTTGCAATGTCACCAGAAAGGGCTTGAGGCGCTGGGTTTCCACCAGGGATTTGCTCGACAGATCGAGCAGGCTGTTAAGGCGCTGGGCCGTGACCCGCAGTACCCGCTCGCCGCTTTCGGTCAGACGCTGGGGGCGACGTGCTGGCTCCGCTGCCGGCTCGGCTGGCACCTCGACCTGACGCTCAACCACAGGTTCTGGCGCAAATTCGGGTACTGCTGGCGAGGGCATCAACAACAGCTGCGACACGTCAAATTCGGGCGGCGCCACCCGCGCACCGGGGGCAGACGGATCCAGCAGCTCATTCATGTGCGCCACATAGGCGTCGATGTCGTGAGGCGTGACAGTGTTGCCGGGGGTGGCAATGCGCATCAGCAGGTCGGTACCTTGCAACAAGGCATCAATGTGTTCGCGTTGCAGGTACAAACGGCCTTCCTGGGCACTGACCAGGCAGTCTTCCATGACATGGGACACGCTGACCCCGGCATCCACCCCGACAATCCGGGCTGCGCCCTTGAGCGAGTGGGCCGCGCGCATGCAGGCTTCCAGCTGGTCAGCCTGGGTCGGGTTGCGTTCCAGCGCCAGCAGGCCTTCGTTGAGCACCTGGGTTTGCGCCTCGGCCTCCAGGCTGAACAGCTCAAGCAGCGAGGCGTCGCGCATTTGCTCGGGGGTCATGTCAGGCTCCGGGTGATTGCGCTCAACAGTTGCTCTTCATCCAGTAAACGCAGGCTGCGGGTTTTCCACTGCAGCACACCCCGGGTGTATTTGGCGCTGACATGCTCGCCGGAGAGCGATGCAGCATTGATGTCGCCCTCGGCAATATTATGAATGCCATCCACCTCATCCACCGGCAGCACCACGGCTCCACCGTGGGCGGCCACAATCAGCATGCGCGGCATCACCCGCTGCGAGGAGGCTCCCGGCGTGGCTGGGTCAAGCCCCAGCAGTTCAACCAGCGACAGGCACGGCACCAGAGTACCGCGCACATTGGCCACACCGCGCAAGGCCCGGGAACGCTGGTGCGGCAGGGAGTGAATGGTTTGCATCGGTGCCACTTCATCCAGGCAACGCGTGGGCAGCCCCAGCCACTCCTCACTCAGGCGGAAAATCACCAGTGAGCAGGTTGCAACCTTTTGCTCATGGGCCTGCGGGGCATAAAGCTCCTGGCTTTGCTGCTCAAATGAATAGCGGTCGAGCAAACGGGTCGCGGCAGCAGCATACGTGTCGCAGTTGCGGCAATGGATATGCTGGGGCAGCAACGGGCAGCTTTTGTCACCGTAGATGCCAATGCGGTTCCAGCAGTCATCAATGGCCTGCGCTTCGGAGTGAATCAAGCTCTGTGCTGCTAAAGCGCTCATTGTTTACGCTCACTTTGAGTGGAACGCCCGTTACGGGCTGCGCGCTCGTGCAAGCGCCGGGCGCCTGCTTCATCGCCTTGTGAAGCCAACAGCGCTGCCAGATGGGCCAGCGCTTCCGAATGCTGGGGTTCCAGGTACAGCGCCTTGCGATAGAAGCCCTGGGCCTCTGAGGTCTGGCCCTGCACATCGCTGAGCAGGCCCAACCAGTAAAACACCTCGGCCTGCGGGTCATGCCGCTGCAAGAACTGTTCGCAGACCGCACGCGCCTCAAGGCTTTTGCCTTCATTGGCCAGGCTGGCAATCTGTTCAAGCAACAGACCCGGCCCATCCACTGGCGAAGCCGATTTTTGCCCGATCGGGGCTTGCGCGCGCGGGGCAAAAGGCCGGCTGGCCGGTGTCGGCACAGGCGCTGGCGCTTTTGGTCGTGCCAGTGGCTTGAGTTCGGCAAGCACAGGGCGCGCTGCCGGCAATGGCTCATGATTGTGGCAAAAGGCAAACGACTGCGGAGCACCGATCGAACGCATGCCCAGCCGGTTGAGCAAGCTGCCTTCGGCCGGACCTATAAATAAAACACCATCATCACGGGTCAGGCGCTTGAGCACATCAAGGGCCTGCTGCTGGGTTTTAAGATCAAAGTAGATCAACAGGTTGCGGCAGAACACAAAGTCATAAGGCTCGTGGCTGGCGAGCAGTATCGGATCCAGCAGATTGCCTGCGGTGAAGCTGACCTGCCCGCAGACCCGCTCCGACAACTGATAACCATCGCTCTCGACACAGAAGTAGCGCTCACGAAAATCTGTTGGCTGACCTCGAAAGGAGTTTTTGCCATACAGCGCGTTTTGCGCACGCTGCACCGAAAGCGGACTGACATCCAGGGCGTCGACCTTGAATTGGTGTGCAGCAAAGCCGGCATCGAACAGTGCCATGGCAATCGAATACGGCTCTTCGCCGGTCGAACACGGCAGACTCAGGATACGCAACGGGCGTCGGCTGCCGATTTCCGCCAGGCGCTGCCTGGCCAGGCGGCCCAGGGTGGCAAAGGATTCGGGGTAACGGAAGAACCAGGTCTCGGGCACGATCACCGATTCGATCAGGGCTTGCTGTTCATCCTGGGAACTGAGCAGGCGCTGCCAGTAGCGATCGTTATCAGCCATGCCCAATGCAATGCAGCGCTGGCGTACGGCACGTTCGATAATCGCCGGGCCGACCGATGCCACATCCAGGCCGATGCGCTGCTTCAAATAGTCAAAAAAACGCTGATCAAGACTCATGGCGCCACCTGGACGCAGGTGTCATCTTCGCCCTGGGCAAAAAGCAGAGCAGACACCGCAGGGCTGAGCAGATCGTCGACACTTAACCACTGCAACAGCCCGGCCTCATCTTTGCGCACCGGTCCCAGGTAAGGCGCATCGCGGTTATCGACACCGTAGGGCTGAAACTCCGCCGGATCGCAGCGCAAAGTGTCACTGGCCTGTTCAAGCAACAGGCCGAGCAATTGCCCGCGATAATTGACCAGCACCAGCCGGGTGCTGGTGCGGGCTACGGCGGCGGTTCCAAAGGTCATGGCACTGATATCGATCACCGGAACCATTCGATCACGATGAGCAAAAACCCCCGCTACCCACTCGGGGGCATGGGCTATGGGCTTGAGTGGCAAGCGCGGCAACACTTCGACCACATCGCCAGCGGCCAGTGCATAGCGCTCGTTACCAATATAAAACACCAGAAACAGGCGTTTTTGCGACACCTTGGCGCCCGGTTTTTTGGCTGAAAGCTCGCTCATCAGACTTTGAAACGCGAAACGCCGCTGCGCAACCCAACGGCAACCTGACTCAATTCGTCGATCGCGAAGCTGGCCTGACGCAGGGACTCAACGGTCTGGCTGCTGGCATCACCCAATTGCACCAGCGCAAGGTTGATCTGCTCGGCGCCCGTAGCTTGAGCCTGCATGCCTTCATTGACCATCAGTACACGCGGCGCCAGGGCCTGAACCTGATGGATGATCTGCGACAGCTGCTCGCCCACTTGCTGCACTTCGGACATGCCGCGGCGTACTTCTTCAGAGAACTTGTCCATGCCCATCACGCCCGCCGACACTGCCGACTGAATCTCGCGCACCATCTGCTCGATATCGTAGGTAGCCACGGCAGTCTGGTCGGCCAAACGGCGCACTTCGGTAGCAACCACAGCAAAACCGCGGCCGTATTCACCGGCTTTTTCAGCTTCAATGGCCGCGTTAAGCGATAGCAAGTTGGTCTGGTCGGCGACCTTGACGATGGTCACCACCACCTGATTGATGTTACCGGCCTTCTCGTTGAGGATCGCCAGTTTGGCGTTGACCAGATCGGCAGCCCCCATCACCGAGTGCATGGTTTCTTCCATGCGGGCCAGGCCCTGCTGCCCGGAACCGGCCAGGATCGAGGCCTGGTCGGCTGCCGAGGTCACTTCGGTCATGGTGCGCACCAGGTCACGGGACGTGGCGGCAATTTCCCGGGAAGTTGCACCTATTTCCGTAGTGGTGGCTGCGGTTTCAGTTGCTGTGGCCTGTTGTTGCTTGGAGGTAGCGGCAATTTCCGTAACCGACGTAGTGACCTGCACCGAAGAGCGCTGGGCCTGGGACACCAACGTAGTCAGCTCGGCCATCATGTCGTTGAAGCCGGTTTCCACCGCGCCAAACTCGTCCTTGCGCTCCAGATTCAAGCGCGAGCTCAGGTCACCGGAACGCATCACTTCCAGAATCGTGACGATACGCTGCATCGGCGACATGATTGCGCGCAGCAACAGGAAGCCACACAGCGCTGCTGCAAGTACGGCAATAACCAGGGAAATGATCATGCTGATCTTGGCAGTCAATACGGCGTGACCAATATTGTCAGTGGCGAGCTTGGCCGACTCGCTGTTGCCTTCAATGATGCTGTTGAGCAACTTGCGGCCTTCCATCCAGGCTGGAGCCAGTTGCTCACTAAGCACCTTGTGGGCCTGGGCGTAATCCTTGTTCTGATAGAGATCAAGAATTTTCGCCAACACCACGCCGTACTCTCCATGCAGACGCTCGAAGTCGTCGAAGTGGGCCCTGTCTTCACCTTCAAAAATAGTGCCGCGATAGTTATCCAGTTCTTTGTTCAAGCGGTCTTCGTAGCTGGCGTACAACTTGCGGTCTTCGTTGGTCAGGTCACGCTGATTAAGCGAGCCCACCAGCTCCAGGGTCAGGACATAGCTGTCGACCCAGGCGCTACGAATCATCGAACTGTAATAGACCCCAGGAATCGAGTCGGTTTGCACCTTTTCTTCACTGGTTTCGATCGACAGCAGGCGCGAGTAAGACGCAACAACCATCAGCAGCATAATGGCGATGATTACAGCAAAGCTCGCCAAGATGCGTTGGCGTAACGTCCAGTTCTTCACAGTCGATCCTCGGGTGCCATTCAAATGAAGGTGAGTATAGCCGAGGGTAAGCAATGATTCGTACAGGCGTTGAGACAGATCTCACAGCAATAGACAAAAATTCCTACATGCAAAACTTCAAACCTGTGGGGGGGCTGTTGTCAAAACATCAATGCATTGGTCAGGTCGCCCATGGGCGCTTGCCCCCGCGCCTTCATGGCATCGTCACGTTGCTTGAGGCCATCCAGCACTTCCAGCTGATGCACCCGGCTAATCAGGCGCAGAATCGAAGCGGTGTCATACACCGTGTGATCCACCGTCCCCTTGCGTGCGAAAGGTGATACCACTAGAGCCGGAATCCTTGTACCCGGCCCCCAGCGATCACCTTTGGGCGGTGCAACGTGATCCCACCAGCCACCGTTTTCGTCCACGGTAAGCACGATCACCATGTTTTGCCATTGCGGGCTGTTGCGCAGCACCTTGAGCACACGGTCAAGGTGCCGGTCACCGGCAGCCACATCGGCATAGCCAGCGTGCAGGTTGAGGTTGCCCTGAGGCTTGTAGAAACTCACGGCAGGCAGGCTGCCAGCCTCGGCGTCAGCCAGAAAGCGGTTGCTGCCAGACTCATCGCCCAGGCCTGCGTCGCGCAGGCGCTTGCTGCGCTCCTGCGGGTTCTGCGGACCTTGTTGAACAAAGTAGTTGAATGGCTGGTGGTGGTACTGGAAGTTGGGGATCTTGGGGATCCCGTCCGAGCCCTTGAACTGCTCCAGCGTGGCCTGCCAGGCCCCCGCGTACCAGGCCCAGTCAATGTTCTTTTTGCTCAGTTTGTCGCCGATATGCTCATGGCTTTGTGGCACCAGTACGCTTGGCAGGTCGGGCTTGGCATAGTCGGGACGCTCGGGGTCGCGGATCCAGGTCGGCCAGTAAGGCGGCGCCATGGTGTTGACTGCAAAACCGTCCGGAGTAAGAGCGCTGGGACCGAACTGCGCGGCGCCGGTCATGGCGCTGGCCGGGGATTTGTCCAGAGGCTTCAAGCGTGTACCGGCAGGGTCATCGCCCTGCAAAACAGCAATCTGCGCCTCGGCAACAGAGGTATTCGCGTTCGGATAGAACGGCACCGCTGCGCTGATCAGGTATTGGTGGTTAAGGAACGAACCGCCAAAAGCCCCCTGGAAGAAGTTGTCGCACAGTACGAATTCACGGGCTACGTCCCACAGACGCAGCGAATACTGCGACTGGGCGTAGTAGCCCATGGGCAAGCCGCCGGAATCCCCCCAGGCCACGAACTGGTCGTTCTTGCCATCGTTGATCTGCATCTGGTTCTGATAGAACACATGCCACAGGTCGCGGGTCACCAGATTCAACGGCAGATCTTGCTGATTCGGCCCTTTCAGCGCGAAGGGGGCGTTGGGCAGGTTCTCCTGAAACTGCTCACCCGGCGCATAGGTCACGCCGTCTACCGTCTGCGGTCCCACTTGCAGCAGCCCGCCCCATATCGGTGGCAGGGTCTGTAGCAGGCTGCCATCACGGTCGCGTTGCTGGTAGTCGGCGGGTTTGAGGGCCGACAACGGCTTCTCGACACCGGGGAAGTTTGCAAACAGGTTGTTGAAGCTGCGGTTCTCGGCATAGATCACCACGATGGTCTTGACCTGTTCGTGGAGCTTTTTGTCCAGCTCGGCCGGGGTCAGCGGTTGCGGCCTGACGGGGGGTTCATGCTGACTGCTGCCGCAAGCGCTCAAGGTGGCCGCGCCAACGCCCAGTGCGGCAGCACCGGCGAGGAAGCGACGGCGGCTGCTGTCGGCCGGGCGTTGGGTGTCCTGGTCTTTCTTGTCGCTCATTGCGGCTTCCTGATTACACGTAACAAATTATTTCTGGCGGGCAGGCTAACAGGGGATTATGACGGGGAAGTTGCAGTGGATCGAAGCCACGAAGCATAAAAAAACGCCCCGGGCCGTTGCGGCTCGGAGCGTCTAAAACAAGCATGTTGCGGCGCCTGCATCGTGATGCAGGCTCGCGCCCACAGAGTGCGCTAGCCCTGCGCCTGCTTGACCTGGGCTTCCAGCTCGATCTTGAGCCCCGGGTCGAGCTTGAGCTGTTTGGCCAGCTCTTCCAGATAGGCGCGCTCCATGAAATGTTCTTCATCCACCAGAATCAGGCTGGCGATATACATTTCGGCCGCGATTTCCGGGGTGCTGGCAGCTCTGGCAACCTCTGCCGGGTCCAGCGGCTTGTTCAGTTCAGCTTGCAGCCATTGGCGCAATGCAGGGTCGCCATTGAGTTTGTTCAACTCGCCATCGATCAGTTGGCGCTCACGCTCATCCACATGCCCATCAGCCTTGGCAGCAGCCACCAGGGCCTTGAGGATCGCCTGGCTGTGTTGCTCCACTTGCGGCGCCGGAACACGGTCAATGGTTTGCGGCTCGGTCTGCGGTGCCGTGCCCTGATTGGCCTGCCAGTTGCCGTAGGCCTTGTAGGCCAGAACGCCCAGGGCGGCAAGGCCGCCATAGGTCAGTGCCTGACCACCGTATTTGCGCGCACTCTTGTTGCCCAGCAGCAGCCCCAGGGCACTGGCTGCCAGAGCGCCGCCACCCGCGCCGGAAAGCAGGCCGCCCAGGCCACCAGACCCGAGCAGGTCACCCAGGCCGCCTTTATCGTCACGGGAGGCGCTGCCTTGGGCGCCGGTTTTTTTCGCCAGCATCTGTTGGCCGGATTTAAGCAGTTGGTCGAGCAAACTCATAAGCATCCTCTCTTAACAGGGTCAGGGGGCGCCAGAAAACCCGCCCGCAGGCAGGTTTATCGTAAAGAGCACTGGCTATCAGTCGCGCAGGTCGGACTCATGAATCGGTTGGTCGCGATGGGTCGCGCGCTGGTACTGGGCTGGCCAGATGGCCTTTTTACCGCCCAGGTCATCGTCTGCATGCAACGGCCAATACGGGTCACGCAACAGTTCACGCGCCAGCAGGATCAGGTTGGCCTGCCCGGTACGCAAAATATGCTCGGCCTGGGCCGGTTCGGTGATCATGCCCACCGTACCGGTGGCAATGCAGGCCTCCTTGCGCACGCGCTCGGCAAAACGGGTCTGGTAGCCAGGCCCCACCGGAATCTCGGCATTGGCTGCGGTACCGCCCGAAGACACGTCGATCAGGTCCACGCCCAATGCCTTGAGGCGTCGTGCCAGTTCGACGGTTTCGTCAGGGTTCCAGCCGTCTTCCACCCAGTCGGTGGCCGAGACCCGCACAAACAGCGGTAGCTCCTGCGGCCATACACCGCGCACGGCCTCGGTGACTTCCAACACCAGACGGATGCGATTCTCGAACGAACCGCCGTATTGGTCACGTCGCTGGTTGCTCAACGGTGAAAGAAATTGATGCAACAAGTAACCATGAGCAGCATGTACTTCAACCACCGAGAAGCCAGCCTCCAGCGCTCGCTTGACGGCAGCCACGAACGCCTGGATAACCTCATTGATCTGGGTCTCGTCCAGTTGCACTGGCGCAGTGTGCTGTGGGTCGAAGGCAATGGGTGACGGCCCGACAGGCACCCAGCCGCCCTCCTCCACCTTGACGCTGCCATGCTTGCCCAACCAGGGGCGGTGGGTGCTGGCCTTACGCCCGGCATGGGCCAGCTGGATGCCGGCTACAGCGCCCTGGGAGCGAATAAAGCGGGTGATGCGTTGCAGGGGTTCAATCTGCTCGTCGTTCCACAGGCCCAGATCCTGGGCAGTGATACGGCCTTCGGGGGTGACGGCAGTGGCTTCGGTAAAAATCAGCCCGGCGCCGCCAACGGCACGGCTGCCCAGGTGGACCAGGTGCCAGTCATTTGCCAGCCCATCGACGCTGGAGTACTGGCACATTGGCGAGACCGCAATGCGGTTAAGAAGGGTCAGTTGGCGCAGGGTATAGGGTTCGAGCAGCAGACTCATGGGTCACCTCTAATTCCAGTGGGCAGGCTCCAAGTACTTCTGAAGAGCCTAGTCGACAACACTGGATGAGGGGGAGTTCATATCGCAACGGGACGTGGTGGTTTTGGTGGGAGCGGGCTTGCTCGCGATACGGGCACCGCGGCCTGTCAGGCCAACCGCGGTGAAAGCATCGCGAGCAAGCCCGCTCCCACAGGGGATTGGCGGATTAGCGCGGCTCGATATGGGCAATCATCAACTGTACGGTTTCGTTGCCGCGAAATTCGTTGAGGTCAAGCTTGTAGGCCAGTTCCACCCAGCGAATGGTCGGGTTCGGCCACACTTCGCGGTCGATCCCGAAAGCAATGCCGTCGAGCTTTACGCTGCCGCATTCGGTCTTGAGCACGACTTTCAAATGCCGCTCCCCCACGATGCGTTGCTCCACCAACTGGAATACCCCGTGGAACAGCGGTTCGGGAAAGTGCTGCCCCCATGGCCCGGCATTGCGCAGGGCACGCGCCAGCTCCAGGTGAAACTCTTCCACTGCCAGGCTGCCGTCAGACAGCATGCGCCCGGTCAGGTCTTCTTCACGCAATTGACGCCGCACTTCAGCATCAAAGGCCTCACAGAACAGCGGGAAGTTAGCCTCAGGCAAAGTCAGGCCAGCCGCCATGGCATGGCCACCGTATTTGCTGATCAAGTCCGGATGCTGTGCAGCCACCACACTCAGTGCATCACGAATATGAAAGCCCGGCACCGATCGGCCGGAGCCCTTGAGCATGCCATCCCCGGCATCGGCAAAGGCAAAAGTCGGGCGGAAGTAACGCTCCTTGAGCCGCGAAGCCAGAATTCCGATCACTCCCTGGTGCCACTCGGGGTCGAACAGGCACAGGCCAAACGGCATGCTGTCGATGGTCAGATCCTTGAGCTGGGCCAGCGCTTCACGTTGCATGCCCTGCTCGATGGATTTACGGTCCTGGTTCATTTCGTCCAGTTGCGCAGCCATTTCCCGTGCGGCATTGGCGTCATCGGTGAGCAGGCATTCGATACCCAGGCTCATGTCGTCCAGGCGCCCGGCGGCATTCAGGCGCGGCCCGAGGATAAAACCCAGGTCGGTGGAGGTAATTTTCGAATGGTCACGCTTGGCCACTTCCAGAATAGCCTTGAGCCCGGGCCGGGCACGCCCGGCACGGATGCGCTCAAGCCCCTGGTGTACCAGGATGCGGTTGTTCGCATCCAGCGGCACCACGTCCGCGACGCTGCCCAGCGCCACCAGATCCAGCAATTCGGCAATATTCGGCGCCTTGCTGTTCTGGTACCAGCCCAGGCTGTTCAAGCGCGCGCGCAAAGCGATCAGCACATAGAAGATCACCCCTACCCCCGCCAGCGCCTTGCTCGGGAACTCGCAGCCGGGCTGGTTGGGGTTGACGATGGCATCCGCGGCCGGCAATTCACTGCCCGGCAAGTGGTGGTCGGTAACCAGCACGCTCAAACCAGCTTTTTTGGCTGCGGCCACACCTTCGATACTGGAAATTCCGTTATCGACCGTGATCAACAGCTGCGGCGTACGGGTCAGCGCAACTTCGACGATTTCCGGGGTCAAGCCGTAGCCATATTCGAAGCGGTTAGGCACCAGGTAATCGACATGGGCCGCCCCCAGCAGGCGCAGACCCAGCATGCCCACGGTGCTGGCTGTGGCGCCATCGGCGTCAAAGTCGCCGACGATCAGGATGCGCTGGCGCTGCTCAAGCGCGACCACCAGCAAGTCCACCGCAGCATCGATGCCCTTGAGCTGCTGATACGGAATCAGCCGCGCCAGGCTCTTGTCCAGTTCTGCTTGCGACTGCACACCCCGAGCAGCGTAAAGACGGGTCAGCAGGGTTGGCATTTCGCCCAGAAAAGGCAGGGTTTCAGGCAGTGGACGAGGTTCGATGCGCATAAGCAGGTGAAGAGTCTCTAAGCGTAAAAAAGGGTTGGAACTTAGCCGCGTTCGCCTTGCAGCCACTGCAGTTGCACTTCGTGCTGGCCGCGATCGTCGGTCACGAAAATCGTGCCTTCGCTGATCATCACGTCCCACTTGATAACCCGTGGCATATCTTTGGCCAGCACCTCAAGAATCTCTTGCGGAACGGCTGCGATATTGACGTTCTTCAGGTTCTTGATTGCAGGAATCACCTTGCCTTCCCACACACGCAAGCTGCCATAGGCCAGCAGGCTGGTGCGCTCGGTACGGCGCGAGCACCAGGTCAGACGGTCGGCATCGGGCTGTCCGACTTCGATCCAGTGCAGAACACGGTCATCCAGGCTTTTTTCCCACAGGGCCGGTTCGTCTACATCTGACAGGCCTCGACCAAAAGACAGCTGCTCGTTGTACCAAAAAGCGTAGGCCAGAAGGCGCACAGTCATGCGTTCTTCGGTCTCCGAAGGGTGGCGGGCGATGGTCTGCTTGACGCTTTCATAGACCCCGCGATCGAGATCGGTAAGGTTGAGTTCAAACTTGTAGGTCGTGGACGGCTGTGCCATGAACGGGCTTCTTGATACGGAGAAAGGCGACAAGTCTAACCGATACACCGTGATTGAACGAATCGGCCAGCTTCTTGCCAGCCGCCAGCTATGTTAAAAGGCTGTACTCGCTCGCCCTTGGACAAGGATTCCACATGCCGCTCGCCACCAAACCCCTTTCAGGCCTTAAAGTTGTTGAATTGGGTACCCTGATCGCCGGGCCATTTGCATCGCGCATTTGCGCCGAGTTTGGCGCCCAGGTGATCAAGGTCGAATCTCCTGACGGCGGCGACCCGCTGCGAAAATGGCGCAAGCTGTATGAAGGCACATCGCTATGGTGGTTCGTCCAGGCGCGCAACAAAAAATCCCTGACCCTGAATCTAAAACACCCCGACGGTCTGAGCATTCTCAAGGAGCTGCTGACAGACGCCGATATTCTGATCGAAAACTTTCGCCCCGGGGTTCTGGAGAAACTCGGACTGGGTTGGGATGTGCTGCATGCACTGAACCCCAAGCTGGTGATGGTGCGCCTGTCCGGCTTTGGCCAGACCGGCCCGATGAAAGATCAGCCGGGGTTTGGTGCGGTCGGCGAATCCATGGGCGGGCTGCGTTATATCACCGGTTTCGAAGATCGTCCGCCAGTGCGCACGGGCATCTCGATTGGCGACTCGATTGCCGCTCTGTGGGGCGTGATCGGTGCCCTGATGGCTTTGCGTCATCGCGAGGTCAACGGCGGCCAGGGCCAGGTGGTAGACGTGGCCCTCTACGAAGCGATTTTTGCCATGATGGAAAGCATGGTGCCCGAGTTCGATGTATTCGGTTTCATCCGTGAACGTACCGGCAATATCATGCCGGGTATTACGCCCTCTTCCATCCATACCAGCCTGGACGGCAAGCACGTACAGATCGGCGCCAATGGCGACGCCATTTTCAAGCGCTTTATGCAGATTATCGGGCGCGACGATCTGGCCAACGACCCGGAGCTTGCACACAACGATGGTCGTGACGCACGCCGTGACGAACTGTATGGCGTGATTGACCGCTGGGTCGGCTCGCTGCCGCTGGCCACGGTACTTGAACAACTGGGCGCAGCGCAGGTGCCTGCCAGCCGTATTTTCTCGGCAGAAGACATGTTCAGCGATCCACAGTTTCTGGCCCGTGAAATGTTCCTGCAGGCCAAACTGCCTGACGGTAAAGACTTCAAGATGCCCGGTATCGTGCCAAGGCTCTCCGATACTCCGGGCACGGCAGATTGGGTAGGCCCCGAACTGGGTGCACATAACATCGAGGTGTTGAACGACCTGGGTTACGACGCTGCAGCAATCGCCAACCTCAAGCAAGCGGGCGCCATCTAGGCGTGTTGCCCATTTTTAGTGGCCACCCAAGGAGATCAGCAGCATGACCCAGCGTTCGACCTTGCGAAGACTTTGGGCAGGCCTGATCACCGCATTGTTTCTGGCCTGGGCCCCTGGCAGTCAGGCAGCACCCACACTCATCTGGTTGTTGCGCGACCTGCCACCGTTAACGGTGTTTCATGGCCCGCAAAAAGGTAAGGGGATAGTCGACCAGGTGATGCCAGCCCTGATCGCAGGCATGCCGCAATACCAGCACGTGATAATGCGGGTTAACCGGGCTCGGGCCCTGCAGATGCTTGAAGAACCCTCGCTGACCTGCGATCCGGCGCTGATCTGGAATCCCGCCCGCGCCCTCTCGATCGTTTACTCCGAGCCCGTTGCGATCATGCACAGCAATGGCATGGCCATACTGCGTGAGAATCAGCATTTGATCGAACCCTTTGTCCATGACGACAAGGTAGACCTGCCGGGGCTGCTCAAGGCGCAAACCCTCAAGCTTGGAGTCATTGCCAAACGCAGCTACGGAGTATTGATTGATAGCCAGCTGAAGCTGAGCCCGCCAGGCCAGATTGTCATGCATTACGGTAACGATCCGTTGGGCAGCCTGCTGCAAATGCAACATGCAGGCCGTATGCCGACGCTATTGGGCTACTGGCCAGAAATCCAGGCCAAGGCCAGTCAGCAAGGTTTGTCATCCGACGAACTGCTGTTTTATCCGATCCAGGGCGCCCCGGAATATCAGTCGATTTACGTTGGCTGCTCGGACACTGCGCAAGGACGTGAGGTCATTCGCAGGGTCAATTCGATACTCACCACATTGGGTTCGCCATCCCTGTCTTACCTGGATGAGCAATGACACGTACGCATAAAAAAACCCCGAGCAGTGGGGAGGCTGCTCGGGGTTTAACAGGGTCATGATAACCCGCTCAACAGGCTACAAGTATCGGAGCAATAAACTTGCTCCTGCTGATGAAAAATCTGACAAACCAAACCTGCTGGAAGTTCCCCCGGTACTGGCAATTAATCTGCATTCGCGCCATCAGCACTTATCTGCTGTAGCTCGAAGGCGCCCAACAATTGCCCCAGCGCCCCTATGGTCACGGGTTTTGACAGACACCCCAGCACCCTGAGACCTTGACTGCGGGCCACTCTGGCCGCCCTCTCGACCACCGGAGGTGCAGCAGCACTCAAAATGATCAACGCTGCAGCTTTGCGTTCAAGGGCCAACTCGCTGATCAGCTCCTGCCCTGATGCCCCTTCCATATACAAATCACAAATGGCCACGTCTATGGCACCGCGCCTGAGCAAGGACTCGCGGGCGCAATCAACGCTTTCGGCCGTCAACACGTCAAAAATGCGGAAGGCGTTCAACATCTGATGCAACACCATTAATTGAAACGGGTTGTCTTCAAGAATCAATACTTTCAAAGATCGCATCATGGGCCTTCAGGCATAAACCTAGCGCTACAGAGGAGGTAAACCTTAGTGGGCTCAACACTCAATACACATAGGACATATCTGTAAATACCATAGGAATCCACAACGCCTTTCATTTACTGGATCAAACCAGCTTACTGATCCCACTTTTTAGCTTCAGATTTGTCGAACCATCCTCCTACCAGCCCCTCCAGACGCCCAGTCTCTGAATAAAACGGAACAACCCACTGATAGATTTCCATGCCTCCGGACTTAAACTCCACCCAACGTTTTTGGTAACAGGGTTTGCGGCTTTGAATCATGCGCATTATTTCCCGCTGGAGCTTCTCGGCCAGCTCCTTCGAAAACAAATCAACATCAGTCACCTTCAACCCGCGAATCCGTCCCAACTGGACTGATAAACGCTGCTCATAGCTTTGATTGCAGGTAATCAGCTCTCCCTCCAGGCCAACCACGAAAATCGGGCTGGGAATGCCATCCAGAAAGCGGTGACTGAGCCCCAACTGCTCATTCAGGGTTTTCTCGGATTGACGCGCAATAATCAGTTGCCTGCGCAGAAACCAGTTGTACACAAACAACATAAGCCCGGCCGCAATCAAGACCGCTATCGCCCAATAAAGACGGGCTGAGTGATACAGGCCACTCTCGATGATCAGCGGTTTGCCCACCCCCCCCAGCCACTTGGTTCTCAGCGCCCGAATCTCGGCCATGGGCATGGCTTCCAACGCCTTGTTCATGATGCTGAAAAGCTCCGGGTATAGAACAGGGACCGAAAAGCTGGCGGCAGCCCATTGCCCGTCAACACTGCGTCCGACCTTGAGGCGCCCCGGTGGGTAAAGATGAGCCTGTGTCTCTGTTTGTATCGTCGCATCTGCCTCGCCATTGGCGACCGCGTGACGTGCCTGGGCGTAGGTATCAACCAGATGCAAGGTGATTGCGGGGTATTCACGTCGAATCAAGTCTTCGAGGGCATGCCTGGCTGGAAGCGCCAGAACCTTGCCGGCCAGTTCGTCCAATGAACCCAGCCGGGAATCATTGACTCGTACAACAAACACCCAGGGTGCCCCACCGTAGGAATAGGTGAAGTTCAAAAAAGCTTTGCGCTCACGACTTCTGGAGAGGCTTGAGTTCATCAGTGCCTCGCCACTTTTGAGCATGTCGAGGATTTGTACCGTTGAAAACGCTTCTTTATGTACAAACTGCAACCCGGTCATGCGAGAAATTCGCGCCAGAATATCCACACTCAGCCCTACCCAACGACCGTCCCCGGTCTTGAATGCGTACAAGGGGAACTGCTGGGTCGCCAGGGCTACAACCGGATTGCGCTGGATCCACTCAAGCTCGCCAGGCAGCAGGTTGATATGCGATTGAACAGCGTGCCCTTCAAGCCCGATGATCCAGCGTGAAAGCACCATGCGCGATGTATTGTCATCAAGGCTGCCCAGCGCGCGGTTGATCAGCAACCCAAGTTCGGGGTCAGAGAGGCGTGTAGCAAATGCAAATCCGGAGGATGGCAAGGCGCTATCACCGATAATGCGCACCCCCGAATGAGGCCGGACACTTTTGAATGACTGCACGATAAGTTCATTGCCGATAAACCCGTCGATATCCCCCTCAACCAGCGCGTCCATTGCATTATGCAGGTCACTGATGGTGGTGATTTCACTGTCAGGGTAAAACGCCTGGGCGGTATGAATATCGACGTAGCCCTCCATAAAGCCGATTTTTTTCCCGACCCAGTTTTTGACCGGCTCTTCCTCACATGAGCGACAAACGATAACCAGTCGATCAGTCATGTACTCCCGGGAAAAAGCTACACCTTCAATCCCTCGCTCAAACCCGCTGGCGCTGGCCAGAATATCGATATTGCCGGCCAGCAGCTCTGCAACGGCCTGATCACGACGCCTGTAGCCCAGGACTTCAACAGGCACGCCCAACGTGTCTCGAACGATGCTCAGGTAATCTGCGCTGATGCCCTGATAGTTATTGCGGTCGTCGGTGATGTCGACCGGTTCGTAATCACCGATGGCGATACCAACCCGTAGCGTTCCATGATTGGCCAGCCATTGCCGCTCCGGGGCATCCAGTTGCAGAGGCTGGATATCCACAAAGCGTGTTGCGAGCCTGAAAGGCGTTCCGGAAGCGCCCATCACCGGCAGGGCCAGGCTCAACAAGGCCATGCCCAGCACTATGCGCATCCATGATTCAAATGTCTGGTGAATACGTGACATGACAGCATCCTTGACCGGGTATTCGCCAGCACAGAAGGGGCGAAGACCTGGCAAGTTTGCCATGCACCAATAAAAAAGCCCGTCAGATGACGGGCTTCAAATTACGTAAGACGAATGCCGTTAAAGCGGCTTGCCACGGTTGCCATGCTGGCTGACAAAGCCCTGGACAGCCTTGAGGTCATTAGCCAGTACGGTGTAACGCTCCTCTCGCTCAAACAAGTCAGAAAGGTGAGACGGCAGTTCGAGCGCTTTTCCTATGCCGGCTTTTTCAACCGCTTCAGGGAACTTGACCGGATGTGCCGTGCCCAGAATGACCATCGGGATATCCAGACTGCGACGGCATTCACGGGCCGCACGCACGCCGATAGCGGTGTGCGGATCGAGCACTTCGCCGCTTTCGACAAATACCTGAGCGATGGTTTCGCAGGTTTGCTCATCATCAACCGCCAGCGAATCAAACAGACGACGCGCTTCGGTCCAGCGATCTTCATCAACGCTGAAATTACCGGTTTGCTTGAAGGTATCCATCAGACCGGCAACGGCTGCGCCATTGCGACCATGAAGGTCGAACAGCAAGCGCTCGAAGTTCGACGACACCATGATGTCCATCGACGGCGACAGAGTCGCGTGCAAGGTGTCCTTGGCGTACTGATTGCCGCTCATGAAGCGGTGCAGGATGTCGTTGCGGTTGGTGGCAACGATCAGCTGGTTGATCGGCAGGCCCATGTTGCGTGCCAGGTAGCCCGCAAAGATGTCGCCGAAGTTGCCGGTAGGCACCGAGAACGACACGGAACGGTGTGGCCCGCCCAGTTGCAGGGAGGCATGGAAGTAGTAAACGATCTGGGCCATGATCCGCGCCCAGTTGATCGAGTTTACGGCGACCAGGCGTGTACCCTTGAGGAAACCCTGGTCGGCGAAGCTGGCCTTGACCATTTCCTGGCAGTCATCGAAGTTGCCTTCGATGGCGATGTTATGAATGTTGTCACCGAACAGCGTGGTCATCTGCCGACGCTGGACTTCCGATACCCGGTTGTTGGGGTGCAGGATAAAGATGTCGACGTTTTCGCAATGCTTGCAGCCTTCGATCGCCGCCGAACCGGTATCCCCGGAAGTCGCGCCGACAATCACTACACGCTCGCCACGTTTTGCCAGCACGTAATCGAGCAAGCGGCCGAGCAGTTGCAGGGCGAAATCCTTGAACGCCAGGGTCGGACCGTGGAACAGCTCAAGTACCCATTCATTGCCGTTTAGCTGACGCAGTGGCGCTACAGCTGCGTGGGAAAACGCGCCGTAGGTTTCTTCGAGAATCTTTTTGAAGTCTGCATCCGGAATGCTGCCGGTCACGAACGGGCGCATAACCCGAAAGGCCAGTTCGTGGTAAGGCAAACCGGCCCAGGAAGCGATTTCTTCCTGGGTAAAGCGCGGCAGGTTTTCCGGTACATACAAACCGCCATCACTGGCCAGACCGGCCAGCAACACATCTTCAAAATTCAGGGCCGGTGCCTGGCCACGGGTACTGATATAGCGCATGGGTTCAAACCTTCGGTTTGAGCGCCAAGCGGTTTAGCGCCAGGCAACAAGTAAAAGCCGATGTGCTCTTGCTTGCCGCTTGCCGCTGCCGCTTGCCGCTCTTAATTAATTAAGATGCTCAACGCGGATGCGAACGACCGGACCCACAACGCCCTGCAATGCTTCAAGCGCGGCAATGGCATCGTTGATGTGCTGTTCAATTACCCGATGGGTCAACAGGATCATTGGCACCAGGCCGTCATGCTCTTCGACTTCTTTCTGCATGATCGATTCGATGTTGATGCCGCGCTCGGACAAGATGCTCGCTACCTGGGCCAATACGCCCGGGTGATCTTTGGCCTGGATGCGCAGGTAGTAGGCGCTTTCGCACGCTTCGATCGGCAGGATCGGATGGTCGGAGAGCAGATCCGGCTGGAAGGCCAGGTGCGGTACGCGGTTTTCCGGGTCGCTGGTCATGGCACGCACCACGTCTACCAGGTCGGCAACCACGGACGAAGCCGTTGGTTCCATACCGGCGCCAGCACCATAGAACAGGGTCGAACCGGCAGCGTCACCGTTGACCATGACTGCGTTCATTACGCCGTTGACGTTGGCGATCAGGCGGTCAGCCGGAATCAGCGTCGGGTGAACCCGCAACTCGATGCCGTTGGCCGTGCTGCGTGCAACACCCAGATGCTTGATGCGATAACCCAGCGCCTCTGCGTAATTCACATCAGCGGTTGTCAGTTTGGTAATGCCTTCGGTGTAGGCCTTGTCGAACTGCAACGGGATACCGAAAGCAATCGACGCCAGAATGGTCAGTTTGTGCGCCGCATCGATACCTTCAACGTCAAACGTCGGATCTGCCTCGGCATAACCCAGCGCTTGTGCTTCAGCCAGCACGTCTTCGAACGTACGGCCTTTTTCGCGCATTTCGGTGAGGATGAAGTTACCGGTACCGTTGATGATGCCCGCCACCCAGTTGATACGATTGGCCGAGAGACCTTCACGGATCGCCTTGATCACCGGGATACCGCCTGCAACGGCCGCTTCGAACGCCACGATCACGCCCTTTTCCTGGGCTTTGGCGAAGATTTCATTACCGTGAACGGCAATCAGCGCCTTGTTCGCGGTCACGACATGCTTGCCGTTTTCGATGGCCTTGAGCACCAGTTCACGGGCGATGGTGTAACCACCAATCAGCTCGATAACAATGTCGATTTCAGGGTTGGTCGCAACAGCGAATACATCGTTGGTAATGGGGGTACCGGTAATGTCGCACTGAGGGTTTGGCGTACGCATTGCAATTTGCGCAACCTGGATACCACGCCCGGCACGGCGGGCAATCTCCTCGGCGTTACGCTTTAGTACGTTGAAGGTGCCGCCACCGACGGTCCCGAGCCCACAGATACCTACTTTGACCGGATTCACGCTGAACTCCCCATAAAACGGCCGACTCAAGGTCGGCCGTGAAAAACAACCGTGGATTGCCACGGTTCTCTATTAATGGCCGGGCAACTGAACTGCCCCGCCATGATCGTCACAGGCTTATCGTGACGACACTGGATTATTTAACACTGAGTGCCAGCTTGCCAACCTGCGCAGCAGGCTGATAACCCGGAATCACCTGACCGTCAGCCAAAACGATGGCTGGCGTGCCATTGACGCCGATGGACTGGCCCATGGCGAACTGCTTGGCAACCGGATTGGCGCATTTTGGCGCCTCGACGGTTTTACCATCAGTCATCTTGTCCATCGCCGTTTTTTTGTCCTTGGAACACCACACCGCCTGCAGCTGCTGGTCACCCGGTGAGCCGAGGCCCTGACGCGGGAACGCAACATAGCGCACTTCAATCCCCATCTTGTTCAGTTGCGGGACTTCGGCATGCAATTTGTGGCAATACGGGCAAGTGGTGTCGGTAAATACCGTGATATGCGACTTGGTTTCGCCGATGGCAGGGTAAACGACGGTCTCTGCCACCGGAATGCCATTAATCAACTTGGCCACGCCAACACGTTCGGCCTGCTCGGTCAGGTTCACCGGCTTGCCGTCCTTGAGCTGGAACATGTAGCCCTGAACGATGAACTGGCCATCGGCACTGGCATACAGCACGCGGCTGCCCTTGAGCTTGACTTCATACAGGCCGGCCATGGGGCTGGCACTGATGCTCTCGACCGGCACATCCAGTTGCAGGGTTTCGAGGCTCTTGCGGATTGCTTGTTCGGCGCCGGTATCGGCGAACGAGAAGGTGCTGACCAACGCAATGGCTGCGGCGGCGAAAATCTGGATCACACGCATGGGAACTCCTGAAGACGGGCAAAGCTGCCAACCCCGATACCCGTCCTGAAACAACGGGTTTGGGCGGCGCGCTTTCTAAACCGGCAAAGCCTACCACAGATGGCCTGCATGACCGACTCCGACTAGCCACGCGGGTGATGGAGGGCATGCAGGTCCTGCAGTCGGGCACGGGCAACATGGGTGTAAATCTGTGTCGTCGAGAGGTCGCTGTGCCCCAGCAGCATTTGCACCACACGCAAATCGGCGCCGTGATTGAGCAAATGGGTGGCGAAGGCATGGCGCAAGGTATGTGGCGACAGCGACTTGTCGATCCCGGCCACCCTGGCCTGATGCTTGATGCGATGCCAGAAGGTCTGGCGGGTCATCTGTTCACCGCGCTGACTGGGAAACAGCACATCACTGGGGCGACCGCCCAGCAGCTCATGCCGGGCATCGCGCATGTAGCGCTCGACCCGGACGATGGCCTCCTCCCCCATCGGCACCAGGCGTTCCTTGCTGCCCTTGCCCATCACGCGCAAAACGCCCTGGCGCAGGTTGACCTGCTCCAGAGTCAGGCTGATCAATTCGGTTACGCGCAGGCCACAGGCATACAGTACTTCAAGCATGGCCCGATCACGCTGGCCGATAGCCTCACTCAGATCAGGGGCGGCGAGCAGCGCTTCTACGTCTGCCTCTGACAGGGACTTGGGTAATGGCCTGCCCAACTGGGGCATATCGACCTGCAAGGTAGGGTCGACGGCAATCAGGTTTTCTCGCAGCAGATAACGATAGAAGCCACGCAAACCTGAGAGCAAGCGCGCAGTCGAGCGAGGCTTGTAGCCCTGCTCCAGGCGCCAGGCGAGATGATCGAGGATCAACTCGCGCCCGGCGCTGGCCACAGCGATACCGCGCTCCTGCAACCAGCCATTGAATAAGGCCAGGTCACTGCGATAAGCACCGCGGGTGTTGTCCGACAGGCCTTTTTCCAGCCACAGGGCATCCAGAAAACGGTCGATAAGTGGGTCGTCTATAGCGGGCATTGGCTCTCGAAACGCACAGGCCGGAGGCTGCGCACAAATATAAAGTGAACTGCAAAAGTGAGCGCTAGTCTTTCATGGCTGGCGGATGCCATAAACCCCAAGTTTTCACAGGATGACCTTATGACCGAACAACAGATTTTGCTGTCTTTCGGCGGCATCGGCATCGCTGCCCTGGGCTCACAGTGGCTGGCCTGGCGACTGAAGCTGCCGGCCATCCTGTTTCTGCTGTTGAGCGGGATCCTGGTCGGCCCGGTATTGGGCTGGCTGGACCCGCAAGAATTGTTCGGCCCGCTGCTGATGCCGCTGGTCTCACTGGCGGTGGCGCTGATTCTGTTTGAAGGCAGCCTGACCCTGCATTTGTCCGAGTGGCGCGAAATCGGCACTGTGGTCCATCGGCTGGTAACTATCGGTGCGCTCTCGACCTGGGCCGTGATCACCCTGGCGACCCATTGGCTACTGGGCTTTGACTGGCTTCTGGCCTTGCTGTTCGGCACGCTGACACTGGTCACCGGGCCTACGGTGATTGTGCCGATGCTGCGCGTAGTACGGCCCAAGGCATCGATTGCCAATATCCTGCGCTGGGAAGGCATTGTCATCGACCCGATTGGCGCGCTGCTGGCGGTGGTGGTCTACAGCTTTATCATCGCCAGCGCCACGGGCGAGGGCCTGAGCCACAGCCTGCTGACCTTTGCCGGGGTGATTGTATGCGGCAGCTTATTCGGCATTGTAGGTGGCTGGATCATGGGGCAGATCGTACGCCGCCAATGGCTGCCGGAGTACCTGCACAGCCTGGCCACGCTGGCAGCAGTGCTGGGCGTATTTATTGGCGCCAATACGGTGATGCATGAGTCCGGACTGCTGGCGGTCACCTTGATGGGCATGTGGATGGCCAATATGAAGGGGGTGGATGTACGCAACATCCTGCACTTCAAGGAAAACCTGAGCATCTTCCTGATCTCGGGGCTGTTTATCCTGCTGGCGGCGCGCCTGGACTTGAACGCCATGATCGGCCTGGGGCCTGTGGTGCTGGTGTTGCTGCTGATTATTCAATTTATCGCCCGGCCGCTGAACGTGGTGATTTCGACCTTTGGCTCAAAACTGAACTGGCGCGAACGCGCCTTGCTCGCCTGGATCGCCCCACGCGGGATCGTCGCGGCAGCCGTTTCAGCAATTTTTGCGATCCGCCTGGACGAAGCAGGCCATGACGGCGCGCTGCTACTGGTGCCCCTGACCTTTGCAGTGATCATCGGTACGGTGGTGCTGCAAAGCGCGACGGCACGGCCCCTGGCCCGCCTGCTCAAAGTGGCGGAGCCGGCCCCCAGCGGCTTTTTGATCGTTGGCGCCAATGGCCCGGCCCGGGTTATTGGCAAGGCATTGCAGCAACTGGGCAGCCGCGTACTGCTAACCGATTCCAACTGGGAACACATTCGCGCCGCGCGCATGGACAACTTGCCCACTTACTTTGGCAATCCGGCTTCAGAGCATGCCGAGAGTCACCTGGATCTGGTGGGGCTGGGGCATTTGCTCGCACTGTCACCCTCTGGCGAGTTGAATACCCTGGCAGCGGCACGCTTTCATCACGAGTTCGGGCTGCAGCGCTTGTTTACACTGACCAATGGCCAGGAAATTCGTCGCACTGACAAGCATCGCGCCAGCCACGAGTACCGCGGTCAAGCCCTGGGCAACCCGGCGCTGACCTACGGCCAGCTCGCCAGTGAGTTGAGCCAGGGAGCCGAGCTGTACAGCACCACACTGACCGACAACTTCACCTGGGCGGACTACCTGGCCCTGCATGGCAAGCGCGTCACCCTGCTCTTCGCCCGCGACAACACTGGCTGGGTGCATGTAGTGACACCTGACAGTGAATTGAAACCAGGCTCCGGGTGGACGCTGCTGGCGTTGATCAGGCACCCGTAGCAGCTGTTACGAGGCAAACCCTGGCAACACCGGTACCGGGCGCTTGTCATCATCGATGGCGACAAAGCTGAACAAGCCCTGGATCGCCAGTTCGCGACCATCGCAGCTCATGCTTTCGACATACACCTCGACCTCAACCTTGAGGCTGGTGTTGCCAACTTTAACCACACGCCCCACCAGCTCAACGATGGAGCCAGCCGCGATCGGATGGTTGAAATCAATACGGTCCGTGGACACCGTCACCAACGGCAGACGACAAAAACGCGTTGCGGCAATAAACGAAACTTCGTCCATCCACGCCAGCGCGGTGCCGCCAAACAGGGTGTTGTGGTGATTGGTGGTAGAGGGGAATACCGCTTTGGTAATACGGGTAACGGAGAGGTCGGTACGGCGTTGAATCTCTTGCTCACGCGAAGTCATGCTTTCTTACTACCTACAACTGGACAAAGGTCTGACAAATCTCAGGCAACAAAAAAGCAGCCCGAAGGCTGCTTTTTTCTGCATCGGGAAGCTGGACTTAAGCCAGTTTTTCCTTGATGCGAGCTGCTTTACCCGACAGGTCGCGCAGGTAGTACAGCTTGGCTTTACGCACGTCACCGCGACGCTTAACAGCCATGCTGTCGATTTGCGGGCTGTAGGTCTGGAAAGTACGCTCTACGCCAACACCGTTGGAGATTTTACGAACAGTGAAAGCACTGTTCACGCCACGGTTACGCTTGGCAATCACTACACCTTCGAAAGCTTGCAGACGCGAACGATCGCCTTCCTTCACTTTCACCTGAACGACAATGGTGTCGCCCGGGGCAAAAGGAGGGATCTCTTTAGTCATCTGCTCTGCTTCGAGTGCAAGGATGATTTTGTTAGTCATGCTGTGCTCCTAAGGTAGATCAACTGATCTACCATCGATACGTTGTTAACTATCGTCCCGCTCGCGGATGTATTCCTCGAGCAGCTTCTTCTCTTCTCCAGAAAGCGAGCGGCTTTCCAGAAGATCGGCGCGTCGTTCAAAGGTCCGCCCAAGGGACTGCTGTAAACGCCAACGCCGGATGTGTGCATGATTGCCACTAAGCAATACGTCGGGAACACGCTGATCCGCATACACCTCCGGTCGGGTGTAGTGCGGGCAATCCAGCAGACCATCTGTGAAGGAATCTTCCTCCGCGGAGTCCGCATGCCCTAAAGCTCCAGGCAGCAGTCGTGTAACCGCATCAATCAGAACCATCGCCGGCAGCTCGCCACCAGAGAGTACATAGTCACCAATTGACCACTCTTCATCGACATAAGCGTCTATAAAACGCTCGTCAATGCCTTCATAACGACCTGCAATAAGGATTAATGCTTCCTCATTCGCCAGCTCGCGTACCGCCGACTGATTCAGTTGACGGCCTTGGGGCGACAGGTAAATCACCTTCGCCGCCTCTCCGGCTGCTTCTCTGGCCTGAACCAGTGCATCTTCCAGAGGCTTGATCTTCATCACCATGCCCGGACCACCGCCAAATGGGCGATCATCCACAGTGTGATGCCGATCCGTTGTGTAGTCTCGCGGGTTCCAACAAGTCAGCTGCAAGAGCCCTTGTTTCACCGCACGACTAGTGATGCCGTAGTCGCTGATGGCGGAAAACATTTCGGGAAACAAACTGATCACTTCTACGCGCAATTTAGCCACGCTTAGAAGTCCGCATCCCAATCCACCTTCATCTCGCCAGCTGCAAGGTCGACGCTCAACACGCATTGCTCTGTATAGGGCAACAAGCGATCACGATCATCCAGGCTACCTGGGCAAGGTTTGACTTCCATGACATCGTTCGAGCCAGTTTCCATCAGGTCAACAATCTTGCCGAGCAATTGCCCTTCAAGGTTGGTCACTTTCAGTCCCTGCAGCTGGTACCAGTAGTACTCGCCGTCGGTCAGCTCAGGAAACAGGTTACGCGGCACGCAGATTTCGAATTCACGAAGAAGACCAGCTTCATCACGGTCATCGAGACCCTTGAGCTTTACAACCAGAAACTTGCCGTTATGAGAACGGCCACTGACCAGCTCTGCCTGTCGTACATCATTACCGCGCCGAAGCGTCAGTTTTTTGTAGTCCAACAGGTTATCAATTGGATCCGTAAAGGAATAAACCTTCACTTCGCCGCGCACGCCGTGAATCGAGTAGATTTTGCCGATAACGATCAAATCATCAGCAGTTTCAGGCGTCACGCTCATATTGCTCAGGCCGCAGCCTTAGCGTTTTCTTTAACCAGCTGAGCAACACGCTCAGACAGTTGAGCACCAACGCTCAGCCAGTAGGCGAGGCGGTCTTCTTTAACGGAGAAACGGATTTCCTGACCACGGGCAACCGGGTTGAAGAAACCAATTTGTTCCTTGTGGGAACCGTCACGTGGGTTACGGCTGTCGGTAACGGTCAAGTGGTAAAACGGGCGCTTTTTGGAGCCGCCAAGGGCAAGACGGATTGTTAGCATGTGAACATCGTTCCTGTAGTCGGTGCTGCAAATCTAAAGGCACAGCGGGCATAGGTGCCCGAAAGGCCGCATATTCTAAGGAATATCCGGACTTTTGCAAATGTCTTTTTCTGGCGCCTATCGGCATGCCGTACAGACTTGCAACTAGGTCACCACGAATGGTGACAGGTCAGCTCCCGCACAGTGCGGGTTTGCCGGGTGTCTCGCATTGCTGCGAGTTGCCCGGACGCAAGCGTCCGGGCGGGTAAATTACATTTTTGGCATGCCGCCGCCGGGCATCATCGAGCCCATGCCGCGCATCATTTTCGCCATCCCACCTTTGGTGGAGAATTTTTTCATCATCTTTTGCATCTGCTTGTGCTGCTTGATCAAGCGGCCGATGTCCTGCACCTGAGTGCCGGAGCCCATGGCAATCCGGCGTTTGCGCGAACCGCTGATCAGCTCAGGGTCGCGGCGCTCGGCCGGGGTCATGGAGTTGATGATGGCTTCCATCTGCTTGAACTGTTTCTCAGCTGCGCCCTGGGCATTGCCCATTTGCGCCAGATTGACACCACCCATGTTCGGCAGTTTATCCATGAGGCCGCCAAGGCCACCCATGTTCTTCATCTGTTGCAGCTGGTCACGGAAGTCTTCGAGATCGAAGCCTTTGCCTTTTTTAAGCTTTTTAGCCAGTTTGTCGGCTTTGTCTTTATCGAGGGTCTGTTCGGCCTGCTCGATCAGGCTGAGCACGTCGCCCATGCCGAGGATGCGCGAAGCGATACGATCCGGGTGGAACGGCTCGAGCGCATCGCTCTTCTCACCCATACCGATGAACTTGATCGGCTTGCCGGTAATGGCTCGCACGGACAACGCCGCACCACCCCGGGCATCACCGTCGACCTTGGTCAGGATCACCCCGGTCAGCGGCAATGCATCACCGAACGCCTTGGCGGTGTTGGCCGCATCCTGGCCAGTCATGGCGTCGACGACAAACAGGGTTTCTGCCGGCTTGACGGCCGCGTGCAGCTCCTGGATCTCGGTCATCATCTCGGCATCGATATGCAGGCGACCTGCGGTATCGAGGATGACCACGTCGATGAACTTCAGCTTGGCTTCCGCAATGGCGGCGCGAGCGATGTCTACCGGCTTCTGGCTAAGGTCGGACGGGAAGAAGGTTACACCGACTTCATTGGCCAGGGTTTCGAGCTGTTTGATCGCAGCCGGACGATAAACGTCGGCCGAGACCACCATCACAGTTTTCTTTTTGCGCTCTTTAAGGAAGCGCGCCAGCTTGCCGGCAGTCGTGGTTTTACCAGCGCCCTGCAAACCGGCCATCAATACAACGGCTGGCGGCGTGACATTAAGGACCAGGTCCTCGTTGGCAGCGCCCATCAGGCTTTCAAGTTCAGCCTGAACAATTTTTACAAACGCCTGGCCCGGCGTCAGGCTGCGCG
Organism: Pseudomonas sp. WS 5051; assembly: GCF_012985715.1. Taxonomy (NCBI): domain Bacteria; kingdom Pseudomonadati; phylum Pseudomonadota; class Gammaproteobacteria; order Pseudomonadales; family Pseudomonadaceae; genus Pseudomonas; species Pseudomonas sp. WS 5051. The sequence continues at coordinate 117,593 of NZ_JAAQWV010000006.1, forward strand.
ACACTTCAGTGCCGACAGCGCGCTCTTTGACCGCAGCGACGAAGTCTTTGACCACTGGCAAAGCCACGTCGGCTTCCAGCAACGCCATGCGTACTTCACGCAGGGTGTCTTTGATATTGTCTTCGGTCAGCTTGGCCTTGCCGGTGACATGGCGCAGCGTCTGCGAAAGACGGTCGGTTAAATTTTCAAACATGCGCGATCCTTTCAGGCCCAAAGTAGACCGGGGTTATTGCGGCCCAGCCCGTGTAAAACTGATGCTCGGCGAGCCTGCGGCGTGGGCAGGTCGCGGATTATAGCGAAGACTGGCCGTGTCCGACACCATGCCGTCGGCTTATGTGGTCTTTCGTGCACAGGCGGTTGTATGCCAAACTCAGTCCTTTCGGGCTTGCCTAACAGGATTTATGCTCCCCTTGTCACCCAGTTTGCTACCCAGCCTCGCCGCCGCCTGCTTGTATGCCGCTGCGACCTTCTATCAGGGCTCTTGTCTGCGCCAGGGCGCAAAGGCAAACAAACGCCTGTTGGTGACGCTCGGCATTCTTGCCGTACTCGCCCACGCCGCCAGCCTGTTCACCCACCTGATGACGCCTGCAGGCCTTGAACTGGACTTCTTCAGTGCAGCCAGCCTGATTGCCGTGGCCGTGATTACCGTGACCCTGGCGGCCTGCGCCCGCATACCGGTCGAGAACCTGCTGCTGCTTTTATACCCGCTGGGCATGCTGACAGTACTGCTGTCCGAATTCGCCCCGCCCGGCACGGTTCAGGTCATTAATGAAGAGCCAGGCATACTCGCGCATATCCTGCTGTCGATTCTGGCCTATGGCATGTTCACCATTGCGGTGTTCCAGGCGCTGTTGCTGTCGCTGCAGAACTATCAGCTCAAGCACAAGCATCCCAAGGGCCTGATCAAGAACTTCCCGCCACTGCAAACCATGGAAAGCCTGCTGTTCGGCTTTCTCTGGGCCGGCTGGTCGCTGCTTTCGCTGTCCCTGGTTTCCGGTTGGCTGTTTCTGGGCAACCTGTTCGCCCAGCACCTGGTGCACAAGACCCTGCTGGCCTGCCTGGCCTGGATCGTATTCAGCGTGTTGCTGTGGGGCCGTCACCACCTCGGCTGGCGCGGTCACAAGGCCATCCGCTGGACCTTTGCCGGTTTTTGCCTGCTGATGCTGGCCTACTTTGGCAGCAAGCTGGTTCGTGAATACATTCTGCATATCTGACGGGCGATAATTATGGATAGCTTGCCCCCTGGGCCGATTCTGACAATTTCGGCACTATTGATCGCAGGAGCCGCTGTATTTATCGGCTTTATACTGGGCAAAAGCAGTGCCCGCGCCAGGCGCACCAACGCCCAGCAGCTGCGAGAGGAGGCTCCCCAGCAACAGGACGAGCAGCCCAACAGCCGCCCGGCCCTGCTATCAGGCATCCATGCGCTGGACAACATCACGGTCAACGATATCCTGATCCCGCGCAACGAAGTCGAAGGCTTGAACCTCGACGACCCGATCGAAGACCTGATTGAGCAGTTGCGCCAGACCTCGCGCACACGCCTGCCGGTGTTTCACAACGACATCAACCAGGTCGAAGCCATCCTCAACACCCGCCACATCCAGCACATGCTGCCCGACGCCAGCCTGACCAAAGAAGCACTGCTGGCCGTTTGCCACGAACCTTACTTCATCCCCGAAAGCACCCCGCTGCAACTGCAACTGCTTAACTTCCACAAGCAGCAGCGCCGCCTGGGCGTGGTGGTCGATGAATACGGCGAAGTGCTTGGCATCGTGACGCTTGAGGACATCCTCGAAGAGATCGTCGGCGAGTTCGAAGACGAGCAGAATATCGATAACCCCCATATCGACCCCCTGCCCGACGGCCGTTATGTTGTCGATGGTGCAGCCTCCATTCGCGAGCTGAACAAGGCCCTGGGCTGGCACCTGCCCTGCGACGGCCCGAAAACCCTCAATGGCCTGGTCACCGAAGCGCTGGAAACCATCCCCGAGACCACCGTGTGCCTGAAAATCGGCGGCTATCGCCTGGAGATCCTCCAGACCGAAGAAAACCGCGTCAGCCGCGTACTGATCTGGCACAACAGCGTCAAGCCCGCGGTTTAATCGCCGCGCAAGGTCTTGTTACATTTGAGCGGGCCTCCCTATAATCATCATCGCTTACCCAAGCCTCGCCAACACGCGTGTTACCCGCACCCAGCGCTGTCGGCGCGTTGTATGACGCAGTACCTGCGTACGTTCCCATCCTGAACTGCGCTTGCACCCTGTTATCCCTCAGGGCCAACGACCATAAAAATTGCTCGCCATGTCGCACCGCCAAAGCGGACATCGGCACAGGGCTCATAACTGTCAGGGATATACGCATGACCTCCAGCACAACCTATAGCGAAGCTACGCCCGACAAGCCGGCCAACTCCGCCACCCGCGTTGCCACGGCCAGCTTTATTGGCACGGCCATCGAGTTCTACGACTTTTATGTGTATGCCACCGCCGCTGCACTGGTGATAGGCCCGGTATTTTTTCCGCAGACATCCGGTACCGCACAAATGCTGTCGGCGTTTCTGACCTTCGGCATCGCCTTTCTCGCCCGCCCGCTGGGCTCATTCCTGTTTGGCCACTTCGGTGACCGCATCGGACGCAAATCCACCCTGGTGGCCTCACTGCTACTGATGGGCGTGTGCACCACATTGATCGGGGTGCTGCCGGGCTACGCCACGATCGGCGCCTGGGCCCCGATCCTGCTGTGCGTGCTGCGCTTCGGCCAGGGCCTGGGGCTGGGTGGCGAATGGGGCGGCGCGGCATTGCTGGCCACCGAAAACGCCCCCAAGGGCAAGCGCGCCTGGTATGGCATGTTTCCGCAGCTGGGGCCTTCGATCGGTTTTCTGGCGGCCAATGGCCTGTTTCTGATTCTGGCCATGAGCCTGAGCGATGAGCAGTTCCGCTCCTGGGGCTGGCGCATTCCCTTCCTGCTTAGCGCAGCGCTGGTGATGGTGGGTCTGTATGTACGCCTGAAGCTGGAAGAGACACCGGTGTTTGCCAAGGCCGTGGCACAGCACGAGCGGGTGAAAATGCCCATCGTCGAACTCTTCAGCCAATACTGGGCACCGATGCTGCTGGGCGCCGCTTCGATGGTGGTGTGTTACGCACTGTTCTATATCTCGACAGTGTTTTCCCTGAGCTATGGCGTCGCCACCCTGGGCTATACCCGCGAAACCTTCCTCGGCCTGCTGTGTTTTGCCGTGCTGTTCATGGCGGCGGCCACACCTCTGTCGGCGTGGGCCAGTGACCGTTATGGACGCAAGCCGGTGCTGATAGTCGGTGGCGTGCTGGCGATCTTGTCAGGTTTTCTGATGGAGCCTCTGCTCACCCACGGCACCACCTGGGGTGTGGCGCTGTTCCTGTGCATCGAGCTGTTTTTGATGGGCGTGACCTTTGCCCCGATGGGTGCCCTGCTCCCTGAACTGTTCCCGACCCGCGTGCGCTATACCGGCGCGTCGGCGGCTTACAATCTGGGTGGCATTGTCGGAGCTTCCGCTGCACCTTTTTTTGCGCAAAAGCTGGTGAGCATGGGGGGGTTGAGCTGGGTAGGCGGGTACGTGTCGGGCGCAGCGATTCTCAGCCTGATTGCCGTGCTGTGCCTGAAGGAAACGAAAGAGGCTGACCTGAACAAGGTGGCTTGAAGAAACACTTAACCTGTGGGAGCGGGCTAGCTCGCGATTGCAACGCCTCGGTACATCAGATGTACCGGGGCAATTGAATCGCGAGCTAGCCCGCTCCCACAATGGTTTTTACAGCTCTACAACTACTGCCTTGGCCGCGCGGGTCGCTTTGGCGCGAGCTGCTTCAATCGACTCATCGCGAGCCAGGGCCACGCCCATGCGACGCTGGCCGTTGACCTCTGGCTTGCCGAACAGGCGCAATGCGGTGTCCGGTTCGCTCAGGGCAGCACCCAGGTTGGCGAATGCAGTCTGGGTCGACTGACCTTCTACCAGAATCACCGCCGAAGCCGATGGCCCGAACTGACGAATCAATGGAATCGGCAGGCCGAGAATGGCGCGAGCATGCAATGCGAACTGCGACAGATCCTGAGAAATCAATGTCACCAGGCCGGTATCGTGCGGGCGCGGCGACACTTCGCTGAACCACACCTGATCGCCCTTGATAAACAACTCAACGCCAAATAGACCACGACCACCCAGCGCTTCAGTAACAGCCTTGGCGACACGCTCGGACTCGGCCAGCGCGATCGGACTCATTGCCTGCGGCTGCCAGGATTCCTGGTAATCGCCCTTCTCCTGTCGGTGACCAACCGGTGCGCAGAACGTGGTACCGCCAATATGGCGCACGGTCAGCAAAGTAATTTCGTAATCGAAGTCGATAAAGCCTTCGATAATGACCCGACCCTTGCCCGCACGACCGCCTTCCTGCGCGTAGTCCCACGCAGCCTTAACCTCCTCAGCACTGCGCAGCAGGCTCTGGCCCTTGCCTGACGAACTCATCACCGGCTTGACCACGCACGGGAAGCCCAGATCCAGCACGGCGGCGCTGTAGTCTTCAAAGGTGTCGGCAAAATGGTACGGCGAGGTTGGCAGGTCCAGCTCTTCGGCTGCCAGGCGACGAATGCCTTCGCGGTTCATGGTCAACGACGTGGCACGCGCCGTCGGAATAACGGTGAAACCTTCAGCTTCCAGCTCCACCAGGGTGGCGGTGGCGATGGCTTCGATTTCCGGAACGATAAAGTGCGGTTGTTCTGCTTCGATGACGGCACGCAGGGCGGCGCCGTCAAGCATGTTGATCACATGACTGCGATGGGCAACCTGCATGGCAGGTGCATTGGCGTAGCGATCGACGGCGATCACTTCGACCCCCAGGCGCTGCAATTCGATGACAACTTCTTTGCCCAGCTCACCGCAGCCACACAACATGACGCGGGTCGCAGTGGGCGACAGTGGAGTTCCGATACGGGTCATTTCAGGTCCTCAAGGAAACAAAATCATCGAAGGCACTGACCAAGCCAGCGCCTGCAGGGGGATACAAAGGCCGGCATTTTACATGACTAGACCGAGGCTTTGCGCAAACGCCAGGCCATTGCCAGCCATACGCAGGTGACGCCGGCGAATTTCGAGGCCATGGCGGTAATGATCACGCCAGGGGTAAAGGCATCGATCATGCCGAAGAAGATAAAGGTGTCGATCGGGATGCTCAGCGCAGAGCTGATCCACAAGCGGTCATGCAAAGGCCGCTTGGTGATGCTGAAGACCAGCCAGTCGATGCACTCGGACACGGCGAAGGCAGTGGCGCTGGCCAGTGCAATGGAAGGATCGGAGGTGACGTACGACAACACCAGGGCCGCCAGCATGGCCAGTAGGGCACCGTGACCGAATCGGGTTTGCACCATGTCGCGCAATACAAACACCAGGCCACCCCAGGCTGACCAGATGATGTCCAGGTGCGGCGCAGTGGAAAACGCGTAGTTGATCAGCACGACGCTGGCGATATAAGCGACAAGAAACAGCATGGCAGCGGGCGACACCTCTAAATAAGGCGCACAGGGTACTTGAGTCGCAGTCGATTTTGTACCCGCGACATCCCCCTGCGGGAGCGGGCTTGCTCACGATGACATCAGCGCAGTTTGCCTGACAGCTCGCGGCGCCTGCATCGCGAGCAAGCCCGCTCACACAATAAAGAAGCGTTGTCAGCTACCGGAACCCAACATCCACACCACACCACTGGCTTTGGCCCGCTCATGGCACAGCACTAGCACCTCGCGGCGCTCCGGGTTGGTCATGCGGCTCCAGCGGGTGATTTCCGCCACGGTACGCTGGCAGCCACTGCACACATCGTCGTCGTCCAGCGCGCAGATATTCACACAGGGCGAGGCGACCGGGCGCTCTGCTTCCGTCATTGTTCTTGCACCTGAAGGTCACGGGCATATCGCTGGCCGTTCTTGACGTAGTGGGCCGCGCTGGCTTCCAGCAATTTTTTCTGCTCATCCGTCAGGTCACGTACCACCTTGCCCGGCGACCCCATGACCAGCGAGCCGTCCGGAATTTCCTTACCTTCGCCAATCAACGAGTTGGCGCCAATGATGCAATGCTTGCCGATTTTCGCGCCATTGAGGATCACTGCATTGATACCGATCAGGCTGTAATCGCCCACCGTACAACCATGCAACATGGCGTTATGACCGATGGTCACGCCCGTGCCAAGTGTGAGCGGATAGCCCATGTCGGTATGCATCACCGCACCATCTTGCACATTGCTGTGCTTGCCGATCAGGATCAGTTCGTTATCGCCACGCAACACGGCGTTAAACCAGACACTGGCGCCCTCTTCCAGGCGCACCTTGCCGATCAGGGTGGCATTGGGCGCGGTCCAGCTTTCGGGATGGGTTTCGACGAACGAGTCGCCCAAGCGGTATTTCATGGGATGTCCTCAAGGCAGGCGTGGCCGTCTGCTGACGGCTCTAAATTGGAATGGAACGTTCAGGCGGGGTATGCAGGTTGATATTGACGTCGTCATAGAGCAGGTTCATCAGCTCCACGATCATGATTGCCGTCAGTCCCCAGATTTTATACACGCCAAAACGGTAGCTCGGCACGTACCAGCTACGGCCCTGGTAGTCGATGCGATGAGTGTGCTCACGCGGGTCCTGGCGGAAGAACTCCAGCGGCACGCTGAATACCGCAGCGATTTCGGCGTCATTGGCCAGATACTCAACGTAATCCGGGACCAGACCGACATAAGGCGTTACGCGAATACCGTGTAACGAGATCAAGGGGCTCAGCGGCCCGATCACCTCGACCAGCCCCGGCGGCAAGCCGATTTCTTCTTCGGCCTCACGCAGGGCGGTGAACACCAGGTCGGGGTCTTCCGGGTCGCGGCGACCGCCCGGAAAAGCCACTTCACCACCGTGGGTCGACAACCCGCTGGCACGCAGGGTGAGAATCAGCTCAGGCTCAGAACTGCGTGTGACCGGCAACAACACCGCAGCTTCCGGGTAATTCCGTTCTGTTTCCAGCGTCCGTGGGGTATAGCGGCTCACACGGCCAAGCAGCTCGTCCAGCATAGGTCATCTCGATCCGGCACTTATCGGGCATCATGCACCAAATCGCACCGGGCACCCAAGTCCTACAGTGTCGCAGCCCGCCAGACCACACTTGCCGCGAGCCCACCTCAGCCCCCAAGATAGACAACGAGCCAGAGACCACAGCATGAAATTTTGTAGCCAGTGCGGCCATTCCGTCAGCCAGCATATCCCGCAAGGCGATTCGCGCCTGCGCTATGTCTGCGACCACTGCCAGACCATTCATTATCAAAACCCCAATATTGTCGCCGGTTGCGTGCCCGTGTGGGGCACACAAGTGCTGCTGTGCCGTCGCGCCATCGAACCGCGCAAAGGCTACTGGACACTGCCCGCAGGCTTTATGGAGAACGGCGAGACGGTTGAAAACGCGGCCCGACGCGAAACCCTGGAGGAAGCCTGTGCCGTGGTTGAGAACCTGGCCATCTACACCCTGATCGATGTGCCGCATATCAATCAGGTGCATATTTTCTACCGCGCCGACCTGCTGGGCCCGAACTTCGCAGCCGGTGAAGAGAGCCTGGAAGTGCGCCTGTTCGAAGAAGTCGACATCCCTTGGTCAGAGCTGGCTTTCCGCACGGTCAGCCGTACCTTAGAATGCTTTTTCGCTGACCGCCCGGGCGCTCACTACCCCGTACGCAGCGAGGCTGTAGCACCGCTGGCCAGCCTGAAGACCGCCCCAAAATAATGCTGCTTGCCTTGTAACTCAGGAATGTTCCTCTAATGCGTTGGTTGCTCGCTGCTCTATGCCTGTCATTTGCCGTTACCTGCCAGGCCTCTGTTGTCATAACCGTAAACGGCAAACCCGTTGATAAAAACCAGGTCCTGAAACCCGCCCCTTCGTCGCTTCCGGTACGTCCCGGGCAGAATATCGACAAGGTGCTGGTCATCAAGTCTGCCCGCAAGCTGGAGCTGATCAGCAACGGCAAACCGGTCAAGACCTACCGCATCTCCCTGGGCAAACAACCCAAGGGCCCAAAAGTACGCGAAGGGGACAAACGCACTCCCGAGGGCATCTACTGGGTCGACTGGCGCAAAAAAAGCGACAAGTTCAACTTGGCGATGCACATCAACTACCCCAACATCAGCGACGCTGCCACGGCCCGGCGTGAAGGCCTGAACCCGGGCTCGATGATCATGATCCACGGCACTCCGGACAGCGAAGACAACCCCGAGGAACTGTTCCATACCCTGGACTGGACCGATGGCTGCATCGCGATGAAAAACCACGAAATGCGTGAAGTCTGGAACCTCGTTCCAGACGGCACCATGGTTGAAATCCGCCCGTAGCCAGCTGTCATACGAGCAACAAAAAACCCGCTGACCGGTACCGGTTCAGCGGGTTTTTTATATGACTTGTGGCTAGAAATCAGCCAGTTGCCACACTTCGTACGCCGGGGTTTCATACGGGTGGCTGTGCTTGAGCGCAGCCACCACGGCCTGAATCAGATCATCGGCGACGACCAGCTCAACCTTCCACTCCCCCACATACTCGACCTGACCAGTTTGCCCGATGAACGGCTGGCTGCCGTCCAGCGCGCGAAACTGGCCCTGGCCCATGGTCTGCCAGGCGCAGTGGTCATAGCTGCCGATCCGTCCGCCACCGGCAGCGAATACGGCATCCTTGACCACGTCCACATGGCTCGGAGGAACGAAAAAGCTGAGCTTGTACATGCTCTTAATCTACCCACACACGAGCGTTACGGAACATGCGCAACCACGGCGCATCTTCGTTCCACTCTTCCGGGCGCCACGAGTTCTGCACGGCGCGGAATACCCGTTCCGGGTGCGGCATCATGATGGTCACACGGCCGTCACGGCTGGTCAGGCCGGTAATCCCGCGCGGCGAGCCGTTAGGGTTGGCCGGGTAGTTTTCCGTGACCTTGCCGTGGTTGTCGACGAAGCGCAGCGCCACCGAACCGGACAGGTCCGCTTGCAGCATGGCTTCTTCGCTGGCGAACTCGGCATGACCTTCACCATGAGCAATGGCGATCGGCATGCGCGAACCGGCCATGCCCTGCAGGAAGATCGAGTTCGACTCCTGAACCTGAACCATCGCCACACGGGCTTCGAACTGCTCGGAACGGTTGCGCACAAAGTGTGGCCACAGCTCGCTGCCAGGGATCAGTTCGCTCAGGTTGGACATCATCTGGCAACCGTTGCACACACCCAGGGAGAAGCTGTCAGTGCGCTCGAAGAAGCTCTGGAACGCATCGCGGGCACGGGCATTGAACAGCGCCGACTTGGCCCAGCCTTCACCGGCACCCAGTACGTCGCCGTAGGAGAAACCACCGCAGGCAACCAGACCTTTGAACTCGTTCAGGTCGACACGGCCGGCCAGAATATCGCTCATGTGTACGTCGATTGCATTGAAACCGGCACGGTCAAACGCCGCGGCCATTTCAACCTGACCGTTGACGCCCTGCTCACGCAGGACAGCCACTTGCGGACGAATGCCTTTCTTGATGTACGGCGCGCTGATATTGGCGTTGACGTCAAAGCTCAACTGGGCAGTCAGGCCCGGGTTGTCTTCTTCGAGCAGCACGTCGAACTCTTGCTGTGCGCAGTCCGCGTTGTCACGCATACGCTGGATCTGGAAGCTGGTTTCAGCCCACTGGCGCTGCAACTCGCCACGCTGACCGACAAACACTTTTTCACCGTTGAAGGTGATGGTGACTTCGCTGTTGTTCAGCGGCTGGCCGATCACGTCGACACACTCGCCCAGGCCTGCAGCGCTGAACTGTGCAAGCACATCAGCAGTCGCGTCCTGACGCACCTGAATTACGGCGCCCAGTTCTTCGTTGAACAGGATGGCCGGGAGCTGGCTGGCGCTGTCTGCGAGGCAATCCAGGGTCAGGTTCAGACCGCAGTGGCCGGCAAAGGCCATTTCCATCACGCTGGTCAGCAAACCACCGTCGGAACGGTCATGGTAAGCCAGCAGGTGACCATCGGCATTCAGGCCCTGGATCACCGCGAAGAAAGCCTTGAGGTCTTCTGCGTCATCAACGTCAGGGGCCTGCTTGCCCAGCTTGCCGTAGGTCTGGGCCAGGATCGAGGCGCCCATGCGGTTCTGGCCACGGCCCAGGTCGATCAGGATCAGATCGGTCAGGCCTTTGTCCATGCGCAGTACCGGGGTCAGGGTCTGGCGAACGTCGAGCACCGGGGCAAAACCGGTCACAACCAGCGACAGCGGCGAGGTCACGGTTTTGTCCGTGCCCTCTTCGCTCCAGCGGGTTTGCATCGACATCGAGTCCTTGCCCACCGGAATGGTGATGCCCAGCTCAGGGCACAGCTCCATGCCGACAGCCTTGACGGTGTCGTACAAGCGGGCGTCTTCACCCGGGTGGCCTGCAGCGGACATCCAGTTGGCTGACAGCTTGATATCGCTGATCTTGCCAATGCGCGAAGCCGCGATATTGGTCAGGGTCTCACCAATTGCCATGCGGCCCGATGCCGGAGCATCCAGCAGTGCCAGCGGCGTACGCTCGCCCATGGCCATGGCTTCACCGGTGTAGACGTCGAAGCTGGTTGCGGTGACAGCAACGTCAGCCACAGGAACCTGCCACGGCCCGACCATCTGGTCGCGGGCAACCAGACCGGTGATGGTGCGGTCGCCGATGGTGATCAGGAAGCTTTTGCTGGCAACGGCCGGGTGATGCAGAACGCGCTCGACGCACTCGCCGATGCTCAGTTGTGCTGGGTCGAAATCATCGCCCAACTCTTCTTCGCGAACAGCCGAACGGTGCATGCGCGGCGCCTTGCCCAGCAACACTTCCAGTGGCATGTCCACCGGGTTGTTGCCGAAGTGGCTGTCGGTCACGGTCAGTTGCGGCTCGGCAGTGGCTTCACCGACGACGGCAAACGGGCAACGCTCGCGTTCGCAGATCGCCTGGAAGCGCTCGAAATCTTCGACGCCCACCGCCAGAACATAACGTTCCTGGGATTCGTTGCTCCAGATTTCGTGCGGGGCCATGCCCGGCTCGTCGTTTGGAATGTTGCGCAGTTCGAAACGGCCACCACGGTCGCCGTCGTTCACCAGCTCAGGGAATGCGTTGGACAAACCGCCAGCACCCACATCGTGGATAAAGCTGATCGGGTTCTTGTCACCCAGCTGCCAGCAGCGGTCGATCACTTCCTGGCAACGACGCTCCATTTCCGGGTTTTCGCGCTGTACCGAAGCGAAGTCCAGGTCAGCCGAGCTTGCGCCGGTGGCCATAGAGGATGCTGCACCGCCACCCAGGCCGATCAGCATGGCCGGACCGCCCAGCACGATGAGCTTGGAGCCCACGGTGATTTCGGCTTTCTGCACGTGTTCGGCGCGGATGTTGCCCATGCCGCCGGCCAACATGATCGGCTTGTGGTAACCACGCACTTCTTCGCCACGGGGGGTGGTGATGGACTGCTCGAACGTACGGAAGTAACCGGTCAGGGCAGGACGACCGAATTCATTGTTGAATGCAGCACCGCCCAGCGGGCCTTCGATCATGATGTCCAGCGCGGTAACAATGCGCTCAGGCTTGCCGTACGGCACTTCCCACGGTTGTACAAAGCCCGGGATCTGCAGGTTGGACACGGTGAAACCGGTCAGGCCGGCCTTTGGCTTGGCACCACGACCGGTTGCACCTTCGTCACGGATCTCACCACCGGAGCCTGTCGCTGCACCCGGGAACGGGGCAATGGCGGTCGGGTGGTTGTGGGTCTCTACCTTCATCAGGATGTGCACTGGCTCCTGCACCGCACCGTACTGGCGGGTTTCAGGATCTGGGAAGAAACGCCCGGCAACACTGCCGACGATAACCGACGCGTTGTCTTTATAAGCAGACAGAACGCCTTCGCTGTGCATCACGTAGGTGTTCTTGATCATGCCAAACAGGCTCTTGTCCTGGCTTTGGCCGTCGATGTCCCAGCTGGCGTTGAAGATCTTGTGGCGGCAATGTTCGGAGTTGGCCTGGGCAAACATCATCAATTCGATGTCGTGCGGGTTGCGGCCCAGACCGTTGAAGGCATTGACCAGATAATCGATTTCGTCTTCGGCCAGGGCAAGGCCCAGCTCGACGTTGGCTTTTTCCAGCGCGGCACGACCGCCACCCAGTACGTCAATCGCGGTCAGCGGCTTTGGCTCGGCGTGGCTGAACAAGCCTGCAGCCTGCTCCAGAGCGCCCAGCACGATTTGCGTCATGCGGTCATGCAATACAGCGCCGATCAGTTCGGCATCCGCATCGCTGAACTGGCCAGCTACATAGAATGCAATGCCGCGTTCCAGGCGCTGGATTTTAGCCAGGCCACAGTTACGGGCAATGTCGCTGGCCTTGCTCGACCAGGGAGAGATGGTGCCAAACCGCGGCAACACCAGGAACAGTCGGCCGCTCGGCTCTTGGACCGGCACGCTTGGGCCGTACTTCAGGAGACGAGCCAGTACCTGCTGTTCATCGCTGGTCAGCTCACCGGTGGTATCGGCAAAGTGGGCGAATTCAGCATACAAACCAGTGACAGACGGAACCTTGAGGCTCAGTTGTGCAAGGAGTTTGCTGTGGCGAAAGGCAGAAAGGGCAGGAGCGCCGCGCAGGATCAACATCTTCGGGACAGCCTCGGGAGGGGTATGCTTTGAGGCCGGGCATTCTAGCCTAAACCGTTCGCCACGGCACCCGAAACGGCACACCTGAAGCGCACCAGACGTCGCGAATCGACCAAAGCCTTATTCTTTATAGCTATCAGCCGCTTAACGGATGCTCGATTATGATCTTTAAACAGAGCTCTACCCCCCATTTTACAAGGGTTTGAGCGATTTTCGCGGTCAATATCAGAATGACTGGAAATTGTCGAGATATGGCACCCGTGCTGCTTTGCGTATACTGCGCGGATGTTTTCTCTAACTGATATCCGCCCGCGCTGCGCCAAATGGCTGCTCGCAACCGGACTCTTCCTGATGCTCAGTGCCTGCGTTGAAAAACCCAGCACCCTGGAGCGCGTAAAGGAGGATGGGGTACTGCGGGTGATTACCCGCAACAGCCCTGCGACCTACTTTGAGGATCGCAATGGTGAAACCGGCTTTGAATACGAGCTGGTGAAGCGTTTTGCCGACGATCTTGGGGTTGAGCTCAAAATCGAGACCGCGGACAACCTGGACGAACTGTTCAATCAACTGGGCCAGCCTGACGGCCCGGTTCTGGCTGCTGCCGGACTGGTCAGCAGCGAGAAACGCCTGCAACAAGCCAGATTTTCCCACCCGTACCTCGAAGTCACACCACAGATCATCTACCGCAACGGCCAGTCCCGCCCCACCTCTGCTGCAGATCTGGCCGGCAAGCGCATCACGGTCCTTAAAGGCAGCTCCCACGCAGAGCAACTGGCCGAACTGAAAAAACAGTATCCCGGAATCGAGTACGACGAATCCGACGCGGTCGAAGTCGTCGATTTGCTGCGCATGGTCGATGAAGGCCAGATCGACCTCACGCTGGTCGACTCCAACGAAGTGGCGATGAACCAGGTGTACTTCCCCAACGTGCGCGTCGCCTTTGACCTGGGCGATGCACGCAGCCAGCGCTGGGCAGTGGCGGCCGGTGAAGACAACAGCCTGCTCAACGAGATCAACGCCTATCTGGACAAGGTCGAAAAGAACGGCACCCTGCAACGCCTTAAAGACCGCTACTACGGGCATGTCGATGTCCTTGGCTACGTTGGCGCGTACACCTTCGCCCAGCACCTGCAACAGCGCTTGCCCAAGTACGAAAAGTTCTTCAAGGAAGCGGCCAAAAAAGAACAGATCGACTGGCGCCTGCTGGCAGCCATGGGTTATCAGGAATCTTTATGGCAACCCGCCGTCACCTCAAAAACAGGTGTCCGCGGCCTGATGATGCTGACCCAGAACACGGCTCAAGCGATGGGCGTGTCCAACCGCCTGGATGCCAAGCAAAGCATCATGGGCGGCGCCAAATACCTCGCATTGATCAAGAGCGAGCTGGACGATGATATTCAGGAACCGGATCGGACCTGGTTCGCACTGGCTGCCTACAACGTGGGTGGCGGTCATCTGGAAGACGCACGCAAGCTGGCCAAGAAAGAAGGCCTGAACCCGAACAAGTGGCTTGATGTAAAGAAAATGCTGCCTCGCCTTGCGCAGAAGCAGTGGTACAGCAAAACCCGCTATGGCTACGCCCGTGGCGGCGAGCCAGTACATTTTGTGGCCAACATCCGTCGTTACTACGACATCTTGACCTGGGCCACGCAGCCACAGCTCGAAGGTGATCAGGCGGCCGACAGCAAGCTGCATATCCCCGGCATCGACAAGACCAAGCCCAAAGAAGAGCCGCAGTTGTAGAACACAATTCCGTGGGAGCGAGCCTGCTCGCGAATGAGCTTCGCGAGCAGGCTCGCTCCCACAATTGAATGATCCCGTAGCCGTTTTTAAACCTTGGCCGCAGCCACAATCAGCGCTTTCATTTCAGCCACTGCCGACTTGAAGCCCACGAACAATGCATGCGCCACCAGCGCATGGCCAATGTTCAATTCATTGATGCCCTTGATCGCGGCTACCGCTTCCACGTTGTGGTAATGCAGACCGTGGCCGGCATTGACGATCAGCCCTTGAGCCAGGCCAAACGCAACGCCATCGGCGACACGCTGCAACTCTTCGGCGACTTCGGTCGGGGTCTGGGCATCGGCATAGCGTCCGGTGTGCAGTTCGATTGCCGGTGCGCCTACGCGCCTGGACGCTTCGATCTGACGCTCATCGGCGTCAATAAACAGCGACACTTCACAGCCAATCTTGCTCAGCCGCTCGACAGCTGCCTTGATCCGCGCTTCCTGCCCGGCAACATCCAGACCGCCTTCGGTGGTCAGTTCCTGACGGGTTTCAGGCACCAGGCAGATATGCGCCGGGCGAATGCGCTCGGCAAACAGCATCATCTCTTCGGTAACGCCCATTTCGAAGTTCATGCGCGTTTGCAGGACATCCTTGAGCAGCAACACATCGCGTTCCTGGATATGTCGACGATCTTCGCGCAAGTGCACGGTAATGCCGTCGGCGCCCGCCTCTTCTGCATCCAGCGCTGCCTTGACCGGATCAGGGTAACGGGTGCCGCGAGCCTGACGCAGCGTGGCTACGTGGTCGATGTTCACGCCGAGAAGAATGCGATTGCTTTGGGTCACGGGGGGCTCTCCTGAAGAGTTGACGATTCGGCGCACAGCATACCGGTCTATTCAGGGCTTGCGAAACAACTCACGACTGGCCAGCGGTTTACCAGCCAAATGCACGGCCAATGCCTGACGCATCAGGCGCTTGGCGGCGGACAAGGCTCCGGGCACGGTCCAGTCAGCCTCGGCCATTGCGTGCAGTTCGGTGCCATGAAACAGACCGGGCTGCACCAGATAAATCCGCTCAAGCCCGGCATCTACCTGCAAACGGTACATGCCATCGCTGGCCACCGGTTCGCCTTGAATGTCCCGGGTCAACGAAAAGCCATAGCCCAGATCGTCCAGCAGGCGCCATTCGAACGCTCGCAGCAGAGGCTCGAGCGCGCGCCCTTGCGCAAGCGCCACCAGCGTCGCGGCATAGTGGTCGAAGACCGCCGGATGCGGGTCTTCGGCTGGCAACAGCCTGATCAGCAGCTCATTGAGATAGAGGCCGCTGAACAGCGCTTCGCCATTGAGCCAGGTGGCAATCCCGGCACTCTCCATGCGTCCGACGTTTTTCAGCTCGCCACGGCCGCGAAATTCGATTTCCAGCGGCACAAAAGGCCGGGCCAGCGTCCCCGCCTTGCCCCGCGCACTGCGCAGCACGGCCCGCAGGCGCCCTTGAGGCGTGATGAAATCCACCAGGGCACTGGTTTCACGATAGGGGCGACTGTGCAGGACGTAGGCGAGTTGGGGGGCCGGGGGTTTACTGGACATGGAAGTCAGCTATCTCAAAAGGCAAACACTGCCAGGAAGAACAGCATAAAACTAATGTGGGAGCGGGCTTGCTCGCGATAGCAGCAACTCGGCCTGTCTGAAGTTCCGAGTTGATGCTATCGCGAGCAAGCCCGCTCCCACAGGGGGGGTGTAATGCTGTGCTTACAGGTCGCCGTAGCCCAGCGAACGCAGGGCGCGCTCGTCGTCGGACCAGCCACCTTTCACTTTAACCCAAAGGTTAAGCATGATCTTGGAGTCGAACAGCAGCTCCATATCCTTGCGCGCTTCGGTACCGATACGCTTGATACGCTCGCCCTTGTCGCCAATGATGATTTTTTTCTGACCATCACGCTCAACCAGAATCAAGGCATGGATATGCAGGGTTTTGCCCTGCTGCTTGAACTCTTCGATCTCGACGGTGATCTGGTACGGCAGCTCGGCCCCCATCTGGCGCATGATCTTTTCACGTACCAGTTCGGCGGCCAGGAAGCGGCTGCTGCGATCGGTGATCTGGTCTTCCGGGAAGAAGTGCTCGT
This sequence comes from Pseudomonas sp. WS 5051, assembly GCF_012985715.1. Lineage (NCBI taxonomy): Bacteria > Pseudomonadati > Pseudomonadota > Gammaproteobacteria > Pseudomonadales > Pseudomonadaceae > Pseudomonas > Pseudomonas sp. WS 5051. The sequence goes on from NZ_JAAQWV010000006.1 coordinate 134,101, forward strand.
TTTCCGGCAGGTGATCGGCAATCACGCGCTCAAGGGCTTCAAGGTTGTGCCCGTGCTGAGCCGAGATCGGGATGATCTGGGCGTTCGGCAGTTGCTCCTGAAGCCAGCTCAGGTGCGGCATCAGCTCGGCCTTGTCTTCGATACGGTCGGTCTTGTTCAACGCCACGATCAGCGGGCCGGTTACGTACTGCACGCGCTCCAGCACCATCTGGTCTTCGTCGGTCCACTTGGTGCGGTCAACAACGAAGATCACCACATCGACGTCTTTCAACGCAGCCGAAGCGGTTTTGTTCATGTAGCGGTTCAGGGCCTTTTCGCCGCCCTTGTGCATGCCCGGGGTATCCACGTAGACCGCTTGCACGTTGCCTTCGGTCTTGATGCCCAGCATGTTGTGGCGGGTGGTCTGAGGCTTGCGCGAGGTGATCGCCAGCTTTTGACCCAGGATATGGTTCAGCAGTGTGGATTTACCCACGTTTGGACGACCAACAATGGCAACGTAGCCACAGCGAGTTGCGGTTGAATCAGTCATGACCATTCTCCACGCCAAGGGCAATCAGTGCTGCGGCGGCCGCTACCTGTTCGGCAATACGACGGCTCACGCCCTGTCCCCGGCTTTTTTCATTCAATAAGGCAATCTCGCACTCGACAAAGAAGGTGCGGCAATGCGGTTCGCCCTGGATATCCACCACTTCGTAACGTGGCAGGTCGCAGGCACGCGACTGCAAGAACTCTTGCAGGCGGGTCTTTGGATCTTTGTTGGTGTCGACCAGGGTCAGCGTCTCGAACTCGCTGGCCAGCCAGGCCAGTACGCGGTCGCGAGCGACATCCATGCCGGCGTCCAGGTAAATGGCACCGATCAGCGCCTCAAGGGCATCGGCCAGGATCGATTCACGGCGAAATCCGCCGCTTTTCAGTTCACCGGAACCCAGGCGCAGGTACTCGCCCAGCTCAAAGCCGCGGGCCAGTACTGCCAGGGTCTCACCCTTTACCAGCCGCGCACGCAAGCGTGACAACTGGCCTTCGCGCGCCAGCGGGAAACGGTCAAACAAGGCTTCGCCGGCAACAAAATTGAGAATGGCATCCCCCAGGAACTCAAGGCGCTCGTTATTGCGCCCCGCGAAACTGCGGTGTGTCAGGGCCAGAACCATCAGTTCCTGGTCTTTGAAGGTGTAGCCGAGCTGACGCTCTAAACGTTCTAAAGAAAAACTCACGATTTACCCACGCTGAGTTCGTGGCCGAATGTCACCACCGGACCGATATTAGGGATCAGTGATGCTCGTTTATCGCATAGCAAATGGACAGGGAACAGGCTGTTCGCCGCCGTCACACTTAACGCTTTGTTCAAATCCACATCCTGAATACTCAGGCGCGCGACTTGTTTCGCACACCTGAAAAGCAATCGGCGCTGTTATAAACAGCGCCGTTCTGGCTACTTGATCAGACCAACCCGCGAGAAGTTCGGCAGGTTGCTCGCCTTGGGTTCCGGCCAGCTCATCCAAACAGCGAAGGCCTTGCCGACAATATTCTTGTCGGGAACCATGCCCAGCTCGTCTTTGGGAATGTTCGGATCATCCCAGTAACGGCTGTCGTTCGAATTGTCACGGTTGTCACCCATCATGAAGTAATGCCCGGCCGGAACCGTCCACTCCTTGTCAGGCGGCGCACGATAGCGGCTCATTTCCTTGCGGATCATGTGCTCGACTTCGCCCAGCTTCTCTTTGTACAACTCGGCACTGCCCAGGGTTCCAGGCTCGGCCTTGACCAGTTGCTCGGCAACCAGTTGGTCGTTGACATAAAGATGCTTGTCGCTGGTATAGCGGATCTTGTCGCCCGGCAGGCCAACTACACGCTTGATGTAGTTGACTGTCGGATCGCTTGGGTAGCGAAACACCATCACATCGCCCCGCTTCGGATCACCCACTTCGATGATTTTCGTGTCGAGTACCGGCAAGCGGATCCCGTACGAAAACTTGTTCACCAAAATGAAATCGCCCACATCCAGGGTCGGTTTCATCGAGCCGGACGGAATCTGGAACGGCTCAACCAGAAACGAACGCAACACCAGCACGATAAACAACACGGGAAAGAACGACTTGCCGTATTCAACCAGCAGCGGCTCCTTGTTGAGCTTTTCGACTACCTGCATATCAACCGGCGTAACGCTGGCTTGATAGTTGGCAATGGCCTTGCGCCGGCGCGGAGCCAGGAAGACCAAATCGAGCAGCGCCAGCAAACCGCACACGGCAACAGCAATGACCAGCAACAGCGGGAAATTTAGTGACATAGGACCTAGCTATCCAAACGGAGCACTGCAAGGAAGGCTTCTTGTGGAATTTCCACGTTGCCCACTTGCTTCATGCGTTTTTTACCGGCCTTTTGCTTTTCCAACAGCTTGCGCTTACGGCTAACGTCACCACCGTAGCATTTGGCCAGTACGTTCTTTCTGAGTGCCTTGACGGAGGTCCGTGCAATGATCTGCCCGCCAATGGCGGCCTGGATCGCGACGTCGAACATCTGGCGCGGAATCAGTTCTTTCATCTTCTCGGTCAACTGGCGACCTTTGTAGTGCGCGTTTTCCTTGTGCACGATCAGGGCCAGCGCATCTACCTTGTCACCGTTGATCAGCACATCGAGCTTGACCAGATTAGCTGACTGGTAACGATCGAAGTGGTAATCAAGCGAAGCATAGCCGCGACTGGTGGATTTGAGACGGTCGAAGAAGTCCAGAACCACTTCGTTCATCGGCAAATCGTAGGTCACTTGTACCTGGGTACCCAGGAACAACATGTCGTGCTGCACGCCACGTTTCTCAATGCACAGGGTAATGACGTTACCCAGGTGCTCCTGAGGCACAAGAATGTTGGCACGCACGATTGGCTCGCGCATGTCTTCAATCATTGAAAGATCTGGCAGCTTGGACGGGTTATCGACGTAAATCGTTTCACCGGTCTTGAGCAGCAGTTCGAAAATTACGGTTGGCGCAGTGGTGATCAGGTCCAGGTTGTACTCGCGCTCCAGGCGCTCCTGAATGATCTCCATGTGCAGCATGCCCAGGAAGCCGCAACGGAAGCCGAAGCCCAGTGCGTCAGAGCTTTCTGGCGTGTATTGCAGCGAAGAGTCGTTCAGCGTCAGTTTTTGCAACGCATCACGGAAGTCTTCGAAGTCATCGGAGCTAACCGGGAACAGGCCCGCGTATACCTGAGGCTGAATACGCTTGAAACCGGGCAGTACATCAACATCCGGAGTCGTGCTCAAGGTCAGGGTATCGCCCACTGGCGCACCGTGAATGTCCTTGATACCGGCGATGATGAAACCTACTTCACCGGCTTTCAGGTCTGCAGTGGCGGTGTGTTTCGGGTTGAATACACCAACGCTGTCCACCAGGTGGATCTTGCCGGTGGATTTGACCAGAATCTTGTCGCCCTTTTTCACGCGGCCGTGGCGCACGCGAACCAGGGACACAACGCCCAGGTAGTTGTCGAACCAGGAGTCGATGATCAACGCTTGCAGCGGATCTTCGATATTGCCGGTCGGCGCAGGAATGGTGTGTACCAGGCGCTCAAGCACCTCGTCCACGCCCAGGCCGGTCTTGGCACTGCAGGTCACGGCATCAGTGGCGTCGATGCCAATGATTTTTTCGATTTCTTCCTTAACGCGATCAGGATCAGCCTGTGGCAGGTCGATCTTGTTCAGCACCGGCATGACTTCCAGGCCCTGCTCAATCGCGGTGTAGCAGTTGGCTACGGACTGGGCTTCTACACCCTGCCCCGCATCGACCACCAGCAACGCACCTTCACAGGCCGCCAGGGAACGGCTAACTTCGTAGGTGAAGTCAACGTGGCCCGGGGTATCAATGAAGTTCAACTGGTAGGTATTACCGTCTTTGGCCGTGTAATACAAGGTGACGCTGTGGGCCTTGATGGTGATCCCGCGCTCACGCTCGAGGTCCATGGAGTCCAGTACCTGGGCCTCCATTTCGCGGGCAGTCAGGCCACCGCACATCTGGATGAAACGATCGGCCAGCGTCGACTTGCCATGGTCAATGTGGGCGATGATGGAGAAATTGCGGATATGACTCAGATCACTCACGGGTCAACACTCAAAAAAGTCGCAGGCAGACTGCCCGCCGAAAAATAGCCGGGAATTGTACCTGAACATCGCGCCAAGCGTCACGTTCACAGGCCAATGGGCACCTACAAAAAAGCCCCTATCGCGAGATAGAGGCTCTTGATTGGCTCAATGAGCGCTACTCAACCCGCCCGACGTAACAGCCAGATACCGGCCACGGCACAAATGGAAGCCGGCAGCAGCACCGCAAACAGCGGCGAGAAGCCGAACACCAGGCTCAAAGGCCCCAGCAGGTCCTGGGCGATCTTGAAGGTAAACCCTACCAGCACCCCGGTAAAAACCCGCTGCCCCAGCGTAACAGAGCGCAACGGGCCGAAGATGAAAGATATGGCCATCAATACCAGCGCGGCAGTCACCAGCGGCTGCAACACCTTGACCCAAAAAGCCAGCCAGTAACGGCCGTTGTTCAGGCCCTGATCCTTGAGGTAGTGGATATAGTTCCACAACCCGGAAATCGACAGCGATTCGGGCGCCATGACCACGGTATTGAGCAGTTGCGGGCTCAACGACACGTCCCATTTTTCTTCAGGCGCCTTGACTACCTCAGTGCTGTCGCCATGAAAAAGAGTGGTGCTCACATCACTCAACTGCCAGTCGCCCTGGTGGTACTGGGCCTTTTTGGCAAAGCTTGCCGACTGCATCTGATGGTCTTTGTCGAAGCGATAACGGGTCACACCGTAAAGCAGGCCATCGGGCTGAACGGCGTTGATATGGATAAACTCATCACCCTGGCGGTGCCACAGGCCATGCTTGGAGCTTTGCGAGTCGCCACCGCCCTGGGCCAGCGCGCGGTTGGCCTGGGCAATGTTTTCCGTGGCAGGCACCACATATTCGCCAATCAGCACCCCTGCAACCATCAGCACCAGCATCGGCTTCATCACGGCCCAGACGATGCGCCCAAGGGACACACCTGCGGCACGCATGATGGTCAGCTCACTGTTGCTGGCCAGGCCGCCCAAACCGATCAGGCAGCCAATCAACGCTGCCATCGGCAACATTTCATACAGGCGTCGGGGCGCAGTCAGCATGACAAAACTGAACACATCCAGAACGGTGTAGGTGCTGCTGAGACTGCGCATCTCGTCGATCACGGCAAACAGCAGGGCCAGCCCGAGGATGATCCCCAACACGGCCAGAATCGCCAACAACACACTGCTACCAATGTAGCGGTCGAGCTTAACCACGGGCCATCTCCTCGGCACTACGGCGACTTGCCAGTTTCAAGCGCAGCGGCTCCCAGTACATCAACCCCAGGCCAATGATCAGGAACAGCCCATGCACCCACCACAGGCCCAGCGCCATCGGGGTCTTGCCATCCTGAAGAAGCCCCTTGCCCCAGGTCAGCATGCTCAGGTAGCTCATATAAAGAAGAATCGCCGGCAACAACTTGAGGAAGCGCCCCTGACGCGGATTGACCCGCGATAACGGCACTGCGATCAAGGTCACGATAAAGACCAGCACGGGGAAGGCAATCCGCCAATGCAGCTCGGCAACCACACGAGGGTCCGTGCTGCCGAGAAGGCTTGCGGTAGGGATCGCATCGCGGTCTGTCACTTCATTGCTGACTTCCGGCTTGGGCAGCAGCACACCATAGGTGTCGTACTTGATTGCCCGATAATCGGCCTGCCCAGGATTGCCGTCATAGCGATAGCCATTGTTCAGCACCAGCCAGCGACTGCCGTCAGGACGCACTTCCTGATGACCCTTCTCGGCCAGCAGCACGGAAATACTGCGATCCTTGGCCTCTTCTCCGAGTTTCTTCTGCGAAATGAATACGCCGGACAAGAGGCTGCGGTCATTGCTCAATTCTTCGGTGTAGGTCACCCGCGTACCGTCGCTCAGCGACTGGAAGCGCCCGGCCTCCAGGGTGTCGAATTCGGTCAGGGCATCCTGCTTGTTGAGCAGCAGCTGAAATTCATTGTTGCCCTGCGGGGCCAGGCTCAGACTGAGCCAGGCCACGATCAGCGCGACCAGCGCAGCCGGTGCCATGGTCATGGCCAGCAACCGCTGACGACTCATGCCGGTGGCCGACAGCACGGTCATTTCGCTCTCAAGGTACAAGCGACCATAAGAGAGAAGAATGCCCAGGAACAGCCCCAGAGGCAGGATCAGCTGCATGAAGCCCGGCAGGCGAAAGCCCATGATCAGGAACAACGAACCCGGGTCCAGGGCGCCCGAGGCGGCCTGGGCCAGATATTTGATGAAGCGACCGCTCATGATGATGACCAGCAGCACAGCACTGACAGCGCTCAATGTAAGCAGGACTTCGCGGGACAGATAACGGAAGACGATCAAACCAGACACTCCAGGGTCGTCAGGCTAAGGCGGCCAAACAAACAGCATAACGAGTCGGCACATACCTCATCATAGATGAGATGGGCCGTCTAAAAAGATGGCGCATTATCCTGTGAATGCCCTCCCCTGTCACTGCACAGTCTTGAAAGTGGCAACTTGGCCCTAAACCGGGGTTGTCAGGCTCCTCCGACGGGGTTCAAACTGCCCGCCTTGACGCCAGCCTTGATCACAGGTGAAGCGCTTCTTCTATATAAGCAAACAAACAGAACTGTTTGTGCGCATGTTGACCATTTGACTCAGGGACCCGGACATGGAACTGGTTGTAAAAAGCGTTAGCCCAGAAACGTTGAAAACGGCCACTCTGGTGGTCGCCATCGGCGAAGGCCGCAAGCTCGGCCCAACCGCCAAAGCCCTCGACGAACTCACCGGTGGCGCCATCAGCGCAGTCCTCAAGCGCGGCGACCTGGCCGGCAAAACCGGTCAAAGCCTGTTGCTGCACAGCTTGCCCAACCTCAAAGCCGAGCGCGTGCTGCTGCTGGGTACCGGCAAGGATGAAGAACTGGGCGATCGCCCGTTCCGCAAAATCATCAGCGGCGCACTGGGTGTACTCAAAGGCCTGGGCGGTAGCGATGCGGTGTTCGCACTGGACGAATTGGTGGTCAAGGGCCGCGACAGCTACAGCAAGACCCGCTTGCTGGCCGAAACCCTCGTAGACGGCGAATACACCTTCGACCGCTTCAAAAGCCAGAAGGCCGAACCCCGCGCCCTGAAAAAAATCACCCTGCTGACCATCAAGGCCGCGCAGGCTGAAGTGCAGCGCGCCGTGACCCACGCCCAGGCAATTGCCGCCGGCATGGCGTTCACCCGCGACCTGGGCAACCTGCCGCCGAACATCTGCCACCCGAGCTTCCTTGCCGAGCAGGCCAAGGACCTGGGTAAAGAGTTCAAAGGCCTGAAAGTCGAAATCCTTGACGAGAAAAAGATCAAGGATCTGGGCATGGGCGCGTTCTACGCTGTAGGCCAGGGCAGCGACCAGCCGCCTCGTCTGATCGTGATGAACTACGCCGGTGGCAAAAAATCCGAAAAACCGTACGTACTGGTAGGTAAAGGCATCACCTTCGACACCGGCGGCATCAGCCTCAAGCCGGGCGCCGGCATGGATGAAATGAAGTACGACATGGGTGGTGCTGCCAGCGTGTTCGGCACCCTGCGCGCCGTACTCGAGCTGAAACTGCCGATCAACCTGGTGTGCATTCTGGCCTGTGCTGAAAACATGCCTAGCGGCGGCGCGGCACGCCCGGGCGACATCGTGACGACCATGAGCGGCCAGACGGTCGAAATCCTCAACACCGACGCCGAAGGCCGTCTGGTGCTGTGTGACGCCCTGACCTACGCCGAGCGCTTCAAGCCACAGGCCGTGATCGACATCGCCACCCTGACCGGCGCCTGCATGGTTGCATTGGGCGCTCACACCTCGGGCCTGATGGGCAACAACGACGACCTGATCAACCAGTTGCTGGAAGCCGGCAAGCAAGCCGACGACCGTGCATGGCAACTGCCGCTGTTCGACGAGTACCAGGAACAACTGGACAGCCCGTTCGCCGACATGGCCAACATTGGCGGGCCTAAAGGCGGCGCCATCACTGCTGGCTGCTTCCTGTCGCGTTTTGCCAAGGCCTATAACTGGGCGCACCTGGACATCGCCGGCACGGCATGGGTCAGCGGCGGCAAGGACAAGGGCGCAAGTGGCCGCCCAGTGCCCCTGCTGACCCAGTACCTGCTGGATCGCGCCAACGCTTGAAGCTGACAATCGAAGACTGCGCCGCTTGAGGGCGGCGCAGTCCCGATTCAGGAATCGCAATGACCCCCGAAGCAAACCAAGAACTCACCAAGATCGACTTTTATATCCTGCCCAGCGCCGAACCCTCTGCGCGGCTGGATTTTGCCTGCAAACTCACCGAGAAGGCCTGGCGCCTGGGCCATCGCGTGTATCTGCATTGCTCTGACAGTGCCCAGCGCCAGGACCTGGATGAACGCCTGTGGCGCTTCAAGGGCGAAAGCTTCGTGCCCCACAGCAACACTGAAGACCAACCCGATGGCGTCGTGGTCATGGGCTGTACGGATGCACCCGCAAACCACCAGGACTTACTGATCAACCTGGACCTCAAAGTCCCCGACTTTTTCAAACGTTTCGCCCGCGTGGCCGAAGTGGTGGTCGAAGACCCCGCCGTGCGACAGGCTGCACGGGAGAGTTTCCGTTTCTACCGAGAACAGGGCTATCCTCTGCAGGACCACAAGTTACAACGACTCTGAGCACACGATGGACACCTCCAATTCGCCGCAAAAAGCTGCACACCTGCTTGATGATCTTGAGTCCATTCGCAAGCTGCTCGGCGATGAGGGGCTGCAACCGCCGCTGCTGACAGAGATGGTAGGTCGGCCCGACGAACAGATCCCGTTGCTCGACGAAGTTATCAGCGATGAACCAGAGCCGGAGCCGGTGCCCACGCAAATACCGCTGGTCGGCATCACCCCGGCGCCCGCGACGGAGAAAGCCCCTGACGCACTGCTTGCGCACCTGGACCGAGAGCTGCGCACTGCTGCCCAGGCCATCATGCAGGACGTGATCAACGACTTCGCCCCGCACATCGAAACCGAGATCAAGCGCCGCCTTGATGCCCACATGGAGCGTCTGCTCGCCCAACATCAAAGCTGACCCTGTGGGAGCGGGCTTGCTCGCGATTGCAGCACCTTAATGAAGCCGATGCACCGGGTTGCCCGTATCGCGAGCAAGCCCGCTCCCACAACAGCAATAGGTTCCCCGCGCAGTCCCACCCCGCTATACTTGCCGGCTTTCCTGAATTAATGCCAATAGGGTCCCGCCGCGCATGGATAAGACCTACCAGCCGCACGCCATTGAAACTTCCTGGTACAAAACCTGGGAAGAAGAGAATTATTTTGCCCCGCAAGGCGCGGGCGACCCGTACACCATCATGATTCCGCCGCCGAACGTCACCGGCAGCCTGCACATGGGGCACGGCTTCAACAACGCGATCATGGATGCCCTGATCCGTTTCCGTCGCATGCAGGGCCGCAACACCCTGTGGCAGCCGGGTACCGACCACGCCGGTATCGCCACCCAGATGCTGGTCGAGCGTCAGATCGAAGCACAAGGCCTGAACCGCCACGATTTGGGTCGTGAAAAATTCCTCGACAAGATCTGGGAATGGAAAGATCAGTCCGGCGGCAACATCAGCCGTCAGATCCGCCGCCTGGGTTCGTCCGTAGACTGGAGCCGCGAGCGCTTCACCATGGATGACGGCCTGTCTGAAGCCGTGAAGGAAGCCTTCGTGCGCCTCCACGAAGACGGCCTGATCTATCGTGGCAAGCGCCTGGTCAACTGGGACACCAAGCTGCACACGGCCATCTCCGACCTTGAAGTGGAAAACCACGACGAGAAAGGTTTCCTGTGGAACCTGCGCTACCCGCTGGCTGACGGCGCCAAGACCGCCGAAGGCCTGGACTACCTGGTGGTTGCTACCACCCGTCCGGAAACCATGCTGGGCGACGCAGCTGTTGCGGTAAACCCGGAAGACGAGCGCTACAAGGCCCTGATCGGCAAGTTTGTCGAACTGCCGCTGGTTGGCCGCCGCATTCCGATCATCGCGGACGATTATTGCGATCCTGAATTCGGTACCGGTTGTGTGAAAATCACCCCGGCCCACGATTTCAACGACTACGAAGTCGGCAAGCGTCACAACCTGCCGCTGCTCAACATCTTCGATAAAAACGCCGCCGTGCTGCCTGCTGCCCAGGTGTTCAACCTCGATGGCACGCTGAACGAGTCCATCGACGGTACCCTGCCGGCCAAGTATGCAGGCCTGGACCGCTTCGAAGCGCGCAAGCAAATTGTCGCTGATTTCGACGAAGCCGGCCTGTTGGTCAGCGTCGATGATCACGCCCTGAAAGTGCCGAAAGGCGACCGTTCGGGCACCGTGATCGAACCGTGGCTGACTGACCAGTGGTACGTGTCGACCAAGCCTCTGGCAGAGCCTGCCATTGCTGCCGTGGAAGACGGGCGCATCGCGTTCGTGCCTAAACAGTACGAAAACATGTACTTCTCGTGGATGCGCGACATCCAGGATTGGTGCATCAGCCGTCAACTGTGGTGGGGCCACCGCATTCCGGCCTGGTACGACGAATCGGGCAAAGTCTATGTAGGCCGCGACGAGGCCGAAGTACGCGCCAAGAACAACCTGGGCCCGGACGTTGCCTTGCAACAGGACAACGACGTGCTCGACACCTGGTTCAGCTCGGGTCTGTGGACGTTCTCCACCCTCGGCTGGCCGGAAAAAACCGAAGCACTGAAAACCTTCCACTCCACTGACGTGCTGGTTACCGGTTTCGACATCATTTTCTTCTGGGTTGCCCGGATGATCATGCTCACCATGCATTTGGTGAAAAACGAAGACGGCACCCCGCAAGTTCCGTTCAAGACCGTGTATGTCCACGGCCTGGTCCGTGACGGTCAAGGCCAGAAGATGTCCAAGTCCAAGGGCAACGTCCTGGACCCGCTGGACATCATCGACGGCATCGAGCTCGAAGACCTGGTGGCCAAACGCACCACCGGCCTGATGCAGCCAAAACTGCTGAAGAAAATCGAGAAGCAGACCCGCGACGAATTCACCGACGGCATCGCCAGCTACGGTACCGACGCCCTGCGCTTCACGTTCTGCTCGCTGGCGTCCACCGGTCGTGACATCAAGTTCGACATGGGCCGCGTCGAAGGCTATCGCAACTTCTGCAACAAGATCTGGAACGCCGCACGCTACGTGCTGGACAAGGGCGAAGACTGCGGCCAGAACGGCGAAGCCTACGAACTGTCGCTGGCTGACCGCTGGATCATCTCGCAGCTGCAGCGCACCGAAGCAGAAGTGACCCGTCACCTCGACCAGTTCCGTTTCGACCTCGCGGCGCAAGCGCTGTACGAGTTCATCTGGAACCAGTACTGCGACTGGTACCTGGAACTGTCCAAGCCTGTGCTGTGGGACGAAAACGCCCCGGTAGAACGTCAGCGCGGCACTCGCCGTACGCTGGTTCGGGTGCTGGAAGTGGCGTTGCGCCTGGCGCATCCGTTCATGCCATTCATCACCGAAGAAATCTGGCAGCGCATCGCGCCGCTGGCCGGCGCTGAAGGCAAGACCATCATGCTGCAACCGTGGCCGGTACCGAACGAAGCGCGCATCGACCAGGCCGCCGAAGACGATATCGAATGGCTCAAGGGCCTGATGCTGGGTATTCGCAACATCCGTGGCGAAATGAACATCGGCCCGGGCAAGCCTTTGCAGATCTACCTGAAAAACGTCAGCAGCGAAGATCAACGCCGTCTGGCCGAGAACGATGCCTTGCTCAAAAAGCTGGCTAAACTCGAAGCGATCACCGTGCTGCAAGAGGGCGCCGAAGCACCGCTGTCGGCTACCGCACTGGTAGGCGAGATGGAAGTGCTGGTGCCCATGGCCGGCCTGATCGACAAAGATGCAGAGTTGGCGCGTCTGGACAAGGAAATCCAGCGTCTGAACGGCGAAGTGGCCCGCGTAGGTGGAAAACTCTCTAACGCCGCGTTCGTTGACAAAGCTCCGGCCGAAGTCATCGAAAAAGAACGAACCAAGTTAGCCGAAGCCGAACAAGCCTTGAGCAAATTGGCCGAACAGCACGCGCGGATTTCCAGCCTGTAATAAAGCTGCGCACCTGATCGCGGGCAAGCCCTTAGCTCTGAAAGGAACTAAGGGCTTGCCCGCGATTGCTTTTGTGGAATGAATTGAACATGACAACCCCACGCACTTCCAAAGCCACACGCCACAAGCCCAAGGCTGTCAGCGACGCCAAGCCGGCTGAGCCACGGGTCAAGCCAAGCCTGCACCCACGTAACCGCCATCAGGGCCGCTACGACTTCCCGCAGCTGATTTCGGTCTGCCCTGAGCTGGCAGAGTTCGTGATCATCAACCCGTACGGCAAAGAAAGCATCGACTTCGCCAACCCGGATGCCGTGCGCGTATTCAACCGTGCGCTGCTCAAGGCGTTCTACGGTATCGCCCACTGGGACATCCCGACTGACTACCTGTGCCCGCCTGTGCCCGGTCGCGCTGACTACGTGCACTTTCTGGCCGACCTGCTGGCCACCATGAACGATGGCGTCATCCCGCGTGGCCCGAGCGTGCGCGTGCTGGACATCGGTATGGGCGCAAACTGCGTTTACCCGCTGATTGGTCACAGCGAATACCGCTGGCAGTTCCTGGGCACCGAAGTTGACCCTACAGCCGTTAAAGCGGCCAAGGCGATCGTGCAGTCCAACGGCCTGAACAAAGCCATCAGCCTGCGCCTGCAACCCGATCAGAAGAAGATCTTGCTGGACGTCCTGGACAGCGCCGAGCGTTTTGACCTGAGCATGTGCAACCCGCCCTTTCATGCGTCGATCGATGAAGCAACGCGCGGCAGCGAGCGTAAATGGCGGGCACTGGGCAAGGCTGATCCCAAGCGCAAACTGCCTGTTCTGAACTTTGGCGGTCAAGCGGCCGAATTGTGGTGTGAAGGGGGCGAGCAGCGCTTTGTGACCCAGCTGATTCGCGAAAGCGTGCAAGTGGGCCGTCAGGTGCTGTGGTTCAGCGTACTGGTGTCCAAGGCGTCCAACTTGCCGGCGATCCAGACCGCACTGAAAAAAGCCGGTGTGCGTGAAAGCCAGGTGGTCGACATGTCACAGGGCAACAAGCAAAGCCGCTTTGTCGCCTGGACATTCCATGACAAAGAACAGCAACAGCTGTGGCGCGAGAAGAACTGGAAGTAATCTTGTAAATATGCAAAACCTCGTAGCAGCTGCCGAGCTGCGCGAGGCTGCGTTCGGCAGCTGCTACAAGATTTGCAGGCATAAAAAAGCCGCGCTTCGGAGTAATCCGAAGCGCGGCTTTTTTACAGCAGTCTTACTTGTTAACAGCGTCAGTCAGGCCTTTGGCCACAACGAGCTTGATAACTTTTTTGGCTGCGATTTCGATGGCTGCGCCAGTCGAAGGGTTACGGCCAGTACGGGCAGGACGCTCGGTCACTTTCAGTTTGCCAATACCTGGCAGAGTGATTTCGCCGCCATTTTCCAATTGATCAGCAACGATCTGGGCCAGTTGGTCCAGAGCGTTACGCGCGGTAGTTTTCGGCGCGTCGATAGCTTCAGCGATATCAGCGATCAGTTGGTCTTTAGTAATAGCCATTGAGATGTTCCTTCCCTATCAAATTCATTTGGTTTGCAGAGTGCAATGTCAGCCATCGAGCCAGATCTCAAGGGTCTGGCACACCCGCCAGCTTTCACGACGAATCGCGGATGTAGATAGCTAAAACGGGGTTTGGTTCGACCTGACACATGCTGAATGCACGCTTTACGCCGTTTCCGAGCGCAAGACCGGGCAAAACTAGCACAGAGACAGTTAAATATCCGCCTCTACCTGGGCTTTTGGTCAGCTTTATGGCCTTAAAACGGTAAAAAAACCGTCCAGGGCGCCCTCAAGCCCCCCAAACCCCGACCCGAGGCTCAGGTGCGGTACACTTGGCGCCTTTGCGGGGTGTGCACCCTGCCCTCTCATTACACACCGAGAAGCCCATGCCGATCCGTCATTGCATCGTCCACTTGATTGACAAAAAACCCGACGGTACGCCCGCAGTTCTCCACGCCCGTGACTCTGAACTGGCCGGGTCTCAAGCCATCGAGAACATGCTCGCTGACCTCAACGAAAGCTATAACGCCAAGCAAGGTAAAGCCTGGGGGTTTTTCCATGCCGAGTCCGGCGCGCATCCGTTCAGCGGCTGGCTCAAGGAATACCTCGATGGCGGTAAAGACTTCACGGCGTTCAGCCGCGTCGCCGTCGAGCATCTGCAAAAACTGATGGAAGAGTCCAACCTTTCCGTTGGCGGCCACGTGCTGTTCGCCCATTACCAGCAAGGCATGACCGACTACCTGGCCATCGCCCTGCTGCACCACAGCGACGGCGTTGCCGTGACCTCGGAGCTGGACGTGACGCCTTCGCGCCATCTGGACCTTGGCCAGTTGCACCTGGCCGCACGGATCAATATTTCCGAGTGGCAGAACAACAAGCAGTCCAAGCAATACATTTCGTTTATCAAAGGTAAAAACGGCAAGAAGGTTTCGGAGTACTTCCGCGACTTTATCGGCTGCCAGGAAGGTGTCGATGGCCCGGGCGAAACCCGTACCCTGCTCAAGGCCTTCAGTGACTTCGTAGAAAGCGAAGACTTGCCGGAAGAGTCCGCCCGGGAAAAAACCAAGACCCTGGTCGATTACGCCAGCAGTCAGGCAAAAATCGGCGAACCCATGGGCCTGGAAGAGTTGTCCGAGTTGATCGACGAAGAACGCCCCAAGGCTTTCTACGATCATATCCGTAACAAGGATTACGGCCTGTCCCCCGAAATTCCTGCTGACAAGCGCACCCTGAACCAGTTCCGTCGCTTCACCGGGCGCGCTGAGGGGCTCTCTATCAGCTTTGAGGCACACCTGCTGGGTTCCAAGGTCGAGTTCGACGAAGAAGCCGGTACGCTGGTGATCAAGGGCTTGCCGACCCAACTGCTCGATCAGCTCAAGCGCAGCAAGTAATGCTCAACGGTATCTTGAAGAAAGTCCTGTTTGTTCTGGTGGTGGTGGTCATCTTTCAGAACTGGGGCAAGATCGAGCGCGTGCTCAACCCTTCGGGTGTCGTCAGTGAGCAAACCCGGGCCAGCGCCCGGGTGGTGTTGTACTCCACCGAGTGGTGCGGCTACTGCAAGGCCACTCGGCGGTTCCTGGATGAGAAAGGCATACCGTTCAAGGAATTCGATATCGACAAGGATGCCAGTGCCCGCCAGGCTTACGAGGCGCTGGGCGGGCGCGGCATTCCGATACTGGATGTAAACGGCACGCTGATTCGCGACTTCAAGCCCGATGCGATATTGGCGGCACTGAAATAAGCCGGGAACAACTGTTCAATTTCTGTGGGAGCGGGCTTGCTCGCGATGCAGGCGCTGCGGTCAGCCAGACAAACCGCAGAGATACCATCGCGGGCAAGCCCGCTCCCACAGGAAAATCACTCCAGCTTCTGACTTTGCACCAGACACTCCTTGGCACTCTTCCTGAGTTTCTTGATCAATCGCTCCTGGCGCAACGCTTCACCCTTGTCCGGCCAGGATTCGACATACACCAGCGCCACTGCCGGGCTTGAAGCAAAAAAACGCGCGCCCTTGCCCGTTTGATGCTTGGCAAAACGGCGCACCGGGTCATCGCTGATACCGCAATACAAAGAGCCATTAGCGGCCCGCACAAGGTACACAAACCAGGGTTTCTCGACCACTTTCAGCGGCTGCCCTGAAAGGCCTTGAGCCCTTTTTGCGCCTGCGCCCGAATGGCGTTTTGTACCAGCGGTGTCCACCCCAGCAACAGGCCCTTGGTGCCCAGTGCCTGACGCGACCAGCGCCACAGATCGAAATGGTCGTGATGCTCGCAAATCTTGCCATCACGAAACACAAACCGTGCCTGGATATCATTGACCACCGTGGCGCCGGTCTGGCCAAACACATAGGTCGCCACCCAGTGCGCGCTGCCATGCTGGCCGTCAGCCTGAACCTGATCGAAGGTGAGGCTGAAATCCTTGGCCCGCGAGGTCAGCATGCGCCACATGTCAGCGGCATTGTGGCCACGCAGCTCGCCAAACACAGGGTCGCTGAACACCACGTCAGTGGTGTAACAGTCAGCCATTGCCTCGGCATCAAGCCGCTGGAAGGCCTGGTAGAAACGAGTGATCAATGCTTGGTGGTCTTGGCTCATGGCAGGGTCCGTACAGGTCTGGAATCAGAGCACGATAATCTGCCATGAACAGAAACACTATGGGCCTCAGACTTTCTCGCTTTGTACATTCACATACAGTGAACGGCCGGCGCCAAGCCCGGCGACGATGGCCCCCAGACCGATGACTGCAAATATCCAGCCCACGGCACTCCAGCCACCCGTCACTTCATGCACCACGCCCACCGCCAGCGGCCCCATCGATGCCACGGTGTAACCAATGCCCTGGGCCATGCCCGACAGATTGGCGGCGACATGGGCATCGCGCGAGCGCAGCACGATCATGGTCAAGGCCAGGCTGAATGTGCCGCCCTGCCCCAGGCCCAGCACAATCGCCCAGCCCCACAAGCCCTCGATAGGCGCATAAAGGCAACCAAACAGCCCGGCCAGGGTCATGCCCATAACCAGCACGATTGCCAGCCGCTGGTCTTTACCCCGCGTGGCCAGCCACGGTGCCGTCAGCGCCGTGATCAATTGCACGATAACCGAGCCGGACATCACCAGCCCCGTCTGGGTAGGCGTCAGGCCGCGACCAATCAGGATTGACGGCAACCAGCCAAAAACAATGTAGGACAACGAGGATTGCAGCCCCATATAGAGCGTCACTTGCCAGGCCAACGGGTCACGCAACAAGCCACGCACGCGGTAAGCAACGTTGTGCGTGCCCTGACGCTTGCCCACCTGTGGCAGCCAGAAAACAACCGCAAGCAATGCGGGCAAGGCCCAGAAGCCAAGCCCCATTGCCCAGCTCTGCCCCAGTGACTCGCTAAGGGGCACCGTAGCCCCCGCCGCCAGTGCCGCACCCAGGCACAGGGCCATGGTGTAAACACCGGTCATGGTTCCGGCATGCCCGGCGAAATCACGCTTGATGATGCCCGGCAACAACACACCGATGACGCCGATACTGGCCCCCGCCAGAATGCTCCCGGCAAACAGCCCCACTTCGCCCAGGCAACTGCGCAGAACGATCCCGCCACCCAGCGTCAGCAAAATCCCCAGCACTACCCGCTCGGTACCAAAACGCCGCGCCAGGATTGGCGCCAGGGGCGCGAACAGCCCCAGGCACAGCACGGGCAACGTGGTCAACAGGCCAGCCTGCGCCGCAGACAAGCCCAGTCTGTCAGACACCTCACCCAGTAACGGCGCCATGCTCGACAGCGCGGGGCGCAGGTTCAAGGCCACCAGCACCAGCCCCAGAAGCAATAACCACGGACGCAAGACAACAGGCGCAGTGTGCTGAACCTGCTCGTCGTCAATTTCAGCGTCGATCAGCAATTCTTCCAGTTCATCGAGATGACGAACGGGCTCGACGCTGGCATTGGAAATTGACGAAGGGTGGCTCATGGCGTGCTCCGGCTCAAGGTTCATTGATCAACGTCCGGCACAGCGCCATGGCCCGTTGCGGGTTTTGTTGTTCTACGGCTTCCAGTAAATCAACGTGCAGGTCGAACACCACTTGACGACGCGGATGGACGTCCATGGTCTTGCGCAAATGATTGGTCAAGACGCTTGAGGTAAAGCGGTAGAGCTCGCTCAGGGCCGGGTTGTGGGCGGCATCAATCAGTCGTTGGTGAAACACCAGGTCACAGCAAATATAGGTATCGAGTTCACCGTGATAGTGCTGGCCACTGGCGTCCAGCGCCTGATGCAGCAGGCGCAAGTCCTCGTCCGTGCGGCGCAGGGCGGCCAGGCCAGCGGCTTCAACCTCAATGATGTGACGCATCTCCCGGCCCTGCTCCAGAGAGCAGGATGACAGCGCGCGCAGCGTGTCCATCGGGTCGACACGGCTGCGCAAATAGCTGCCATCGCCCTGGCGAATCTCTATCAGCCCGGCAAATGCCAGCACGCGCATGGCTTCACGCACAGTGTTACGACTGATGTTCAATTGCGTAGCCAGCTCGGGCTCGGTTGGCAAACGCTGACCCACCTCCCAGGTACCGTTGTTTATTCGCGCACGCAGTTGCTCCAGAGCCTGGTCGACCAGCGAGCGTTTGATGATGGGAGAAGCGTCTGTCATTTAATTCGCCTTTTCATCCAATCATAGGATGAATTTTCCGACATGTTACTCAGACACCTCCATACGAGCAATCAACTACAGATTAAAAGCCCCCTCAAAAACCTTGTTCACCCTTGAACAAAAAACCCTTTAAGGGTAATTTTGATTGCATCGAGGCTGCCTCTTATGGAAAAGAAAACACCTCACTACAACCTCCAGTGCATTCAAGCCGATGTACAACGGCTTGGCGCTGTCGCCTTTACCAAAAGCGCATTGGATGGTGGACGAAGCATGGGCCTGGTCCTCGCACAAATGCAGAGGGTCATTACCTCGTTGGAGCGCAGTGCGCTGTACAAATCGATGTCGACCCACGCCGACCACAAGGTCTGGCAGGACGTATATCACGCACAGGCCTACGGTTTGGCCATCTCTATCAAGGTGACGTATCGCCCCTGCGGAGGGCCGCCGGTCATCGCTTTCAAGGAGAAAACATCATGAGCAAAAATGACTGCTGCACCTGCGGCGCCGCCAATGCCATGCAAGCGTTCAAGGGCCGCAGCTTCAATGTGAACTTCAAGCAATTGAACCGGGTGGTGCACGGCCTGGACGGGCACGAATGCACCGAGTGCGCCGAGATCGAATTTGATGCACCCAGCGCAGAGCTATATGCCCAGGCTGGCGACGAACTGGTAGAAGATGCCAAACGGGTTATGGCGGAAGAAATGAAGCGTATCCGCCGCAAGCTTCACTTCACCCAAAAAAATGCCGTGCAGTTGCTGTCGGGGGGCGGCCACAATGCGTTCAGTCGTTATGAACGGGCCGAGGTGGAGCCACCTAAACCCTTGTTTGTGTTGATGCGACTGCTCGATCGCCACCCCGAACTGGTCCGCGAATTACAAGCCATCAACGAGTGTGCAGACATCAATGCGCTGCTGGTGCAAAAACAGCAGCAGCGCGAAAACTGACACCTTTGGTTTTCTAGCCGCTGACGAGCGCAGCGAGGCTACGATCATCAGCGGCTACAAGTCCCGATCAATGCAAAATCTGATTCAGGAACAGTTTGGTCCGGTCATTTTGCGGGTTGTCGAAGAAGTCATTCGGGGCGGCCTCCTCCACGATTTCGCCCTTGTCCATAAAGATCACCCGGTTGGCCACGGTGCGCGCAAAGCCCATTTCGTGGGTTACGCAGAGCATCGTCATGCCGTCTTCCGCCAGGCCGATCATGGTGTCCAGCACCTCTTTGACCATCTCCGGGTCAAGTGCTGAAGTCGGTTCGTCAAACAGCATGATCTTGGGCTTCATGCACAGCGCCCGGGCAATTGCCACACGTTGCTGCTGACCACCCGACAACTGCCCCGGGAACTTGTGCGCCTGCTCCGGAATACGCACCCGTTCCAGATAATGCATGGCAATTTCTTCGGCCTGACGCCGGGGCATCTTGCGCACCCACATCGGCGCCAGCGTGCAGTTCTGCAGAATGGTCAGGTGCGGGAACAGGTTGAAGTGCTGGAACACCATGCCCACTTCACGCCGCACCGTCTCGATTTGCTTGATGTCGTTGGTCAGCTCTACACCGTCGACCACGATGCGTCCCTGCTGGTGCTCTTCGAGGCGATTGAGGCAACGGATGGTGGTTGACTTGCCGGAGCCCGAAGGCCCGCACAAGACGATACGCTCGCCCGGCTGTACGTTGAGGTTGATGTCCTTTAGCACATGGAACTGGCCGTACCACTTGTTGACGCCCAGCATCTGAATAATGCCTTCAGAGCTTGCTGGCTTTTTGATTGTTTCACTCATCTTGCAATACTCCTAACGCTTGTGGCCAGTGTCCAGCTTGTGCTCCAGATGCATGGAGTAGCGGGACATACCAAAACAGAAAATCCAGAACACCAAGGCGGCAAACACATAGCCTTCAGTGGCCATACCCAGCCATTTCGGGTCGGCGGCGGCTTGTTTGACGCTATTGAGCAGGTCGAACAGACCGATGATGATCACCAGGCTGGTGTCCTTGAACAGGGCAATAAAGGTGTTGACGATGCCGGGGATCACCAGCTTCAGGGCTTGCGGCAAAATCACCAGGCCCATGCTGCGCCAGTAGCCCAGGCCCATGGCCGCAGCCGCCTCGTACTGACCCTTGGGGATGGCTTGCAGACCGCCACGCACCACTTCCGCCACATAAGCCGACTGAAACAGGATTACGCCGATCAAGGCCCGCAGTAATTTGTCGAAGTTCATGCCCTCGGGCAGAAACAGCGGCAGCATCACCGAAGACATAAACAGCACGGTTATCAGCGGAACGCCGCGCCAAAACTCGATAAAAGTCACGCACACCACGCGAATGGCCGGCATGTCCGAGCGGCGGCCCAGGGCCAGCAAAATCCCCAGTGGCAAGGCGCCGGCAATACCTACCATGGCAATCACCAGCGTGAGCATCAGGCCGCCCCACTGGCTGGTAGCCACGTTAGTCAGGCCCAGATAGCCGCCGTGGAGCAAGGTAAACGCCAGGATGGGGTACACCACCAAAAAGCCCAGCCCGTAGATAGCCTTGTGCTTGAAGCGCGAGATAAACAACGGCGCCGCACCCACCACGGCCAGCCATACCGTCAGGTCAACCCGCCAGCGCAGCCCGGTCGGGTAATAGCCATACATAAACTGGCCAAAACGCTGCTGGATAAACACCCAGCAAGCGCCCTCTTTGGTGCAATCAGCTTGCGTGCTGCCTACCCAATTGGCATCGAAAATCGTCCAGCTCAGCAGCGGCGGCACGATCAGCCAGACCAGATAAAAGGCAAACAGGGTCAGCAAGGTGTTGAGCCAGCTGGAAAACAGATTTGCCCGCGCCCAGGCGACAATACCGATGCGGTTGCCAGGCGGCGGCATGTCGGGTTTGAAAACATGAGTCGTCATAGTCCAGTCCTCATCGCTCGATCAGCGCAATGCGCGTGTTGTACCAATTCATCAGCAGCGAAATGCTGATGCTGATGGCCAGGTACACGCTCATGGTGATGGCAATGACTTCAATCGCTTGCCCGGTCTGGTTGAGGACCGTGCCGGCAAACAGTGAAACCATTTCCGGATAACCGATGCCCGCCGCCAGCGACGAGTTTTTCACCAGGTTCAGGTATTGGCTGGTCAAAGGCGGGATGATCACCCGCAGCGCTTGCGGGATGATTACCTTGCGCAGCGTCGGCCCCGGGCGCAGCCCCAGCGAGCGGGCGGCTTCGGTCTGACCGTGACTGACGGATTTGATCCCCGACCGTACGATTTCGGCAATAAAGGCCGCGGTGTACACCGTCAACGCAATGGTCAGCGCCAACAGTTCCGGGATCAGCACCCAGCCACCGACAAAGTTGAAGCCCTTGAGCTGTGGCATCTCCCAGTGCACCGGGGTACCGAACAGCAACACGCACAGGCCAGGAATCGCCAGCAGCAAGAACAGCCCGACCCAGAACTTGTGAAATGGCTCGCCGGTGTCTTCAAAGCGCTTGTTGGCCCGACGGACCATCAGCACCACGGCCACGATAGCCAGCACCACACTGGCCACAAACGGCCAGAAGGCATCCGTACCCACTGCGGCCGGCATGTTCAGGCCACGGCTGCTCATATAGAAGGTGTTGGCAAAGTTATGGCTGTTGCGTGGCCCTGGCATGGTCAGGAAGACCGCGAAGTACCAGAACAGGATTTGCAGCAATGGCGGGATATTGCGAAAGATCTCCACATACACCGTTGCCAGCTTGCTGATCATCCAGTTCGACGACAGGCGTGCCACGCCGATGATAAACCCCAGGATCGTCGCCAGGACGATACCGATCACGGACACCAGCAAGGTGTTGAGCAACCCGATCAGAAAGACCCGCGCATAACTGTCGGACTCGGTGTAATCAATCAAATGCTGCGCAATGCCAAACCCGGCACTGCGCTCCAGAAAGTCAAAACCCGAAGTAATGCCGCGATGTTGCAGGTTGGTCTGGGTATTGTTGAACAGATACCAGCCCATAAGGACCACCAGCGCGACGGTGACGATCTGAAATAACCACGCACGCACACGTGGATCGCCGAGGCTGAGCCTGGGCTTGGGTGCGCCGACTTTAATTTGCATGAAGTGCCCCTAACAATGGATCAGACAACATCACCCGGCAGTTGGCCTGCCGGATGAAAGGGCTATCAGCGCACAGGGGGTGCGTATTGAATGCCGCCGTTATTCCACAGAGCGTTCAGCCCGCGGTCGATGGCCAGAGGCGTGTTTTTACCGAGGTTTTTCTCGAAGACTTCACCGTAGTTACCCACCTGGCTGACAATCTGCACCACCCAGTCTTTTGGCAGTTTCAGGTCTTTGCCGTATTCGCCGTCAGCACCCAGCAAGCGGGCGACATCCGGGTTTTTGGTGGATTTGGCTTCAGCCACAACGTTTTTCGAGGTGATGCCGGCTTCTTCAGCATTGAGCATGGCGAACAGGGTCCACTTCACAATGCTGAACCAGTCTTCGTCGCCCTTGCGCACGACAGGCCCCAGAGGCTCCTTGGAGATGGTTTCAGGCAATACGACATAGTCGCTCGGGTTGGCCAGCTTGCTACGCTGTGCGTACAACTGGGACTTGTCGGAGGTCAACACGTCGCAACGGCCGCTTTCCAGAGACTTGGCGCTTTCATCAGAGGTGTCGAAGGTGATCGGGGTGTACTTGAGGTTATTGGCGCGGAAGTAATCCGACACATTCAGCTCGGTAGTCGTGCCGGCCTGGATACAGATGGTTGCACCGTCCAGTTCCTTGGCACTTTTTACCCCCAGCTTGTTGTTGACCAAAAAGCCGACGCCGTCGTAATAGGTCACGCCCGCGAACACCATGCCCATGCCCGCATCACGGGAACTGGTCCAGGTGGTATTGCGCGACAACACATCGACTTCGCCCGATTGCAGCGCGGTGAAACGCTCCTTGGCGTTCAACTGGCTGAACTTGACCTTGGTAGCATCGCCAAACACTGCGGCGGCCACTGCACGACAGACATCCGCATCGATCCCCATGATCTTGCCGTCTTTATCCGGTACCGAAAAGCCCGGTAAACCGTCACTCACGCCACATTGCACAAAACCTTTCTTCTTGACACTGTCCAGGGTCGCGCCTGCGTGGGCAAAACCGCTGGCACTGAGTAACACGATGGCTGCTGTGGCCAAAGCCAGGGTGGATTTCAATTGCTTCATTCAAACCTCCAGTGCTGCTTTTTTGTGTTTGAACAAGGCCCGCCGCCCCCTTGTGAGGCACTGTTGACCCATGTTGGCTTTTTATTGGGTCAAGCGGCATAAGCCTTGAGCGATGGGTGCATCGCACGAACCGTCAAACTGAAGCGCTCACTTGAGCTGTTGAATTCCTTGTCTAACTCCAACCTCGGGATTTTTGCAGCCCCCCCTGTTAGTGTTACCGTCCAAAGGGGGCGCATTCACGCCACTGTCCACATAGCAAGGCGCGTACCACTCTTGGCCCCTAAGTAAGTTCAGTAGGTAATGCAGGAAAAAACGTTCAAGCACGCGACATATTCTGTAATCCTTAGTCGATCAAGCACACTTGTAGCGCACCCGATTTGCGCACATGCACAACGATGGAGCAGCCATGACCCAACCCCTGATCATCCAGCCTCAAAAAACCGCAGACGCCTGTGTTATCTGGCTCCACGGTCTGGGTGCCGACCGTTATGACTTCATGCCGGTGGCTGAGATCCTGCAACAGTCGTTGCTGACCACGCGCTTTGTATTGCCGCAGGCTCCAACCCGCGCCGTGACCATCAATGGCGGCTATGCCATGCCTAGCTGGTACGACATCAAGGCCATGAGTCCTGCCCGCTCGATCAGTGAAGAAGAGCTCGAAGAGTCGGCCGACATGGTCATTGCCTTGATCGAAGCCCAGCGCCAGAGCGGTATCGACGCCAGCCGGATTTTTCTGGCCGGGTTTTCACAAGGTGGCGGCGTGGTTTTCCATACCGCTTATTTGAAATGGCAGGGCCCACTGGGTGGCGTTATTGCCCTTTCAACCTATGCGCCAACCTTCAACGAAGGCCTGCCATTGTCGGCCAGCCAGCAGCGAATCCCGGCTTTGTGCCTGCACGGGCAGTACGATGATGTAGTCCAAAACGCTATGGGTCGTACGGCTTATGAGCATTTGAAAGCCGCAGGTGTGTCCGTTACATGGCAGGAGTACCCAATGGGCCATGAAGTGTTACCAGAGGAAATAAGCGATATCGGTACCTGGCTGACGAAACATCTGAGCTAAAACCGAAACATCCCGTCGTTCACTACACGCCGAGCGCCCGACTTGCATTACACTGCCCGGCGTATACTCCTTAACCAACTGATGAGATGACCGTGCTCAAAGCACTTAAAAAAATATTCGGTAAAAGCGAGGCTGAGCCGCTCGCGCCAGCTTCCGTTACACCTCCAGGCAACGCCAGAGCGCGAACCGACGCGCAACAACCTGGCCGTTCTGCTCCTGTTCCAGCCCCTGAGCCGGTGAACACTCCCGACGCACAATCCGCTGCTGAACAACCGCGTATCGAAAAACCCAAAATTGCCAAGCCACGGCGTGAGGCGGCCCCCAAGCCACCGGTCATTCCCTGGAAACTCGAAGACTTCGCCGTCGAGCCACAAGAAGGCAAAGTCCGCTTTCACGATTTCAAGCTCGCCCCCGAGCTGATGCACGCCATCCAGGACCTTGGTTTTCCGTACTGCACGCCGATCCAGGCAGGCGTACTGGGCTATACCCTGAGCGGGCGTGACGCCATTGGCCGTGCCCAGACCGGTACGGGCAAGACGGCTGCGTTCCTGATCTCGATCATTAGCCAGTTGACCCAGACGCCGCCGCCAAAAGAGCGTTACATGGGCGAACCACGCGCTCTGATCATCGCGCCGACCCGTGAGCTGGTGGTGCAGATCGCCAAGGACGCGGCCGACCTGACCAAGTACACCGACCTCAATGTCATGACATTCGTGGGCGGCATGGACTTCGACAAGCAACTCAAGCAGCTTGAAGCCCGCCATTGCGACATTCTGGTGGCCACACCGGGCCGTCTGCTGGACTTCAACCAGCGCGGCGAAGTGCATCTGGACATGGTCGAAGTGATGGTGCTCGACGAAGCCGACCGCATGCTGGACATGGGCTTCATCCCGCAAGTACGCCAGATCATTCGTCAAACGCCACCAAAAGCCGAACGTCAGACGCTGCTGTTCTCCGCGACCTTTACCGAGGACGTGATGAACCTGGCCAAGCAATGGACCACAGACCCTGCCATCGTCGAGATCGAAGCGGTCAACGTCGCCAGTGACATGGTTGAGCAGCACGTCTATGCCGTCGCCGGTGCCGACAAGTACAAGCTGTTGTTCAACCTGGTCAACGACAATGGCTGGGAACGGGTGATCGTATTTGCCAACCGCAAGGACGAAGTGCGCCGCATCGAAGAGCGCCTGGTACGTGACGGTATCAACGCGGCGCAACTGTCGGGGGATGTACCGCAGCACAAACGTATCAAGACCCTGGAAGGCTTCCGCGAAGGCAAGATCCGCGTGCTGGTAGCTACCGACGTTGCAGGTCGTGGCATCCACATTGATGGCATCAGCCACGTGATCAACTTCACCCTGCCTGAAGTGCCGGACGACTATGTACACCGTATTGGCCGTACCGGCCGTGCTGGCGCCAGCGGTGTATCGATCAGTTTTGCCGGTGAAGACGACTCGTACCAGTTGCCGTCGATCGAAGCCCTGCTAGGTCGTAAAATCAGCTGCGAAACGCCGCCAGCCGAGCTGCTGCGCCCTGTCGTACGCGCTGTGCGCAAGCCGCAGGACCCGACTGCAACGGCCTGATACGCAAATCTGTAGCCGCTGCCGAGGCACCAGGCTGCGATGGGCTGCGAAGCGGCCCCGCTTTTTGAAGGGCCTGCGGCCCTTATCGCAGCCTGCGGCAGCGGCTACAGGGCTTGATTACTTCCAGCGCTGCGCCGCCACCTCATCGCTCACCCGCCCCTCCACCCATCGCGGGCCTGAGGGGGTCTGTTCTTTTTTCCAGAACGGGGCGCGGGTTTTCAGATAATCCATCACAAAACTGCAGGCATCGAAAGCGGCCTGACGGTGAGCACTGGCTACGCCAACAAACACAATCGGCTCTCCCGGCTCCAGCAGGCCAATACGGTGCAGCACTTCAAGCTTGAGCAGCGGCCAGCGCTGCGCAGCTTCATCAATAATTTTGCCCAGGGCTTTCTCGGTCATGCCCGGATAATGCTCCAGGAACATCCCCGCCACGTCACGGCCGTCATTGAAGTCGCGCACATAACCGACAAAACTCACCACTGCGCCCACGCCCAGATTCGCGGCATGCAGTGCATTGACTTCAGCGCCAGGATCAAAGGCCGCCGCTTGCACCCGAATCGCCATGTTCAGCCTCCGGTCACGGGCGGAAAAAATGCCACTTCGTCGCCGTCCGCCAGGGGTTCGGCGAGCTTGCACAGCTCTTCATTGCGCGCACACATCAGGTTGGGCTCGGCCAGCACCTGCCAGGCACCACCGCGTTGCGTCAGGTGCGCGCGCAACTGCTCAATGGAGACGAACCCGCCCTCCACTGCCTCACTATCCAGCCCCAGAACCTCGCGATAGCGGGCAAAGAAAACCACTTTGAGCTTCATGACGCATCCGCCTGAAAGTGCCCGCTCTTGCCGCCGAGCTTTTCCAGTACGCGCACACCTTCGATGGTCATGCCGCGATCGACCGCCTTGCACATGTCGTAAATAGTCAGGGCTGCAACGCTGGCGGCGGTCAGGGCTTCCATTTCGACGCCGGTCTGCCCGGACAGCTTGCAGCGCGCCACGATCAATACCGCGTAGCTGCCTTGGGCACTGAGCTCAACCTTGACGCTGGTGAGCATCAACGGATGGCACAAAGGGATCAGGTCCGAGGTTTTCTTCGCTGCCTGGATCCCGGCAATCCGCGCCACGGCAAACACATCACCCTTGGGGTGACCGCCACTGATGATCATGTCCAGGGTTTCAGGGCGCATGCGCACCACCGCTTGTGCCACAGCCTCACGGGAGGTCACCGCTTTGTCGGTGACATCGACCATGTTGGCGCGGCCTTGGGAATCTAAGTGAGTCAGCACAGGGGGTACTCCAGAGAGGAGTATCGATTGTAAACCCGAGGGTCAGCTTAAGGCCATCGACCCCGCGAATACCGCGCATCAGAACATGGAATTGGCCGCCCGCAGGCAATCGCCGTACAAAGGTCGAAACTTTGGAGTCATACCTATGCCACTTTTTATTGCCATTGCCCTGAGCCTGCTGGCGGGTGCTGCGGTGCCCCTGCAAGCGGGCAGTAACGCTCGATTGGGCGTGGTGCTGGGCCATCCCTTTTGGGCCACCGTGATCTCATTACTGATCAGCGGCCTGGCGATTGCGCTGGTAATGCTGATTGTCAAAGTGCCCCGCCCCAATCTCGCGGCCCTGCTCACCGGCCCCTGGTGGATCTGGCTCGGCGGGCTGGCCGGGGTGTTTTACATCACCGTGGCGCTGATCAGCGTGCCGCGCCTGGGGGCGCTGAACTTCATCATGGCGGTGGTGGTGGGCCAGTTGATCAGTTCACTGCTGATCGATTACTTCGGCTTGCTGGGTTTGCCAAGAAACACCCCCAGCCTGCAAAAACTGCTCGGGGTCAGCGTGGTGCTGGCAGGTTTTGTCATCGCTTCACGCGGCTGAAGGCGCACTCACTTGCCTGACCAGATCCCGCAGCCAGCGATGAGCCGGGTCTTCGTTGAAACGCTGATGCCAGACCTGCACATAATTGAACGGCGCTATCGTCATGGGAGGCGGCAGTGCCACCAGGCTGTCGCCAAATGACAGATTGTCCAGGGTACGGGTGGCCACGGTAAGAATCAGGTCGGTGTCGGTAATCATCCCCGGTGCCGTGCCCCAGTGCGGCACATTGACCGCAACCCGGCGCTGCAACCCCCGGGCGTGCAACACGTTATCGACCTCGCCCTGGGTATTGCCATCCGTCGACACCAGCAGGTGCGGGCGCGCCAGATAGCTGTCCAGATCGAGCACGCCATTGTCCGGGAGCGAACGACGATTGAGCAGGCAGGTAAAGGTTTCTTCAAACAATACATCGCTGCAGATATCTGCTGGCATCGTGGGGAAAACCCCAACGGCCAGATCGATCTTGCCCTGCTCGATCTGCTCCAGCATGCCCAGGCGGCTGTCCTGGATGACCACCAGCGAAGTGTCCGGTGCTTGCTCGCGCAGCAGCACCAGCAGTTTTGGCAACACGATGGTCGCGCCGTAATCGGACATGGCCAGGCGAAAGGTACGCTGTGATTCTGCCGGCACAAAGTCGATGGACTGGCCGAGCAGCGTTTCGACCTGTCCCAGGATGGCCTTGAGCGGCGCCTGGAGATTTTGCGCCATCACGCTCAGCACCACCTCGTTGCCCTGACGGATCAGCAACGGGTCATCAAGCAGCACCCTGAGTTTGTTCAGTGAGTGGCTGATGGCGGGCTGGCTCAAATGCAAACGAACACCGGTGCGGGTTACGTGTTTTTCCGTGAGCAGCGCATCGAGCACCACCAGCAGATTCAAATCGATATTACGCAGTAACACCTGACGCTCCTGTCTTGGCCAACTCCAGGGCAACGCTGCATGATCCATGCGCGCAACCGCCGTCAGCTTACATGAAGCCAAAACGCCAGTGGGAGCGGGCTTGCTCGCGATGAAAGTGGCGCGGTGTATCTGGGATACCGCGTCATCTTCATCGCGAGCAAGCCCGCTCCCACCTTCAGGCAGTTACAAATGTGACTCGGCGTATTCCGCCAGAATCGAGCGAGGCACCCCTTGCAGGGCTATATGCACACCGTTGGGGAAGTCTTTGAAACGCTCCGTCAGGTAGGTCAGCCCCGAACTGGTGGCCGACAGGTAGGGGGTATCGATCTGTGCCAGGTTACCCAGGCACACCACTTTGGAACCGGCACCGGCACGGGTAATGATGGTTTTCATCTGGTGCGGTGTCAGGTTCTGGCACTCATCGATCAGGATCAGGCTCTGCTGGAAACTGCGACCGCGGATGTAGTTCAGGGATTTGAACTGCAATGGCACCTTGCTCAGAATGTAGTCGACGCTGCCGTGGGTATTTTCATCATCCATGTGCAGAGCTTCGAGGTTGTCAGTAATGGCACCCAGCCAAGGCTCCATTTTTTCGGCTTCGGTGCCCGGCAAGAAGCCGATTTCCTGGTCCAGGCCCTGCACGCTGCGGGTACAGATAATCCGCCGGTAGCGTTTGCTGACCATGGTTTGTTCAATCGCTGCCGCCAGCGCAAGGATGGTCTTGCCCGATCCCGCCGCACCCGACAGGTTGACCAGGTGAATGTCCGGGTCGAGCAAAGCAAACAGCGCCAGCCCCTGGTAAATATCCCGCGGTTTGAGGCCCCAGGCTTCCTGGTGCAGCAGCGGTTCCTGATGCATGTCGAGGATCAGCAACTGATCCTTGCGCACCTCCTTGATCCAGCCGACAAAGCCCTGCTCATCAATGATGAATTCATTGATATGCACCGCCGGCAGGTTTTCGTTCATTTGCACCTGATGCCAGGTACGGCCATGCCCCTGGCGGGTTTCGACCTTGTTGACGCGGTCCCAGAACGAACCGGTCATGGTGTGATAGCCGCGCGAGAGCATCGACACGTCGTCAACCAGCTGGTCGGTACTGTAATCCTCGGACTCGATCCCGCAAGCCCGGGCCTTTAGGCGCATGTTGATGTCTTTGGTGACCAGCACCACGCGCAATTGCGGCTCACGGGCGTGCAAGTCGATCAACTGGTTGATGATGATGTTGTCGTTGAGGTTTTCGGGCAGCAACGCGTTGGGCTCGCGGCGCTTGCTCATCATGATCGACAGGAAGCCCTTAGGTGCGCCTTTGCCGCGCTGGATCGGCACACCTTTTTCGACGTCATCGGGGGTGGCAACCCCCAGCAACTGGTCAATGAGGCGAATGGCCTGACGGCACTCGGCTGCCACCAGTAATTTGCCGGTTTTGAGCTTGTCGAGCTCTTCGAGCACCGTCATCGGGATCGCGACGTGGTGTTCCTCGAAGTTAAGCATTGCGTTTGGATCGTGAATCAGAACATTGGTATCGAGTACATAAAGGATTGGCTGGTTGGAAGAAGGAGTGCGTCCGTGATCATCCATACTCGGTCACCTTTGTGGGAGCCATTCGACGCAATACCGCAACAGTGCTGCGCCTCGAAGTGACTGCCGTATACCCTGCCCGATGGCGTCCTGGAAGACGCCACCTGTTTCGCAGGTTTCGGCCGTCTGTCTTCGTAATACTCCTAAATGTGTGACAAAAAAAATGTTTTTTCACATTCCAGCACTTTATTTTTTGAATGACGAACAACCCTTGGCGCATTCCGGGACCGCAACTAAGCTAATAGATCTACCGATATTAAAAAACGCTGCAATCAACCTATTCTTCCTCTGTCGCGGCAGTGAGCAGCGCTCAAACCTGAATTCGACACCCCTTCATTAAAGCCAGTTAATTCCTACATAGATCCAGGACAAACCCTGCGCCAGCATCTTTTCGCCCGCATTAAGCTGCAGCTGGTACTGAGTCCGCTAACCGTCACTTCCGTGGTGATTTTCTGATTCAACTCCGCGCAACACCTTCATTAATGCACGAGGTCACGGTACTGACGCACCCCTCTTCAGGTGACGAATAAATACCGCGACCGCGTTACTGCGAAAGGATGACTGTATGACTCCCATCTCCAAAACACTGGAACAATTGCTGCTCGATATTTACAAGGACGGCAGCGTTTCGTTTACCGAGTACGAACAGCTGCGCGACAATGCTGATGAAAGAATGGAAAGGATCATTGAGCACTTTGGCCATCACAACAATACGACCGCTTTTCAAAAGGCCATGGATGTCGCCATGCAATTGCTGCAACTGGCAGTAATCGATGCCAAGAACGCCAAGCTGACCGATACCGGTGAAGCCATCGTCAAGGATGCAATCACCGCCCAGGTTGAATACCTGCGCGCAGGCAGCCATCTGGCACTGCGCCTGCTGTAACGCCGTGTTTCCTGGCCCGTCGAAGCCGGCGGGCCAGGAGGAATGGTCTAGCGCTCACCGAGCGCTTCACAACTGTCCCAGCCCAATCCACTTTGTGAGGTAGCGTTCATCAGCCAGGGTAATGCCGTACGCACCTTGTCCTGGGTGTCATGAAACGCAATCACCCCATGCCGCCAAAGCAGCATCAGGGTCAATACTCGATGGGCTGACTGCTCGCCGTTCAAGCTCGTCGCCAAGTCCTGGGCATCGATGCCCCACAAGGCCACCCGCATGCCCTGAGCCTCAAAAAAACCGCCGCTGTCGGCCCGGCGCTGCCCGTAGGGCGGGCGAAACAGAGGCACGTAGCGCTGCGGCACAACCTGATTGACCAGGGCGGCGCTACGCGCAATAGAGTCCTGCCAGTCTTTCCAGTGACTGTGGGAACGGTACTCCCAGCCCTGCACACCCACACACTGTCCCTTGTAGAGTGCCTGCAAGGCCAGCGCGCCCTCCTTGTCGAGACGCACCTGCAAGCTGTTACCCAGCACGAAAAAAATCCCGCTGATGGATTGCTTGCGCAGGTACCCGGTCAGCCAGTCAGTAGTGCCCGGCAATTGCGTGGGGCCGCTGTCGAAGGTCAACAAAAACAGCCGGTCGTGCATCGTCTCGCCGTTGACTTCCTGGTCGCCCAACAGAGCGATTTCACTGCTGATTTGCGGGAGCAGCGCCGCCATGCGTAATTGCTCATCCAGGTAGCGCTGGTGAAACTCACGGCCGGGCTCGGCCCAGGCCACATAAAACGAGTCATCGGCGATTGCGAACTTGCCCGCCTGCTCACGCAGACTGTCCATGTCATCGACGTAATAGCAGAACGAAGCATCCTGATCGCAACTTTGCTGCGCCAGGTTGTAGTTGGTCAGTAACCGCTGCCACATCCGCTGGCGCAGAGCATCTATTGCCTCAACATTGATTATTTTCAGACCCAACCGCTGTTTCAGGGCGCTTTCATCCAGCGCTTCGCTGACCATCAAGGCATGGGCAAAAGCGAGTATTTCGGCACGCGAGGCAACATCGAACAAGGCCGGGCTGGTCAATTGTTCGGGCCATGTGCTGCGATCCAGCGTCGCGGGCTCGACAGGTGCCGCCACCGCCCCGGCACACACCAGCCAGACCCACAAGAAAAGAGCAATGCGCACTGATCAACCCCCTGTAAAAACTGACTGCACTATAACCCGACCAGTGCCCGACCCCGCAGGCGTTGGGGGATCTATCGCGTTCATAGGTGGAGTCAAACTGCGCCAACGCCTAGAATCCCCCGACGCTAAAAGGAGACAACCCCATGCTGATGGTGATTTCACCCGCTAAAACCCTCGATTATGAAACGCCGCCCGCCACAGCACGTTTCACCCAGCCCCAGTACCTGGACCATTCCCAGGAATTGATCGAACAATTGCGCGAACTGAGCCCGCAACAGATTGGCGAGCTGATGCATTTATCCGACAAGCTGTCGGGCCTCAACGCGGCGCGCTTTGGCAGCTGGACGCCCGCCTTTACCCCCGCCAATGCCAAGCAGGCACTGCTGGCGTTCAAGGGCGATGTCTACACCGGCCTCAATGCTGTGGACTTCAGCGAGGCCGACTTCGACTATGCGCAAAGCCACCTGCGCATGCTCTCGGGGCTCTACGGCCTGCTGCGTCCGCTGGACCTGATGATGCCGTATCGCCTGGAAATGGGCACCAAACTGGCCAACGCACGGGGCAAGGACCTGTACGCGTTCTGGGGCACGCACATCAGCGAATGGCTCAACCAGGCCCTGGCCGAACAAGGCGATGACGTACTGCTCAATCTGGCATCCAACGAATACTTCTCGGCGGTAAAAAAGTCGGCATTGAACGCCCGCATCATCAATACCGAGTTCAAGGACCTGAAAAACGGCCAGCATAAAATCATCAGTTTCTATGCGAAAAAAGCCCGAGGCATGATGAGCCGGTTTGTGATCAAGGAGCGCATCGACAACCCTGAGCACCTCAAGCAGTTTGATGAGCAGGGTTATCGCTTCAGCGCCGAGCAGTCCAAGCCGGATTTGCTGGTGTTTTTGCGCGACCACGCCCCGCAGTGACCCGCTGCATGCCTCATGCTGGTAAGTTATAGGTATTCCCTGCAAGAGGCCCAGCCATGTTTATCGGCGTTTTACTGATCATCACCTGGCTTGTCCTGTTGTTGCGCTACCCGGCCAAGGCCTTGCCGGTCTCGCTGGCTGCCGTACTGGGGCTGGCGATAGTTGCAGCCTCGGTGGCGTGGCTGGACAGCCGTGAGGCGGCACAACTGGCACGTCTGGAACTGCGCATCGTCTATGACCCTGCCCAATGCCCGGCAGACCGACCGCTGCAACTGACCCTGAAAAACAGCAATGACGTACCACTGGTCGAACTTGGCTGGCGCATTGCCGCCTATGCACCGGGCGACACCGTCAATCTTGCCGACAACCTTTACACCGCCCCGCGCTACCGCGGCCCCGGCGAATTGCAAGCAGGGGCAAGCTGGCAGGACTGCTTGCCGATGCCGCCGCTGCGCACGGGTTATCGCCCGCAAACCCTCGAGTTTCGGGCAGAACGCCTGCAAGGCAGTTTTTCCAATTAAGGATGTTCCCATGCTGCGTGTTTTGATCACCGGTTGTTCCAGCGGTATTGGCCGCGCCCTGGCCGATGCTTTCAAGGTGGCGGGGCATGATGTCTGGGCCTGCGCCCGCAAGCCTGGGGATGTAGCACTATTGGCTGCGGCGGGGTTTGCCGCTGTGCAACTGGACGTCAATGATCCGCAGGGGTTGGAGCAATTGGCCGAGCGCCTGGAGCAGGCAGGCGGCGGGCTGGACGTGCTGATAAACAATGCAGGTTTCGGCGCTATGGGCCCCCTGCTCGATGGCGGCGTCGAGGGCTTGCAGCAGCAATTTGAAACCAATGTATTTTCCATTGTGGGCGTTACCCGCGCGCTGTTCCCGGCGCTGCGCCGCAACAAGGGCCTGGTGGTCAATATCGGCAGTGTTTCCGGGGTACTGGTCACCCCGTTTGCCGGCGCCTACTGTGCCTCTAAAGCTGCAGTACATGCCTTGAGTGATGCCCTGCGCATGGAGCTGGCGCCTTTTGCCATTGGCGTGCTGGAAGTGCAGCCCGGGGCCATTGATACCAGCTTCGCGAAAAATGCCAGCGCCCAGGCCGAGCAGTTGATTGCCGAGAGCTCCGCCTGGTGGCCCATGCGCGACGGTATTCGCGCCAGGGCCAGGGCCTCACAAGACAATCCCACCCCGGCCACAGCCTTTGCCGACGCAGTATTCAAGGCCGTCATGAAACCCAAGCCAGCGATGTTGCTGCGTTACGGTAATGGCAGCCGCGCCTTGCCGCTGCTGGCTGCGCTGGTGCCCGCTGCCCTACTGGAAAAAATCCTGATGAAGCGGTTCGGCCTCAATACCCGTGCCTGACACTCATTATGTAGCAGCTGCTACGGGTGATAGCACTGGCCTATGCATACGCCTTCATAAAATCGATAAACACCCGCACCTTCAGCGGCAAATGCCGTGTATCGGGGTAGAGCGCGTACACCCCCTGGCGGCTCAGTTGCCATTCGGGCAGCAGATGTACCAGCCGCCCCGTGCGCAAATCCTCCTCGATCAGCCAGTCGGGCAGGATCGCCACGCCTTGCCCGGTCAGGGCAAACGCCTGCAACACCGATGAATTGTCCGCCCTGATGCGCGCCTTGCAGGGGTTGGGCTGGTAAGGACGGACCACACCGCTGCTCACCTCGGTAATAGTCAACTCCCCAACCCGGCCATGCTCCAGCCACGGCGTTTGCTCAAGCGCGTGCACGCTGTCTATCGGCACCACGCTGGTAACGAACGCCGGCGAGGCCACCGGCAGAATGCCGAAGGTGCACAACTGCACGGCACGATGGCTGGAGTCGAGCACGCGACCCAGTCGCAAGGCCACGTCAAAACGCTCGGAGATCAGATCCGCATGGGTCGATGAGGTCGACAGCTGGACGTTGAGGTCAGGGTGCAAGGCACTGAAGAGCTCCAGCGCCGGCACCACCTTGGCCAGGGCATATTCAACGGTGGTGGTGATGCGCAGCGTGCCCTTGAGTTCGGTGTGTTCGCTGCGCGCTTCGTCAATCGCCAGCCGGGCCTCTTCCAGCATGCTCAGGCAGCGCTGGTAAAAGCGCTCACCCGCCTCAGTCAGGGCCAACCGTCGGGTGTTGCGCGTTAGCAGGGTCACGCCCAGCTCAGCCTCTAGACGCTTGATATTGAAGCTGACCACCGCACGGGTTTGCCCCAGTAAATCAGCCGCGGCGGTAAGGGAGCCAGCTTCGACCACGGCCTTGAAGGTGTCGAACCGGTCGAGGCTGACCATAGAGAAACCTGCCAATTGTCAAAATAATTTTGACAATCTAGCAGCAGACGGACGGTTCCTCCATAAGCCAAAGCTGCTTACTGTGCGCTCTACTGAACAGGAGCCACCCATGGCTTACCGCAATAAAGTCGCGCTGGTGTATCTGCTGGGATTTGCCCTGGATCTGGTGAATATGTTCGCAGCCTCGATCGCCTACCCGGATATCAGCCAGCAGCTGCATGCCTCGGTCACACAACTGGCGTGGATTGGCAATGCCTACATGCTTGGCCTGATCCTGGTCATTGTGCCCAGCGTATGGCTAACCCAACTGTTTGGTGAGAAACGCCTGATCGTGCTTTCACTGACATTATTCAGCGTGGCGTCGTTGTGTGTCGCCCAAGCGACCTCAATTGAAGCTCTGATCGGCTACCGCCTGCTGCAGGGGCTGGGGGGCGGGCTGTTGATTCCGGTCGGTCAGGCTATGGCCTATCGGCACTTCCCGATCCGCGACCGGGCCCGACTGACCTCAGTGATTTTGCTGGTGGCGCTGCTAGTGCCCGCACTGTCGCCAGCACTGGGCGGCTGGATGGTCGAAGCGCTCACTTGGCGCTGGGTGTTTTATGCCAATCTACCACTGACCTTGCTTACCCTGCTGCTGGCAGTCTGCTGGCTGCAACCCGACCCGCCTGCGCAGCCCGTATTGCCCATGACTTACAGGCGCATTCGAGCTGGCGCAGCCAATATGGGCCGCCTGTTCAAAAGCCCGTTGCTGCAAGTGGCAATGCTGACCTACCTGTTTATCCCCGGCATTTTCATCGGCACGCAACTGGTGAGTATCTTGTACCTGCACCAGCTGGGTTTTAGCGCCACGCAAACCGGCATGCTGATGCTGCCCTGGGCTCTGGCTTCAGCGCTGGGCATCACCCTGAGCCGCTACCAGTTCAACCGCCTTGGCCCCAAACCCTTGCTACTGCTGGGCATGAGCGCACAAGCCGCTGGTATTGCGTTACTGCCCCAAATCGATAGTTCCAGCATCGGCTTGCCCATGGCGCTGTACGCCGTGATGGGCTTTGGTGGCAGCCTGTGCAGCAGCAGCGCACAAAACACAGCCTTTATCGATATCGCACCCGAACACATGGGCCACGCCAGTGCACTGTGGAACCTCAACCGCCAATTGAGCTTCCTGCTCGGCCCGGCCTTGATGATGGCCCTGTTCGGTACATTGACCGCAATCACCTCGACGTCCCACGCCTTTGCCCTATGCTTTGCCATCGGGGGTGCATTGACGCTGGTGCCGCTGGTTCCCGTTCTACGCCTTGATACATCCCGCGTGCTGGCCTTGCTCGCACCCTGACCTGGAGATATTGATGAGTGACTATAAGCGCTACTTCGACCTGGTAAGCGAAACCCACGTCGAAATTGAAGGCTGGTTTTCCGGTCTGGAACCCGGCGTGCTGCCGGTATTGCTGGCGCGGTTTTCGCCGCAGTTTTCGATGATTGCCCCCAGCGGCACAGTGCTGGACGCCAACGGCGTAGAAACACTGTTTGAACAACTGCGCGGTGCGCGCCCGGGCCTGAACATCACCCTCAGCGAGTTCAAGGGCATTGCCCTGCATCCAGGTGGTGCAGTAGTCAGCTACCGCGAGCTGCAGGAAGAACACAACGGCAACCGCACCGACCGCCGCGCCACCGTGGTATTCGAGAAAGACGCCGACGGCAAGATTCTGTGGCGGCATTTGCACGAGACGTTTTGCGCGGCTTGAACCCCGGCCTCGCGCTTGTGGGAGCGGGCTTGCTCGCGATGCCGTCACTGCGGTGTTTCAGTTAAACCGCGTCGAGGCCATCGCGAGCAAGCCCGCTCCCGCATTAACTTTACTCGGCCTTGCCCTGATCCACGATCACCGTACAGGTCGTACCCGCTGCCAGCAGGAAGCCATCGGGGATCTCGTCAATATGGATCCGCACCGGTACCCGCTGGGCCAGACGCACCCAGTTGAACGTCGGGTTAACGTCAGCCACCAGCTCACGGCTTTCGGGGTTGTCGCGGTCGTATATACCCCGCGAGATGCTTTCAACGTGGCCCTTCAACACTTCACCGCTCATCATTTGCAGATCGGCTTTGTCGCCCACGCGGATATGCGGCAGTTTGGTTTCTTCAAAGAAGCCATAGACCCAGAACGAATCCTGGTCGATCACGGCCATTTTCGGATCACCCACCCGCGCATAGTCGCCGCGATGCACATTGAGGTTGGTCACGTAACCATCGACCGTGGCCAGGACCTTGGTGCGCTTGAGGTTGAGCTGCGCCGCGTCCAGCTGCGCCAGGGCGTGCTGATAGTCGGCCAGGGCCGAGTCGGCGATGTTGCTGGCGTCGTCACGGTTCTCGCGGGAAATCACCAGGCTGTCCATGTCAGCCCGACGATGGGCGTTGACCTTGCGCATTTCCCAGGTTGCCTTGCGGGAGGCCACCAGCGACTGGGCTTGCTTGACCATGATTTCGTAGTGCTCAGGGTCGATTTCCAGCAGCACGTCGCCCTTTTTCACCAACT
Organism: Pseudomonas sp. WS 5051; assembly: GCF_012985715.1. Lineage (NCBI taxonomy): Bacteria > Pseudomonadati > Pseudomonadota > Gammaproteobacteria > Pseudomonadales > Pseudomonadaceae > Pseudomonas > Pseudomonas sp. WS 5051. The sequence continues at coordinate 172,378 of NZ_JAAQWV010000006.1, forward strand.
GGTTGTCCTTGACCGGCACGCCGACCACATAGCCGTTGACGTCGGCCGCGACGTTGATGATATCGGCCCGCACCCGTCCATCACGGGTCCACGGGGTGTTCATGTAATGTTCCCACAGGGTTCGGCCGATCCATATCGCAAGGGCCAAAACCAGCAAGGTGGCAAGCAGGCTGAAGAACTTTTTCATCGGATCGGTCTCAACGGTAAACAGTGAGCGCCATGGCGCCAAAAAGACAAGCAAACAGGCTCAGGCGCAGCAGCGCCGGGTGCCAGAAGAAGCGGTACAGGTCATAGCCGGAAAACAGTCGGTCAAAGCCCCATGCCAACCCCGCCGCGATAAAAAACATCAGGGTCATGGTGGGCATGTAGACGCCGTGGAAGGCGATTTCACGAGGCATGTTCAAGTCCTTGCGGCTGGGCATAAGCGGCCAGCGGCGATTGCGGGTCAAGCAGTGATGTACGAATAAAATGCAGGTAGCTTTGCACCCGCACCAACGCCGAGGTATCGAAGTTGCGGGCAAAGGGTTCGTCGGTAGACTGCACGCGGCTGATGGCGTGGTCGACGGCAATCAGCGCGCGCTCCAGGTTGCTTTCGCTGGGAGCGATAAACAGCCGCACCAGCGCCCGGCCCATGACCCGAATGGCCTGGCGCCACGGCTGGGCCTCGGCATACGCCGGGTGAACCGGCAGGATCGCCTGTTCCTTGCGCAGTTCGATAATGGCGTGACCGACTTCCAGCACCACAAACATCCAGCGCAGCAATTGGCGTTGCACCTGCGGCTTGCCGGCGGCCAGGCCGTAAGCCTGATGCATCAGGTCACGGGTACGGCTTTCCAGGCTGGAGCTCAGACCACGTAACTTGCCACTGATGGCATACACCACCTGTTCACGCAGATCCTGCTCCAGACGGCTCCACAACCAGCGGCTGTTGGGCGGCAGGATAATCGCGCCGGCAGCCGCACAGACCAGCATGCCCATGACCATCGCGATGTAGTCGTTGATGAACTGGTACGGGTTGTAGATCGTCAGGTTGTCGGGGACCGAGCCGGTGCTGAAAAAGATCAGCAAGCCCAGGCCGACACCGGCGTAGTTGGCCCGCGACGTAAGGAACGAACCGAGCACGATCACCGGCGTCAACACCAGGCACAACAGCGGGAAACCGTCGATATGGGGCAGCACGAAAAACATTTCGACAAAGCCGATCAACGCCCCCAGGAAGGTCCCGCAGGCCATCTGAAAAGCCATGCGTTTGGGGTTGGGCGTGGCTGCCGACAAGCCCACTGTAGCGGCGGCGATCAGGGTCATCATGGCGCCGCTGGGCCAGGCGGTCATCACCCAGTAGGTGCCGAGCACGGCCAGAATAAACGCTGCCCGAATCCCGGAAGCGGCCGCCGACCACCAGTTGGTCTGCGAAATAAACGGTTGGTCCCAACGCTCCCGTTCGTGGGTGTGATCGGCCAGCGAGGCGTGGGTCAGCGCGTAGTTGTGCAGGTCGTCGACAAAGCGGAACAGCAGCTCGTAGGCGGTGTTGAAGTCGAGGAAGTCAGACGGGCTGGGTTCGCTTTGCAGAAACCTGACCCGCAACGCACGCACATGCCCTGGCAGGCTCGCCTTGAAGGCATCCAGTTGCTCGGCGAGCAAGGCCGCGTCTTTATCCGTCAACGAGCGACCGGCATAGGTGTCGAGCAACTGCGCCAGGATCTCCAGCTCCGGCTCGATGGCCGACACTACGTCCACCACACCACGGCTGCGCAAACGTGCAAGCAACTGGTGCAAGGCATTGAAGCGCGTAGTAATGGCCATGAACTCGCTGTTCAAACGACTCAGGCGGCCACTGCGACGACGCATATGCGGGTCTTCAAATACGGTCACGCTGCGCATGCCTTCGAGGCCCACGCTTTCACCGATAAAACGCACGTTGCTGGCCTCGTAGGCCTCCTGGGAGGACTGGCCACGCAGGCCTTCGGCAACAAAACCGGCAAATACGCCAAAGCGTTTGTACAGCGCGTCATGCATTGCTGCGCCAGCCGTTTTGGGCAGGATCGCAGCGCTGACCACGGTGGAGCAGAGAATGCCCAGCGAGATCTCCAGCACCCGCCACACCGCGGCCATAAAGGCGCCATCGGGGTGGGCCAGAGCAGGCAGGCCGACCATTGCAGCGGTGTAACCGGCCAGCACAAAACCATAAGCACGGAAGTTGCGGCAGCGAGCAGCACCGGCGGAGCAGATGCCCACCCAGATCGCCATCGCACCGAGAAACAGCACGGTGTTCTGCGCGAACAGGGCGATCAGCGCCACCATTACCGCCGAGCCGGTCAGGGTGCCCAAAAACCGGTAAAAGCTTTTGGCGAACACCTGGCCGCTTTGCGGCTGCATCACGATAAAGACAGTGATCATGGCGGTGCGCGGTTGCGGCAGCTCAAGGCGCATGGCCAGCCACAGGGTCAGAAAGGCGGCGACCAGCACTTTGAAAATATGCACCCAGGTCACGCCATCGCTGCGTGCCCAGTCAAAAAAGCCACGGCGCCATTCCAGGGAATACAGCCAGCGTACCGGGGCGGGCAAGTGGTTCATCTACAGGCTCTCAAAATTAGCCATCGAGGGGGATTGGTGGTCAGGTTCAGTGGTTGAACAGCGCCATGACGGCCGGCGGTTTGTCGGGCACATAGCGATCGTCCCTGGGCACATCGTTGCCAGCACCAAGGCCGCCACCCAGCGCCGTCACCAGCTCGGCGTGGGCGCTCAGGCGGGCGGCCTGGACCTGCTGCTGGATCTGCTGCTGCTTGAACAGCAGGGTTTGTGCATTGAGCACGTTGAGGTAGTCGGTCAGACCACGCTGGAACGCGACCACGGCGATGTCGTAGGTTTTTTGCGCGGCCTGCACCGACTCGGCGGCAAAGACCTGCTGTTTTTCCATCGACTCGCGCTTGATCAACTGATCGGAAATGCCCTTGAGCGCAGTCACCAGGGTCTGGTTGTACTTGGCCACGGCCATGTCATAGCCACCAGAGGCCACGCCCAGTTCCGAGCGCAAGCGACCGCCATCGAAGATCGGCAGGGAAATGGCCGGGCCAACGTTGTAGTTGAGCTTCTTGCCGGTCAGAAAACCCAGCGCGCTACCACCGGTGGCCATAAAGCCGATGCTGCCCACCAGGTCTACGTTGGGGTAGAAACCGGCGTGCGCCACATCGATGCCGCGGGCCTGGGCTGCCACTTCCCAGCGGCTGGCAACCACATCAGGACGCTGTCCCAGCAGTTCAGCAGGAAGGCTCGACGGCAGTTTCAGTGCAGTGGCCAGGGCGAGGGTTGGTCGCTTGAGGCGTGCACCCTCCCCCGGGCCCTTGCCGGCCAGCGCCGACAACTGGTTGCGGGTCAAGGCGATTTCTTCTTCCTGGGCGTCAATCTGGCGATGAATCTCGGGCAGCGGCGCCTGCGCCTGGCTGACTTCAAAATGGGTGCCGATACCGCCGTCCAGACGCTTTTGCGCCAGATCGAGAATCTGTTCTTGCTGGTGCAGGGTCGATTCGACGATATCGAGCTGGGCGTAGTGCAGCGACAGTTGGATATAGGCACGAATCACGTTGTTCTGCAGTTCGAGCTGGGCCTGACGACCTTCGGCCACACTCATGTGCGCCATGTCCACGGCCTGCTCTGTGGCATTGCTTTCGCGGCCCCACAAGTCCAGGGCAAAGCTGAAGCCCAGCGCGGCGTTGTTGTCCCAGGTTGTGGAGTTGTCCAATGCACCCGGGCCATAGAATTGGTCCGAGGGCCAGTTGTGCCGTTTGAGCGTCGAATCTGCGTTGATTTGCAGCGACTCGGCCGACTCGGCAACCCCGGCCATGGCCCGGGCCTGACGCACACGGGCTGCAGCCATTGCCATCGTTGGGCTACCCTGTACGGCAAGGCTGATCCACTCATCCAGTTGCGGGTCGCCATAAGCGTGCCACCATTGGGCTTTGGGCCAGTTCGCGTCTTTCGCGGCGCTTTGAATCGCCTCGTCGGTGGCCAGCGTATTGGCGGGAAGCATGCTGCCCTTGGGCGCGATGCCACCAAAACCAATGCAACCGTTTAATGCTAACGATAAAGCCAGAACACTGAGGGCTTTAAGCTCTCTGCTGATGCGACGCTGCACTGCTGCAAATTCCTGAAAAGGAGGGAGGATGAGGCTTGAGATAGAGAAGTCTATGACTTGGCAGGCACAACGATAAGCGGGCATAAATGTGAATCTTTATTACCGTTCTTGGGATAATCCGTTGGTCGAATGAAAAGCGGCCTGTAAAGCCTGAAACTTCATGTCACAATTTGTTGCTGTGTAATTGGTTGCTGTCCCCTATATCGCCCCTTGAGAGCACTTCATGGACACTTTGCAAAACATGCGCGCCTTCAGTTGTGTGGCCGAAGCCGGAAGTTTCACGGCCGCTGCCGCCATGCTGGACACCACCACTGCCAACGTCTCGCGCGCGGTCTCCAACCTTGAGGCCCACCTGCAAACACGCCTGCTTAACCGCACCACCCGCCGCATCGCCCTGACCGAAGCCGGCAAACGCTATTTACTGCGCTGCGAGCAAATCCTGGCCTACGTTGAAGAAGCCGAAGCCGAGGCCAGCGACGCCCACTCGCGCCCAGCCGGGCAATTGAAAGTGCACACCATGACCGGCATCGGCCAGCACTTCGTGATCGACGCCATTGCCCGCTACCGCAAGACCCACCCCGACGTGACCTTCGACCTGACCCTGGCCAACCGCGTGCCGGACCTGCTCAACGAGGGCTACGACGTGTCCATCGTGCTGGCCAGCGAGCTGCCGGACTCGGGTTTTGTGTCCCAGCGCCTGGGCATCACCTACAGCATCGTCTGTGCATCGCCCGGCTATGTGAAAGCCAATGGCACGGCAACCAAGCCCAGCGACCTGCTCAACCATTCCTGCCTGCGCCTGGTCAGCCCGGTGATTGCATTGGACAAATGGGTGTTTGAAGGCCCGGAAGGCCAGGAAATGGTGCTGATCAACTCTTCGCCGTTTCTGGTCAACTCGGCCGACGCGATGAAAACCGCGATCACCAGCGGCATGGGTGTCGGCGTGCTGCCGGTGTACGCCGCCATCGAAGGCCTGCGCAACGGCACGCTGGTGCGCATGCTGCCCAAGTACCGCTCCCAGGAACTGAACCTGTACGCCATCTACCCGTCGCGCCAGTACCTGGATGCCAAGATCAAGACCTGGGTCGAATACTTGAAAAGCTCGCTGCCGGAAATTCTGGCGGCGCATCAGACTGAACTGGCCACCTATAGCTGATTGCGATTTTGTGGGAGCGGGCTTGCTCGCGATTGCTACAACGCGGTGTATCTGCCACACCCCGACGATCCAATCGCGAGCAAGCCCGCTCCCACAGGTCAAGGATTGGCAGCGGGCGGGCGAGAATGTTAGCGTGCTTACATTCCCGACAGCCGATGAGTCTTGTTCAGATGAGCCTTTCCAGCCCCAAGAAAACCGTACTTGCCTTCAGCCGTGTCACCCCCGCGATGATCGAGCGCCTGCAACAGGATTTCAACGTCATCGCGCCCAACCCCAAGCTGGGCGATATCAACGCCCAATTCGAAGAGGCACTGCCCCACGCCCACGGTCTGATCGGCGTCGGCCGCAAACTGGGGCGCAAGCAGCTGGAACATGCCCGGCAGCTTGAGGTCGTCTCCAGCGTCTCGGTGGGTTACGACAACTACGATGTCGACTACTTCAACGAACGCGGCATCATGCTCACCAATACCCCGGACGTGCTGACCGAAAGCACCGCCGACCTGGGTTTTACCCTGATCATGAGCAGCGCCCGTCGGGTCGCCGAGCTTGACGCCTGGACCAAGGCCGGCCAATGGCAAGCCAGCGTGCCACCCGCCCTGTTCGGCAGCGATGTCTACGGCAAGACCCTGGGTATCGTCGGCATGGGCAATATCGGCGCAGCCGTTGCCCGTCGTGGCCGGCTGGGTTTCAACATGCCAATCCTGTACAGCGGCAACAGCCGCAAGACCGCTCTTGAGCAAGAGCTGGGCGCGCAATTTCGCAGCCTCGACCAGTTGCTGACCGAAGCGGACTTCGTCTGCCTGGTGGTGCCATTGAGCGAAAAAACCCGGCATCTGATCAGCCAGCGCGAACTCAAGCTGATGAAGCCGAGCGCTATTCTGGTGAATATCTCCCGTGGCCCGGTGGTCGACGAACCGGCACTGATCGAAGCCCTGCAAAACGGCACCATTCGCGGCGCTGGCCTGGATGTTTACGAGAAAGAACCGCTGAGCGAATCACCTTTGTTCGCGTTGAAAAACGCCGTGACCCTGCCCCATATCGGCTCGGCCACCCACGAAACCCGTGAGGCGATGGCCAACCGCGCCCTGGCCAACCTGCGCAGCGCCCTGCTGGGCGAACGCCCGCAAGACCTGGTCAACCCGCAGGTGTTCAAGGGCTGAGGCAAGGTCTGTTGTGGGAGCGAGCTTGCTCGCGATTGGATCGCCGAGGTGTGACTGATACACCGCGTCGCTGCCATCGCGAGCAAGCCCGCTCCCACAGGAGGTTACAGACTCACGCCAGCTTGGCGTTCAATGCCACCGGCTTGGGTTTGCGAAACACCAGCACGTTACCCAGCATCACCAGCACCAACCCGGCCAACGCCGGGGGGGTCCACTGGTAGCCTTCGGCAAAGGCCGACACATTCAGCGCCACCAGCGGGAACAACACCGTGCAATAGGCCGCGCGCTCCGGCCCCATGCGCCCGACCAGGGTCAGGTACGCGGTAAAGCCGATCACCGAGCCCGGTATCACCAGGTACAACAGCGAACCGATATAGCGCGTGTTCCATTCCATTTCGAACGGGATACCCCTTAGCGCGCAGTACACCGCCAGCATGCTGGCACCATACAGCATGCCCCAGGCATTGGTGGTCAGCGGCTTGAGCCCGGCTTTCTGTTGCAGGCTGGACAGCATGTTGCCCGCCGAAAAACACAGGGTGCCGATCAACGCCAGCCCCAGTCCGAGGGCAATATGCGGTGTGGCGGCATGCCCGCTCAATTCCGGCCAGAACAACAGGCCCAGCCCGAGCATGCCCAGGGCACCGCCGGCGATCACGTTGCGGGCGATTTTCTGCTTGAAGAAAATCCGCGCATTCAGCGCATTCCACAATGTGGCGGTAGAAAACACCACCGCGATCAGGCCTGTGGTCACCCACTGGCTGGCGGTCAAGAAACACATGAAGTTGACACAGAACAGGCACAACCCCTGGGCCAGGCAAATCAGATGCCCGCGCCTGTTCATCACCTGCAACTTGCGGCTGAGCAACAGCACGGCAAACAGCACCAACGCCGCCAGACCAAAGCGGTAAACGATGGACACCGGTATCGCCACCACCCCCAATTGCAATTTCAGGGCGATCCAGGTGGTGCCCCAGATCAAGACAGTCATTACATATAAAAACAGGTTCATGGCGCACTCCAGACAATGGCCTTCAGTCTGGGCCCGCTGCCTGGGCCGCACTTGCAGATTCTTGCGCTTTTGTGGGGTCGGGGCTGGCAGCCGCAGTGCGACGGAGTAGGATGCGAGCATGCCCGCATTCGATACCCTGCAAGTCTTCCAGTCCATGAACAGCTCGCCCAATGCCCGTCTGGTGCACAGTGCCGAGCTGGGTGAAGGCTTGGCCGCTGCTGTGTGGACCAACCACCACGATGCCCGTGAGTATGAAGCACCGACGCACCACACCTTGTCGTGCTATATCTCCGGCGGCACCGGTACTTTCAGACGCGAACAACCCGGCGCCAAGGGCTCACCGGGCAAGCTCTGCGTGCTGCCCGCCGATCATCAATCGGCGTGGGTGATCAATGGCGAAATACGCCTGGCCCATGTGTATGTCAGCCAGGAGCAATTAGCCCTGGGCTGCATCGCCCTGCTCGACCGCGAACCCCGGGAGATGCAATTGCGGGAACTGACCTTTCAGGATGACGAACAGCAAACCCGCCGCTTTCATCAACTGATCCAGACCAACTGGGACGAGCCCGCCGAACGCCTGCTCACCAGCAGCCTGGCCAGCGCCCTGCTCGACCATGCCGTACTGACCCAGGTGGGGCTGCGTGACGGGCTGCAACTCAAGGGCGGGCTGGCGGCCTATCAGCGCCGCCAACTGGTGGAATACATCGAGCACCGGCTGGCCGAACCGCTGAACATCGGCCAGTTGGCAGCGCAGTGCGCGCTATCGCCTTACCACTTTGCCCGCATGTTCCGCGAAAGCTTTGGCGTACCGCCCCATCAATACCTGCTGGCCCGCCGCCTGGCCCGCGCCCGCGACCTGCTGCGCAACAGCACACTGGCGTTGGGCCATGTTGCACTGGCCTGTGGCTTCGCCAGCGCCAGCCACTTCGCCAACCGCTTCAAGCAAAGCCTGGGCGGCACGCCGGGGGAGTTTCGGGCGGTGTTCAGGTAACCCTGGCGGCCTTAGAACTCCAGAGTGCTGGAAAATGTGAGTTGCCGCGCATCGCCAATCGAGACGAAGGTGCGGCTGGCCGCCGAGGTGTAGTAAGTGCGGTCGAAAAGGTTTTTGACGTTGACCTGGAATTTGACCTTTTGCCCCTCAACCTTGGTGTCGTAGGTAGCAAAGGCATCGGCCACGGTGTAACCCGGCAGATCGAAGTCGTTCAGGGCATCCCCCGCCCGTTCGCCCACATAGCGCGCGCCTGCGCCAACGCGTAGCTTGTCACCGCCCACGATGCTGCCAAAGTCATAGACCGCCGACAGCGAACCGCTGTTCTTGGCCACGTTCTGCAGACGCATGCCCTGGTAGGTGGTGTCTTTGGTCACCTCGGCATCGGTATAGGCATAGCTGCCGATCAGGCTCCACTGGTCCGTCAACTGGCCGCTGACGTCCAGTTCCAGGCCCCGGGAACGAACTTCACCCGCGGCCGAATATGCGGTGACATCGTCCACCGTGGAGGACACCAGCACATTGCGCTTTTTGATGTCGTACAAGGCCAGGGTGCCAGTGATACGGCCCGGGATATCCAGCTTGGCCCCCAGTTCCCAGGATTTTGACTGCTCCGGTGCGATGGAGGAGTCCAGTACCACGCCGCCCGTCAGCGGAGCGATCGAGGAGTTGGGCTTGAACGATTCGGTGTAGCTGCCATAGAACGACAGTTCATCGGTGTAGCGGTATACCAGCCCGGCCCGCGGGATCCATTTCACCCCGTTGGTATCGGTACTGGCCTTGAACGGAATGCTTTTGCCCGCCAGTTGGTCGTACTTCTGAAAGCGTGCGCCCGCCACCAGAATCCATTGGTCGGTGAGGTGGATCGAGTCCTGGGCAAACAACGAGTCGCTGCGCAGCAGGTCGGTCTGGTTGCTGTCGCTGGCGCTCACGGTGGTACCGGCGACTTCATTGCCATACACCGGGTTTTCGTAATTGAAGGTGGACTGGCTGTCCTGGCGGATCAGCTCGGCGCGATAGATTTTGCGGTATTCGTCGTCCACGCCAAACACCAGGTCATGCTGCATGCCAGCGGCCTGAACCTTGCCCTGCAAGCTGAAGGTGCTGAAACGGTCGGTGGTGATGGCGCCTTTGGTGCCGTCCATTTTTCGCGTCAGGGTGCCGTCGGAGTTGACCTTGGTAACCCGAACCTGGCTGGCGTCGTAGGTTTCGCGGTTCCAGCTGTAGCCGAAATGGGCTTTCCAGTCGTCGTTGAGGTCGTGATCGACTTCAAGGCGGTACAGGTCCGAGCGCCCTTCCATATTGTTGAACGGCTCGTCCAGGCGGCGCGTGGCCGGAATGTCCAGCGGATGGTTGGTCGCCGGATTGATGGCCGTGCCACGGTCGAAGGGGGTCAGGAACTCGCGGTGTTCGTACGCCAGCAGTACTTGGGTGTTGTCGCCATACCAGGCCAGCGACGGCGCGATCAGGGTTTCGCGATGCACCCCAAAATTGCGCCAGTAATCTTCATCTTCATGGTCGATGATCATCCGGTAGGCCAGCCCCGAGTCACCCAGCGGGCCGGTGCTGTCGAGGCTGCCACCGCCGCCGTTTTTACCCGAACCGTAGGTTGACCCACGCACCGTCACCGCGTTGTACTGCTCCAGCTGCGGCTTTTTGCTGACCACGTTGACGACACCACCCGGATCTTGAATCCCGTAGAGCAACGAGGCCGGCCCCTTGAGCACTTCGACCCGTTCGGTGGTAGCGTTCATCGCCCGGCCCTGCACCAGCGGCATACCGTCGCGCATGATCGAACCGTCACGGTTGTCACCAAAGCCGCGCTTCATCACCGAGTCCTGGGTACTGCCCAGCGTGTTGCCCTGGGTGATGCCGCTGACATTGTTCAGGGCATCATCCAGATTGCGCGGCGCCTGGTCGCGAATCACCTGGGCGGCAACCACATTGATGGTTTGCGGCACTTCCATGGATGAGCCCGTGCCGCGCATCACCGAAGTGGTGGCTGGTGGCTGGTAGCTGGTGTCGGTTGTGGCCAGCGAGGTAATGCTGGTGGCCCCCAGGTTCAGGGCGCCTGCGGTGGGCTGGGGTTCCAGGGCAAAAGTGTTGGCGTCGGTACGCCGCCCATTGAAGCCAGACTGCGCGAGCAACTGCTGCAAAGCCTGCCCGGCGCTCATGCGCCCCTTGATCGCCGGCGCTTGCAGGCCAAAGGGGGCTTCATCGGTGTAGACCACGCTCAGGCCAGTCAGCCGGGAAAAGTCGTTGAGCGCCTGGGGCAGAGGTTTCGCCGGCTGGTTGAAATCGAACAAGGCTTCGGCCTGCTGTTGCGGCGCCTCGGCAGCCATGGCCGCATAAAGCGGGTTTAGCGCCAACCCGGCCATCACGAATGCAGAAGCTCCCAACCACTGTTTCACCGAACTTGCCCTGGACTTCATGCTCATGACCTGTGTGTTGACCTGATACGGAATACGAATTTTTCGCATTTTCAAGCACTACACGGATGGCGCCGGGGTTTACCTCACCACGCAATGAAAAAAAATCCGCGATGACGCCACAGACCGCCTGTGGGAAAACGGTGGGAGCAAACCCGCTCCCACAGGGATATGTGGAGGACGCGTCAACGCAACACAATCAGCCCTAACACGCTGTGCTGCTCAAATCCGAGCACGCCCTGCAACGAATTGAGCACGGCTTGCGGGTCCTGGCTGGGGAAACTGCCGCTGATTTTCCTGGCACCCAACTGGCTGTTGAGCAACACAATCTGCCCCGGGTAATAACGCCTGAGATCGGCCACGACATCAGCCAGCGGGGTTTTGTAATAGCTCAACCAGCCCGAGCGCCAGCCCAGGCGGCTCTGGCTGTCAACGTGATGCACTGCATCGGTAACCCCAGCGTCGTAGGCAATTTGCTGATCGGCAGTAAGAATCTGCTGAGCCGAATCCTTGCCAGCCTTGACCCCTACCCGCCCGGACAACACCGTGACTTGCGCCCCGCCCGGTTGCAGGCGCACCTCAAATTCGGTGCCCAGGACCCGCGCTTCACCGCCGTCGGCATCTACCACAAAGGGCGCGCCGGTATGGGTGACGTGAAAGAAGGCCACGCCTCGGCGCAATTGCACATGGCGTTCACCACCACTGAAGTTCACCGCAATGGCGCTGTCGGCATCCAGCGTGACCTGCGTTTGATCGGCCAGCAGCACAGTGCGCACTTGCCCAGGCGCGCTCACATAGTCAGCGCCCAGATCGTCCACCCAGCGCGCCGGTTGCCAACCGGCAAATACACCGACCATCAGCAGCAGGCATGCAGCAATGGCCAACCCACCGGCCCAATGCCGCAGGCGACCGCGCCGGGATGTATCCATAGCCGACAGATAACGCTGAAGGGCCAGCGACTCTTCGTCAGCCAGGGTACTGGCCGCCACTTCACTCAGCTCCCACACCACCTGCGCCTGGGCATAGGCCTCGGCATGGGCAGGGTCAGCCTGCAGCCAGCGACTGAAGGTGGCCTGATCGCCACTGTCGGGCCGGTCGTGCAGCACACTGAGCCAGTCCAACGCGGCACGCTCTTGCTCGGCTGTCACGGCAACTCTCGAATGGCGGTTCACAATGCTGTCCCTGATGGCGGCTCACGCAGACTGGCCTTGCAGGCCTCCAGGGCACGCATCATGTGTTTTTCGACAGCACTTTGCGACACGCCCATGACCTTGGCGATCTCGGCATAGGTGCGACCGTGAATACGGTTGAGCAAAAAGATATGCCGCGTGCGCTCGGGCAGGCTGCGCAATGCCGCCTCGACCTGGCGCAAGTCATTTCCGGCTTCCAGAGCGGCCTGGGGCTCGCAGCTTCTGGCGTCCGGTTCAGGCTGCCAGTGATGGCTGACCCGCTCGCGCGTACCTTCGCTGCGCAAATGGTCGATGGCGATATTGCCCGCACAGCGCAACAGATAGGTGCTCAGCTCTTCAACCTGCACCAACGGCCGCCGCCAAAACCGCAAAAACAAATCCTGCACCAGATCCGCGGCCGTAGCCCGGCAGCCCACGCGGCGGCTCACCAGCGCTTCCATCTGCGGACGTTGGCTAAGAAACACCTGCAGGAAATGCGCTCGTCCCTGGCGCGGTTCGCTGGTAGGGCCATCCTTGAGTTCGGGTGGGGTCATGGAGATCGATGCGCAGGCAAAAGGAAAGCGATACTAATGATAAATATTCTCATATGCAAAAGCAGATGACGGGCTGCGCGACCGCCCTTGATAAGTGGTGATTGCTCAATGCATAAAGCCACCCCTACAATGCGAACAATTCTTGTTCTCTAAAGCGTTATTCAGCGCAGCCGGAGTGGTCGTTGTCGCAGTCAAACATCGTCGAGGTTCTGTATCAGGACCACCACAGCTGGCTCACGGGATGGTTACGGCGCAAGCTCGGCTGCCCGCAGAATGCCGCCGACCTGGCCCAGGACACTTTCATGCGGCTGCTGACCGCCCGCGAAACCCCGGCCCCTGGCGAACCCAGGGCGTTTTTGACCGTGGTCGCCAAGCGCGTGCTGTTTAATCACTATCGCCGCCAGGATCTGGAGCGCGCCTACCTGCAGGCCCTGGCTGACCTGCCCGAACAGGTTGCCCCCAGTGAAGAAGAACGCGCAATCATTCTGCAAACCCTGATGGAGCTCGATCAATTGCTCGACGGCCTGCCTTCCCCGGTCAAACGGGCCTTTTTACTGGCTCAGGTCGATGGCCTGGGCTACGCCGAAATCGGCGCTCAACTGGGTATCTCGATTGCCACGGTCAAACGTCATTTGAGCAAGGCAGCCCTGCGTTGCTACTTCGCCCTGTGAACGGTGCCTTCAATGCACCGCCCGACATCGGCACGGCGGTGGCCGAGCAAGCAGTCAGCTGGCTGGTCGAAATGCAGGGCGGTGCGCTCAGTCCCAGGCGCCAGCAGGCCTGGGAGCAATGGTTACACGCCCATCCTGAACACCAGCGGGCGTGGGAGCATATCCAGCGCATCAACCAGCGCTTGCGCGGTTTGTCGTCGCCACTGGCCCATGCGGCCCTGAACGCGCCCAAAAGCAGCAGCCGCCGTCAGGCATTGAAGCTGTTGCTGCTTTTAGGCGCAGGCTCGGCATTGACCTGGGGCCTGCGCGAGCAGTTGCCCGTCAACCCGCTGCTGGCAGATTTCAGCACGCCGGTAGGCCAGCGGCGCAACCTGCAGTTGCATGATGGCAGCCAGCTCCAGCTCAACACCGCCAGCGCGGTGGATGTGAAATTCGATGCCCAGCAACGAGTCATCCGCCTGCTCGAAGGCGAAATGCTGCTCACCGCCGCCCGGGATTCGCGGCCCTTGCAGGTGCTCACCGCCCACGGCAGCTTGCAGCCCCAGGGCGCCCGCCTGAATGTGCGCCAATTTGGCGAGCATACTGAAATCGCCGTATTCGATGGCCGGGTAGCGCTGATGCCAACAGCGCATACGGGTAGTGCATTGTGGGTTGAGCCGCACCAGCAACTGAGCTTCACCCGCCTGGCCTGGAACACCCCGCGCCCTCTGGATGCGGGGAGCGGTGCGTGGACCGACGGCATGCTGGTTGCTGCGCATATGCGTCTGGCGGATTTTCTCGCCGAACTGGGCCGCTATCGCCGGGGCCAGCTCAACTGCGACCCAAAAGTCGCCGACCTGCTGATCTCCGGCACCTACCCGGTGGACGACAGCGAACGCGTGCTGGACCTGCTTGCCGTCAGCTTGCCAGTGCGAATCAAGCGCTTTACCCGCTATTGGGTAACGGTTGAAGCGCGGGTGTAACGGCTCTGTGCAAACGGACGTGTTGTAGCAGCGAGCTTGTTGTGGGAGCGGGCTTGCTCGCGATGGCAACAACGCGGTCTGCCAGTCACACCACGGCGATCCAATCGCGAGCAAGCCCGCTCCCACAAAGGGTGTGCATTTTATTTTCAAAAAATGTGAGCCGATTTCGGATCTGGCGTGACAGAGAAGGTAAGCCACTTAGATTCTCATCCCCACAGGATCCCTCATGCCCGCTCAGCCCTTCCGTCTTACGTCCCTGGCCCGTTTGCTATTAGGTGCCAGTTTGAGTTTCAGCGTCCTGCCGATGGCATTTGCCGACGCCAAGGCTTACCACATCGCACCGTCATCGCTGGAAAACGCTCTCAACCAATTCGGACGCGAAGCCGGGGTGCTGATTTCGTTCAGCTCCGCCGCCGCCAGCGGTATTCAGAGCAAGGGCCTGGAAGGCACCTACGATCCAGAACAAGGCTTGCAGGCCCTGCTTGAAGGCACTGGCCTGCAAGCCCGCGCTGAAGGCCAGGGGGCATTCAGCCTGCAACCGGCAACCACCTCGACAGCTCCGGCAAGCATTGAGCTGGGCGCTTCCAGCGTGGTGGGTGACTGGCTCGGCGACGCGGCGCAAACCGATGTGTTCGAACACCCCGGCGCCCGCGACGTGATCCGTCGCGAAGAGTTTGAACGCCAGGGCGCTACCAGCGCCCGCGAAGTGCTCAATCGCATCCCCGGCGTCAACGCTCCGGAAAACAACGGCACCGGCAGCCACGACATGGCGCTCAACTTTGGTATCCGTGGGCTCAACCCACGCCTGGCGACCCGTTCCACCGTGTTGATGGACGGCATTCCCGTGCCCTTCGCCCCCTACGGTCAGCCGCAGCTGTCGTTTGCCCCCATCAGCATGGGCAATATGGATGCGGTAGACGTAGTGCGTGGCGGCGGTGCCGTGCGGTATGGCCCGCAAAACGTCGGCGGCATCGTCAACTTCGTAACCCGCGCCATTCCCGACGAACCGACTGTAAAAGTCGGCCTGCAAACCGAAACCAGCCCATCGTCCACCCAGGATGGCTTCAAGAAAACCGCCAACCTGCTGGCCGGCGGCACCGCCGACAACGGCCTGGGCGGCGCCCTGCTGTACTCCGGCGTACGCGGTGGTGACTGGCGCCAGCACAGCGACACGCGCATCGACGACCTGATCCTCAAGGGCAACTACCAGATCGACGAAGCCAACAGCCTGCACGCCATGGCCCAGTACTACGATGGTGAAGCCGACATGCCCGGCGGCCTGAGCACCGCGGCCTACAAGGCTGACCCGTATCAGTCGACCCGCCCCAACGACAAGTTCTGGGGCCGTCGCACCCTGGTCAACTTTGGCTATCGCTACCAGGAAGATCGCCGTGAATTCACCGTCAACAGCTTCTTCACCAAGACCCTGCGCAGCGGCTATCTGGACCAGGGCAGCTTCCTCTCGCTGTCACCGCGGGAATATTGGGTGCGCGGGATCGAAACCCGCATAGCCCAGGGCTTTGATCTGGGCGACAGCAGCCACGAAGTGGGCGCAGGTTATCGTTATATCAACGAAGCCGGCCATGAGTTGCGCTACCGCACGCCGATTGCCGCCAATGAACTGCCCACCACCAACAGCCGCAATGACCGCGACACCCGTGGTGCCACCGAAGCCCATGCATTCTTTATCGACGACAAGATCGACATCGGCAAATGGACCTTCACTCCGGGCATTCGCTACGAAATGATTGAACAACAGCAAACCAACTTGCTGACCAACGTCAAATACAAGGGCGACTACAACACTCCGCTTCCCGCCCTGAACGTGATGTACCACGTGACCGACAGCTGGAATCTGTATGCCAATACCGAAGGCTCCTTCGGCAGCGTGCAGTACAGCCAGATGCCCAATCGCGTTACCGGCGGCGAGGTAAAACCGGAAAAAGCGCGCACCTGGGAAATTGGCACTCGCTACGACAATGGCAACCTGCGCGCGGAGATCGGCGCATTTCTGATCAACTTCAACAACCAGTACGACAGCAACCAAACCACCGACACGGTGATCGCACGGGGCAAGACCCGTCATCAGGGCATCGAGGCCAGCGTCAACTACGCGCTGGATGGCCTGAGCCCGGTACTGGCGGGGTTCGACGTATACGCCACCTATGCCTATGTTGACGCGACCATCCGCGAAGACGGGCCGAACAAAGGCAATCGTGTGCCGTTCTCCTCGAAAAACAAAGGCAGCATCGGCGTCGGCTATACCGAGGGGCCGTGGAAAGCCAACCTGGACAGCACCTTCCAAAGCAACCAGTTCGCCGACAACGCCAATACCCGCGCCGAAAGCGCTGACGGCAGCACCGGTTTGATCCCAGGCTATATGGTCTTCAACAGCCGTGTGGGCTATGACTTTGGCCACCAGCTGTCCGACCTTAACGTGGCTGTGGGGGTCAAAAATATCCTCAACCACGAGTACTACACCCGCTCGTTTGACGACAACAACAAGGGCAAATACGTGGGCGAGCCACGCACGCTCTATGTACAAACCTCTGTCGCATTTTGATTTAAATTGGCTAAAGCCCGCACACGCGGGCTTTTCCTACAGGCAAAGACTGACACCGGTCACGACTTGAAAGACTTCCTGAAAATAGTGCTTGAAATATTTGCTCATCGGCCCAAACACTGTAACTGAGCGATGACGATGAACCTTTGTACACCCAAGGCCGTCAGACCTCACACGAGCACGCTTATATAAGGGAAGAACTATGCTTACTCACGTCTTTTCCGATAAACACATCGACAGTGACAAACGCACCCAGGACTGGGTCACCGCTACTGTTGAAGTCACGCTCGAACGCCATTTGGAAGATCTGACCCGGGTCGAGGTCCATCTCAGTGATGAAAATGGCGGCAAGTCCGGTCCCAAGGACAAACGCTGCAAAATGGAGGCTCGACCTAAAGGACACCAGCCAATTCTCGTATCCCACGACGCTGATTCACTGACCCAAGCTGTGGAGGGTGCTGCTCAAAAACTGGAGCACGCTCTGGAGCACCTGTTCGGCAAGCTGCGTGGCAAACGTACAGTGACCCTCGCCCCGGAAGGGTTTGAGGCAAAAGAGCCAAAGCAGACCGCTGATGACTTGCTTGAAGAAGAGTTCCTGGAGAAAGAAAAGGAACTCGACAAGATCAGCTGATTGAACGTCAGTGAGGCACAAAAAAGGGCGGGCTTACCTTGGTAAGCCCGCCCTTTTTCATATGTAAAATCGACTTACAATTCCCCCTTCTCCACTTCCGGATGCTCGCCGGAACCGGCACCAGTCTTGCGATGAGGGTTCTCGATCTTCACCGACGGGAACTGCGAAGACGCATAGCGCACCACCAGAATGGCGAAGGCCAGCAACAGGATCGCCCCGGTCAGGTACACCACTCCCATGTCTGGCGGGTTGTGATGGGACACATTGGAAATCAGCAAGCGGGTCAGCGCCGTGATCGCCACATAAATCAGGAAGCGCACGGGCATGTGGTTGGTCTTGAAATAAATCCCGACCATTGCCCCCAGCTCGAGGTAGATAAACAGCAGCAGGATGTCATCAATCGTGATGTTGCCCTTCTCCACCATTCCCAGGAATTCCATCACCGCCGCCCAGGCAGTGACCGCGCCAATGGCAAACAATGCCAGGTAATGGAAGGTTTCGACGAACAGGTTGCCCATCGACTCGGCCAGTTCATGAACCTGGCGACGTAGCTTCTCAGCTTTGTTAACTCTCACGATGCAGCTCCTTGAATCGACTCGAACGGATCATCCGCGATGCACATGACGCTTTTAACATGCAGAAAAAAGGCCATGTGGCAGCCTGATGCTGCTCACTTAAGATGATGGCGGGCGGCAATTAGACACGTCGGGCGCCCGCTGCGCCTATCAAATACAGCTAGAGTGAAAAAGCCGCTATTCAAATCCCGATGATTGGCTTATCCTTTTAGCTGTATATAAATACAGTAATCGCTAGATAATTTACGTGAAGGCATATGAGGTGGTAAATGGCCGTCGAAGTGGTATACCGCAGCAGCCGAGATCTGGAGCGTTTGTTCATGGATAAAGCCGAAGCTGACCGTCATGACAAAATGCTGGAACTGGCAGAGTTGCTGGCCGAAGTGTTGCAAAAAGCTGTGCCGTCCCTGAACGAGCAGCAAGTCGAAGAAGCCGGTATCTACATGGCGAAAAATCGCGATGTGTTTGCCAAGGCATTCAAGAGCCAGCCGGACGCCCTGTCCGAGTTGCTGGTCGACAGCGAGTAATCGCCCCCGGTTCTCGCTTGACTCTCCCCTACGGGGCAGCCTCTACCCTCAAAGGCCCCCTTTGAGGTTGGCGTCATGATGAGCAAGCGAGTACTGGTGATTCTCGGTCACCCCGGCACGAACAGTTTCTGTAGCGCACTGGCAGACAGCTACATAGCTGCCGCCAAGTATGCCAGCCATGAAGTACGCATCATGCGCCTGGGCGCCCTGCGCTTCGACCCGGTGCTGCGCGAAGGCTATCAGGAGGTCCAGGCACTGGAGCCTGACCTGCTCCACGCCCAGGCCAACATCCTCTGGGCCGAACACCTGGTGCTGGTCTACCCGATCTGGTGGGGCGGAATCCCCGCATTGCTCAAAGGCTTTTTCGATCGCATCCTGCTGCCCGGTTTTGCCTTTCAATACCGCAAGGGCAAGGCTTTCCCCGACAAGCTACTGAAAGGCCGCAGCGCGCACCTGCTGGTGACGATGGACACCCCGCCGTGGTACTACAGATGGGTGTACCGCATGCCGGGGCTGCATCAGATACGCAAAACCACACTGGCGTTTTGTGGCATAAAACCCACCGCCACCCTGACGTTTGGCCCCATCCTGAACGCCACGCCTCATCAAAGAGACGCCTGGCTTTTAGAGGCACGCAAGCTCGCCACTCGATAATTCGGCGGGCGGCGATTAAAAGGACTTTTCATGTACATCGGCAAAGCCGCCCAATTGTCGGGCACCACCGTCAAAAGCATTCGCCACTACGAAGAAATCGGCCTGTTACCTGCACCGCAACGCCGTGGCGCTTATCGCATCTACAGCGAGCAAAGCGTTGAACTGCTGACATTTATCAAATGCGCGCAACAGCTGGGCTTCAAGCTCAAGGAAATGCAGGCCATCCTTGATCAACACCGCGGCCAGACGCTGCCATGGGAGGTCGTGAGCAACGCCATCGCCCGCAAAAAACACGCCGTAATGAATCAGATCGAAGCGTTGCAACAGGTGCATGCGGGGTTGGAAGAGTTTGAAACACGCTTTGCCATGGAAGGCCCGGAACTGGACCTGGCCTGTGTTCAGTCCTTGGGGTACAACAATTGATGAGCCAGCTCGTCCGAAACCCGTGCCGGTGAACGCTTTTCGGCCTGGGCGTGAGCATAGATGCCGGTCAGGCGCTGACTGATCTGCAGCAACTGCTGGTTGATGGCCTCGGGGGCGGCACCTTCATGGGTCAGGGCCATATAGATCAGCCCGCCGGAATTGATGACGTAATCCGGGGCATACAAAATCCCCCGCCGCTCGAGCTGATCGGCCACTTGTAGATTGGTCAGCTGGTTATTGGCACACCCGGCCACAGCCGAGCAGCGCAGTTGCGCGACGCTGTGCCAGTTCAATACGCCGCCCAGACCACACGGCGCAAGGATATCGCAGGGTGTGCTGAGCAAGGCTTCGCAGGCAATCGGGTGCGCCCCCAGTTGTTCCATGGCCAGGCGCACTTTGCCGGGGTCGGTATCGCAGACCAGCAATTCGGCGCCCGCAGCATGCAGCTGTTCGGCCAGCGCGTAACCCACTTTGCCCAGGCCCTGCACCGCCACCCGCAAACCTTCGAGGTTGTCGCTACCCAATCGCGACGATGCGGTGCTGCGAATGCCGGCAAAAACCCCCATGGCCGTATGCGGCGAAGGATCCCCCGCAGCAGTGGTGCTGGTGACATGCCGGGTGTGCTGGGCAATGCAGTCCATATCGGCAGTGGAGGTGCCGCTGTCAATTGCCGTGATATAGCGCCCGTCCAGTTGGTCCACACAGCGACCAAAAGCCTCAAACAGCGCCGCGCGACTATCAACGTGGGCCGCACGCACCACCACCGCCTGCCCCCCTCCAACAGCCAGCCCTGCCAGCGCGGCTTTGTAGCTCATGTCTTGGGCCAGGCGGATGGCATCACCGACTGCACTTTCGTCATTGGGGTAAGCAAGATAACGACAGCCCCCCAGCGCCGGCCCCAGGCGAGTGTTGTGGATGGCTATCACGGCTTTAAGGCCTGTAACGGGGTCTACACTAAGGTGCAGCGACTCGAGCTGAGCGCTTTGCATAAGAGCAAACATCATCAGGCCCTCGAACGATTATGGGTAAACGCCAGTATAGGTGGCGCCAGAAAATTCGTTGAAGAGCTCAGGAATAAGCCTGCGCGGTTTTCAGGGTTTCGGACATATCCCGGCGGGATAGGGTTCTGTGGGAGCGGGCTTGCTCGCGATGCAGGCAATGCGGTTATTACGCAAGACCGCGTTGATTCGATCGCGAGCAAGCCCGCTCCCACACACAGAGTGAGGTCAGGCAGGCGTGTCAGGTTGATTGGCCGGATGCGCCAGGATAAAGGCCGGGTGTTGCTCAGCCAGCGCTGCCACTCGGGCAATGCGCGGGTACGCCGCCATTTGCACGCCAAAACGCTGCGCCGCGTACAGCTGAGGGATCAAATACACATCCGCCAACCCGGGCTGCGCGCCAAAGCAGTAACCTTCGTCACCGATCAACTGCTCGATGGCTGCCAGCCCTTGGCCGATCCAGTGACCGATCCACTCCACCACCTGCTCCTCATCCTGCCCCAACTGGCGCAGGCGATTGAGCACGCTGACGTTGTGCAACGGGTGGATATCACAAGCAACCAGAGCCGCTACCCCCCGTTCATGAGCGCGGGTGGCGAGGTCAGCGGACAGCAGCGCCACCTGGGGATAGCGCTCTTCAAGGTACTCGATGATTGCTGGCGACTGGGTCAAGACGCAGCCTTCATCGGTACGCAAGGCCGGCACGCGGCCCTGCGGGTTGATGGCCAGATACGCCGGCTGACGGTGTTCACCGCCAGCCGGTACGAGCAGATTGACCGGCACCGCCTGATAATCCAGCCCTTTCAGGGCCAGCGCGATACGCACCCGGTAAGACGAGGTTGAGCGGTAATAGGTGAAGAGTTCCATGACCCGCTCCTTTTAGCGCGCGGCAACAACCTTGCCCCGGCACTCGCCAAAACCGATGGAAGCATGGCCTTCACGGGCGCAGCGGGCACGCAGGATGATTTCGTCACCATCCTCCAGAAATTTACGCACTTCGCCTGAAGCCAGTTCTATCGGGTGTTTACCGCCCTCGGTGATTTCCAGCAGGCTGCCCAGTTGCGAACGGGCCGGGCCCGACAAGGTGCCCGAACCGAACAGGTCACCGGACTGCAACTGGCAGCCGTTGACGCTGTGGTGAGCCACCAGTTGGGCCGCGGTCCAGTACATGTTCAGGCTGTTGCTCAAGCCCAGACGATGGGCTGGCAGGTTCTGCTCACGCATCGCCTCGGTCAGCAGCAGCACTTCAAGTTCGATATCCAGCGCGCCATTGGCCTGATCCCTGGTATCGAGCAGGTAAGCCAGTGGCTGTGGATCACCCTCAGGACGGGCCGGTTGCGCGCGACGGAATGGTTCCAGCGCCTCGGCACTCACCACCCACGGCGAGATACTGGTGATAAAGCTTTTGGACAGAAACGGGCCCAGCGGCTGGTATTCCCAGGCCTGGATGTCCCGTGCCGACCAGTCATTGAGCAGGCAGAAGCCGGCAATGTGCTCTGCAGCTTCGCTGACCGGGATGGCATCGCCCATGTCATTGCCTTTGCCAACCCAGATGCCCAGTTCCAGTTCGTAGTCCAGGCGGGCGCACGGGCCAAAAGTTGGCTCGGTCTGCCCGGCAGGCAAGGTCTGGCCTTTAGGGCGCCGAACTTCGGCACCGGACGGGCGAATGGTCGAGGCGCGCCCGTGATAGCCAATCGGCACATACTTGTAGTTGGGCAGCAGCGGGTTGTCCGGGCGGAACAGCTTGCCGACGTTTTTGGCGTGCTCAATGCCCACATAAAAGTCGGTGTAGTCGCCGATTTTGGCCGGCAGGTGCATCTGGCAATCAGCTGCCAGTGGCAGCAGGCGGGAACCCTGGGCTTCGATTTTGCCGCGCAGGGAACTGCCCTCCCCCAGCAGTTCCTGCAAACGCTCGCGCAGGGCAACCCGGGCGCCCCGATCCAGGGCAAAGTAGCTATTCAACGCCCCGCCCAACGAAGCCTCTACGGCTATCTTGGCCTGACCTTCAAACAGCCCCGCTGCCAGCCCGGCTTCCAGGTCGAAAATGGCATCGCCAATAGCCACCCCGCTACGTGGCGCCGAGCCATCAATGCTGAAAATGCCCATGGGCAGGTTTTGCAGGGGGAAGTCGCTGTGGCCGTTGGCGGAGGCGATCCAGCTGCGGGTCAAAGTGGACTGGGTCATGGGTTATCTCCGGTTCGGGGTGAAGGTCACGGGCAGCGTGGCCCAGCAAGCGTCGTAGTTCGATTGCAGCTGCGGGCACTCCAGAGCGAACCGGCTGGGGCGCAACACCTGGCTGGTTTCGAACATAAAGGCCATGGTGTTTTCGATCTTGCTGGGTTGCAGCTGGGCCGCAATGGCTTTGGTACAGGTTTCGCCGTCCGGCCCGTGGGCGCTCATGCAACTGTGCAGCGATGCACCGCCGGGCAGGAAGCCTTCGGCCTTGGCATCGTAACTGCCCTGGATCAGGCCCATGAATTCGTTCATCAGGTTGCGGTGGAACCAGGGTGGCCGGAAGGTGTTTTCAGCCACCATCCAGCGCGGCGGGAAAATCACGAAATCGAGGTTGGCCAGTCCCGGTACGCTGGTAGGCGAAGTCAAAACAGTAAAAATCGATGGATCGGGATGATCGAAGCTGACAGTGCCGATGGTGTTGAAGCGGCGCAGATCGTATTTGTACGGCACGTTGTTGCCATGCCAGGCCACTACGTTGAGCGGCGAATGATCCAGCTCGCAGCCCCACAACTCACCAAGAAATTTTTGCACCAGTTGCGTAGGGCGCGCACCGTCTTCGTAGTGGGCGAGCGGAGTCAGAAAGTCGCGAGGGTTGGCCAGGCCATTACTGCCAATCGGCCCCAGATCAGGCAGGCGCAGCGGTGCACCATGGTTCTCGGCAACATAGCCACGGGCCTGCGGGTCGAGCAACTCGACACGAAACTTGAGACCGCGAGGGATGACCGCGATCTCCAGAGGCTGCAGATCCAGACGCCCCAGTTCGGTACAAATGCGCAAACGCCCCGACTCTGGAACCAGCAACATTTCGCCATCGGCATTGAAAAACACCCGCTGCATCGAAGTATTGGCGCAGTAATGGTAAATGCTGATGCCCGAGGGTTTATCCGACCCGCCATTGGCCACCATGCCCACCAGACCGTCGATAAAGTCCGTAGCCTCGGCAGGAATCGGCAGCGGGTTCCAGCGCAAGCGATTCGGCGTCACCGGGCCCAACGGGCCACCAGCCAGTTGCCGCTCCAGTTTGACGAACGCCGGATGGTTGGCTGACGGCTGGATGCGGTACATCCACGTACGCCGCGCCTCGCTGCGCACCATGGTGAACGCAGTTCCGGAAAACAATTCGGCGTACAGACCGTAGGGGGCTTTTTGCGGGGAGTTCTGACCCACCGGCAGGGCGCCGGGCAATGCTTCGCTGCTGAATTCGTTGCCAAACCCGGACAGATAGCCAAGACCTGACAAAGGCGAATCGACGTTCATGGAGCCTCCAGCATGGAGAAGGCAGATGACTGCGCCCTGCGCTGAAGGCATTTGCGCGTCGCTGCGTTATTTTTATCGTAATTCAATTACGCATAACGTAATTTGATTGGTAACAAGCGTCAAGCTATAAAGACGCCCATTCGTCCCGAGATATAAACACTTCCATGGAAAAGCCCCGCAGCAGCAACGACAGCACCGGCAAGCAAAAAGTGCGTTCGGCCGAGGTCGGCACTGACATCCTCAAGGCGCTGGCCGAGCTCTCACCCTCCACGTCGCTGTCGCGCCTGGCCGAACACGTGCAAATGCCCGCGAGCAAGGTGCATCGCTATTTACAGGCACTGATTGCCAGCGGGTTTGCCGAGCAAAATGTCGCCACCAATCATTACGGTTTGGGGCGCGAGGCGTTGCGTGTGGGACTGGCTGCGCTCAACAGCATGGATGTGCTCAAGGTCGCCAGCCTGCCCCTGGCCGAACTGCGCGACGACTTGAACGAAACCTGCTTTTTGGCGGTGTGGGGTAACCAGGGCGCGACCGTGGTGCATATCGAGCCGGCGGTGCGGGCGGTCACGGTGGTGACCCAGCTGGGCTCGGTATTGCCATTGCTGAGCTCATCCACGGGGCTGGTGTTCAACGCTTTTTTACCGGATCGCGAAACCGCCGACTTGCGCGAACTGGAGTTCAAGACCGATCAGGTGCATCCGCTGCAAACACCTGCAGCCTACGTCGCACTTTGCAGTCAAATCCGCCAGCGCGGCCTGCACTTCGTCCATGGCTTGCTGATGCCTGGCGTCGATGCCTTGTCGGCCCCGGTGTTCAATGCGACCGGTCAGGTGGCGGCCGTACTGACAGTGGTTGGTCCCACCTCCCTGTTCCACGCCGATGAAAACGGGCCCGCAGCCAAACGCTTGTTGGCCGCGAGCCAGGCCATCAGTTGGCGGATGGGTTATCAGCCAGCCTGACAGCTCATTGTTTTAGACCATCCACTCGTATTTGGCCTCATCGAGCAGGTCTTTCATCATCTGCTCGATGTCGGCCATGGACGGTTGATCCACTCGCAGGCTGTCATCGAATGTCCAGGACCGGGAAAACACCCCCGACTCCCAGTCATCATGGGCCTGCACAGCGCCCCACTCCAGCGTATCCACACCCAGGCCCAGCAGGCTCTGACTGTACGTCAGGGTCTTGTCAACGATGTTGTTCACCGTATTGAGATAGATGCTTCTGCAATCCAGGCCCTGGGGCTGGAGTCGCTCGTCAAGAAACGAGCGCACGCGCTCGATCACTTCTGCGCTGGGTTTGAGGCTGAAGCTGTTGATCGGCGATGCGGGTTTTTCATTACGGGTCATGGTGAACCTCCTGTCAGTGCTCCAGGCCCATCCGGCGTCGTGCACGGTTCAAGTCGACCTGGAGAGTCCGTGTGAAGGCTCATTCAACACCGGGACGACAGCAGGTGTGCGGCACATAGTTACCGCACAAGGACTGTTGCCGTAGCTGTAATACAGATTGTCCCAAACCGGGCTTACTCCGCTGCGGGCCAGCCCTTAAGCTTGCCGGACTTCGCAACACGGACACGCATCGAGTCGCATCGACTCTGCTCTCCCCGATTTACCCTGACGTTGATTTGTAGCTCCTTGATGAACGTCTTCCTTGGCCGCTGTTTTACAGCGGCCTTTTTTATGCTGCCCAAAAAATTCTGTGGGAGCGGGCTTGCTCGCGATGACATCGACACGGTTTTTCAGTCAGACCGAGTTGAGTCAATCGCGAGCAAGCCCGTTCCCACGGGGTATGTGGCGGGTTTAAGAACTAGAACACCATCGCCAGCAACGGCGCGGCAAACAGGTTAAGGATGCCGGTCAGCACCATCACCAAGCCTGCTACCGAGCCTTCCTCACTGCCCACTTCGCGGGCACGGCTGACCCCTGC
This sequence comes from Pseudomonas sp. WS 5051, assembly GCF_012985715.1. Classification (NCBI taxonomy): domain Bacteria; kingdom Pseudomonadati; phylum Pseudomonadota; class Gammaproteobacteria; order Pseudomonadales; family Pseudomonadaceae; genus Pseudomonas; species Pseudomonas sp. WS 5051. The sequence goes on from NZ_JAAQWV010000006.1 coordinate 198,394, forward strand.
GCCATGAGCGCCGATACCAAACAGGGCGCCCCGGGCCAGACTGCTGCGCAGCGGCAACCACTTGAGCAAAATACCGCCCAGCAACGCGCCAAACACACCGGTGAACATTACAAACACCGCCGTGAGCTCAGGTACGCCACCCAGATCCTGTGCCAGCGGCATGGCAAACGGTGTGGTGATGGAGCGCGGCACCAGCGACATGGTCAATGAGGTGTCCAGCGCCAGCGCCCGGGCCAGCCAGAACGAACTGCCAATGGACGCCGCGCTGCCCGCCAGCATCCCCAGCAGCAACGCCACCCAGTGACGGGCCAGTAAATTGCGTTGCTGCCAGATCGGTACGGCAAAGGCCACCGTTACCGGCCCCAGAACCAGCATCAGCCAATGGGTATTGCTTGAGTATTCAGCATAGGCAGTGTGCAACGGCACGGCCACGGCTAGCAGCAAGGCCGGGACCAGGATCAGCGGAGACAACAGGTATCGCCCGGTACGCCGGTACAGCCAGCGGCTGAAGGCGTAGGTCAACAGCGTGAACAGCAGCCAGAACATGGGCATCAGTTCAAACTTCATGACGCATCCTCCAGCGGCACACCGCTTCCACAGTAAACGCCGTCACCACCATCACCAGCAAGGTACTCACGCCAATGACCAACAGGATGCGCCAACCTTCATCACGCACGATTACACCGTAATCAAGCAGGCTCATGAGTGCAGGGATGAAAAACAACAGCATTTCGGCCATCAACACACCGGCCCCCAATTGCAGGGTCGCCGGTCTGACCCAGCCCAGGGCAAACGCCAGCAACAGCAGCGCCATGCCCACCACCCCGCCCGGGATCGGCAAGTGCCCCCAGGTTGCCAGCTGGCAGCCCAGAAAATACAGCGCCAACAAAACGGCCAGTTCACTGACCAACCGACCCAGGCGTTTTACATCGAAGCGTTTCATGTTGTTTCCATTTCAGACAGGTTTCCAGTTTAAAGAGCCTGCTAACATCCCGGAAACGAATTGTCAGACTTGTAGCCATTCCAAAATGGAATCACGCCGATGGAATTCAAACACCTGCGCACCTTTGTCGAAGTCGCCCGCCAGGGCGGTTTTACCCCCGCCTCCCACAGCTTGCATATCAGCCAGTCAGCGGTGAGCAAACAAGTGGCGCAGCTCGAGCACAGCCTCGGTACACCGCTGTTCGACCGCCTGGGTTCTCAGGTGCGGCTGACGGCAGCGGGCAATGTGGTGTTGCAGCGGGCCGAAGGCATGCTGCGCTTGCATCGGGAGTTGTTGAGCGAGCTGGACGACTTGAGCCAGATGACCCGGGGGGAACTGCGGGTGGGCCTGCCGCTGCTGGGCAGCAACACCCTGTTTGCCGGGCTGTTTGCCGAATACCGTCGACGCTACCCGAATATCCGGGTGCAGTTGCTCGAAGAAGGCAGCTTGAATATCGAACAGGCCGTTTTGAGCGGCGAACTGGAGCTGGGCGGCAGCCTGACCCCGAATAATCCCGCGTTTGCTTATCAGCCGTTTTGTGACGAGCCGCTGGATGTTCTGCTCCCGGCCGATCATCCACTGGCCGAGGGGCCCGGCGTAAGACTTGAGCAATTGGCTGATACGCCCTTTTTGCTCTACCAGCGCAGCTTTGTGCTCAACGATCGGGTGCTCAAAGCCTGCCAGCAGTCAGGCTTTACCCCCAACGAAGGCGGGCGCAGTGGCCAGGCGGATTTTCTGGTGGCATTGGTGGCTGCAGGCCAGGGCGTAGTGTTGCTGCCCAGTGTGGTCGCCCGCGGGCTGGTGCGCCCCGGGGTGGTGCGGCTCAAACTGCTCGCACCGGATGACTTGCGCTGGGATATCGCGTTTATCTGGCGTGATGGCGCGTATCTGTCACGGGCAGCCCAGGCCTGGCTTGAGCTGCTGCGTGAACGCCCGGTTACGGCTTCAGTGTTTTGATCAGTTCTGCAATCCACGGCTCGGAGTCTTCCTCCGGAGTCACCGTGACGCTGGAGTCCAAACGCAGCATCGGCAGCACTTCACGCACGCCAAGCTCGGCAAACAGTTCGCGCATTTGCTCACCACCGCCACAAAACGTGTCACCGTAACTTTCATCACCCAGGGCAATCACTGCCCCAGGCAGCCCGCGCCAGGCGCCTGGCAACTGGTCACGGATGGCGCTGTACAGCGGCACGAGATTGTCCGGCAGCTCGCCCATGCCCGTGGTCGAGGTCACCGCCAGCAGCGCTTCGGGAGCAAACGCCTGGAGGTCGGCCAAAGTGGCGCGGGTATTGAGCAAAACCTCAAAACCGGCATCGGTCAGCAGTTGTTTCGCATTGCGGGCGACTTCTTCAGCGGTGCCGTACACCGAGCCGGAAAGGATGGCGACTTTCATCAATCTGATCCTGTAGCTGACTAAAAGCCTGGGATATTAACAGGTCTGGCAGCGATGCCTTACCATGCGCCCATCTGTATGCCTCTCTGGAGAACCACTCAATGATCAACGCCCGTTTATTACAACGCATGGTGGACGCGTCCCAGGACGGCATTGTCGTTGCCGAACAAGAAGGTGAAGACAACATCCTGATTTATGCAAACAACGCCTTTGAAACCCTCACCGGCTACAGCCGCGACGACATCCTCTATCAGGACTGCCGCTTCTTGCAGGCCGGCGACCGTGACCAGCAGGGCCTGCAATTGATCCGCGAGGCGATTGCCAGCGGTCAGCCCACCCGCCAGATCCTGCGCAACTATCGCAAGGACGGCACGCACTTCTGGAATGAACTGTCGATCACGCCGGTGTTTAACGAAAACGACAAGCTGACATACTTTATTGGCGTGCAAAAAGACGTCACCTTGCAGGTCAAGGCCCAGCAGCGGGTCGCCCAGCTCGAAGCCCGACTGGCCTCGGTTCAGGCTGAACTGCAGGCGCTCAAGGCGACGAGCGGATTAAACAAAACGTAGAAATTACGGTCTGATAGTCGCTGTGACGATTTTTCAGACACCTTTTCGAGCTTTATCCATGTCGCACGATGCCCTTTTGACTCAGGACGAACTGGATTTCATCCAAACGATGCACCAAAACCCGCTGTTGAATAAACGGGATGCTTCGTCGAGCCTGATGGTCAACGGGATGTCGCAAATCCGCGATTTGCTGACACGCCTTGCCGCCCATGAACAGGTCACCATCCAGGCACAAATTGCCAATCAGCAAATGAGTTTTCCGCTGCGCCTGGTTGAAGACGAATTCCATGCCCAGCATCTGCAACTCGGCGCCCCGAGCATCTTCGAAGACGGGCCAAAGGCGCGCCCCTGGCGCCTGTCACTGGCCGAGCCGGTGCCGCTGGAAAATATCCGCGGCAAGGCAGGTCATCTGTGGGTAACCGAACTGTCGTTCAAAGGCGTGCTGATTGAAATGCGTCACGACAGCCAGCCGCCACGCCAGTTTGCACAGTGGTTCAGCCCCGATGGATATGAGCGGATCAACCTGCGCGGCACCCTGGAGCGCAAAACGGAAACGGGCCTTTATGCCTACCGCCTAAGCCAGAGCGACAAGGGCGAAACCGAACATCTGCGCCAGTACATCCTGCAACAACACCGCCTGGCGCACCCGGGCCTGCACATCTGATCAACCGCCCGGCGTTGCCTTGAGTTCAGCATCCAGACGTTGATTGATCAGGCGTGACACACTCCCCAGGCAAGCGATGGATGAGTTCGCCAAAGCCTCCTGAACCACATCCGAGGCCTCACCTGCCAACGACACCGAGCAATTCAGGGTCTGTGCCAGGCGTGTCAGCCTGCGCTGGTGGACCGTGTTCAATGCATGGTTGGCAAACAGCACAACGGCCCGGGGCTCCAGCTTCTGGCAAACCAGTGACAACTCTTCCAATGGCTGACCTATGGCCACAACCCTGACCACGCGGTCATTACGAGTCAGCAGCAAGCCCGCCACCAGCAACTCCAGCTCGCGGCACAACTCAGGCATCGCCACCACCAGCACGCACGGGCGGGCAACAGCGGCCTGCAATTGAAGGCGATGCTGTACCCGACCGCGCAAGAAGCCGTCCAGCAGCAGCCATTCACTGGTACGGCCAAATGTATCCCGGGCCCCAAGCAGTTGCTGCCACAGCGGCAGGAAAATCCCCTGAAACACAACGTCAATCGGGTAGCTGGAGAAAATCTGCCCGTAAAGACGCTCCAATTCGGGTTCGTTAAAGTCCGTGAGGGCGCTGCCAATACGGGTTTGCCAGTCGCGGTACTCACTGCTGGCGGGGGCCGGGACATCGACGGAACTGTTGCTTGCTAGCAATTGCGCGACTTTGCTGACAGAAACCCCACGCTCAAGCCAGCCCATGACCTGACGAATCGTTCCAATATCGCTCACGGAATACAGACGATGCCCACTTTCGGTGCGTTTTGGTTCGATCAACCCATAGCGGCGCTCCCAGGCACGCAGGGTTACCGGGTTGATTCCCGTCAGCCTGGCCACTTCCCGGATCGGATACAGACCCTGGCAATCATCAGCCTGGGCAATGGGCTCGAGTTCAGTAATCACAGGCATCGGCAGGGCAACAATCAGAAAGGGTGACTGGATTCTACCCGTCAATCCAGACCCTGTGGGAGCGGGCTTGCTCGCGGTGCAGGCCACGCGGTCTGTCAGGTGAGCCGCGGTGATGCCCGCTCACACAAACGGCGCTGTGTGTATTCAGGAACAATCCTTGCTTGTTTTTAAGGACATGGCCCACCACCCCGGCGCCGTGTTTTGTGATTGCCCTACCCGGGCAGCATCAGCCTCATGGAGATACACAATGTCTACCTCCCCTGTCACATTGATGGTTGCGCGCCGTGTCGCCAAAGGCCGCTACCAGGAACTGATCGCCTGGCTGCACGAAGGCGAACAGCTGGCCACGGACTTTGCCGGCTACCTGGGCTCGGGCGTTCTGGCGCCGCCACCGGGCGACGACGAATTTCAAATCATCTTCCGCTTTGCCGACGAATCCACCTTGCATGCCTGGGAGCACTCCGTCTCGCGCAAGGCCTGGTTGCTGCGTGGCAGCGACCTGTTCGCCAACCCTTCCGAGCACCGGGTCAGCGGCATCGACGGCTGGTTCGGCAATACCGGGCAAAGACCGCCCCGCTGGAAGCAGGCAGTCGCCATCTGGCTGGCGTTCTTCCCGGTCTCACTCCTGTTCAACTTTGTATGCGCCCCCTTGCTCGGCGAGTTAGCCCTGTTGCCACGGGTACTGGTCAGTACCCTGGCCCTGACGCCGCTGATGGTTTACCTGTTTATTCCACTCTCTACCCACTTGCTGGCAGGTTGGCTGCACAGCACTCCAGGCAAACCCCTGCGCAGCGCTATCGCAACACCGCGCCACTAATCTCGGGCTTGGCCGTCAGGTCGCGGACACTGGTATAGTTTTGCCAATGCGCCGCGACTGTTTCCGGCTTTTGTGCACCGAGTACGTCATGCCCACTTCTACCGCACCGATTCTGATCACTGGCGCAGGCCAGCGCGTTGGCCTGCATTGTGCGCAGCAGCTGCTGGCCGACGGCTATATGGTGATTTTCACCTATCGCAGTGAAAAACCCGGCGTGCAGATTCTCCGCGACCTGGGTGCCATTGCGCTGTTTGCCGACTTTTCGACCGAAGCCGGCATTCTCGATTTTATCGAACGGCTGAAAATACACACCGACAGCTTGCGGGCGATTGTCCACAACGCCTCGGCCTGGCTGGAAGAAACCCCACAGACAGAAACCAGCGCCTTTTTGCACATGTTCAGCGTGCATATGCTCGCGCCATATCTGATCAACCTGCATTGCAGCGAGCTGCTCAAACGCTCGAACCCTGCAGATATTGTGCATATCAGCGATGATGTAACACGCAAGGGCAGCAGCAAGCATATGGCCTATTGCGCAACCAAAGCCGGGCTCGACAGCCTGACCCTGTCATTCGCGGCTAAACTGGCGCCACAGATCAAAGTCAACGGTATCGCCCCGGCCTTGCTGATGTTCAACCCCGACGACGATGCGGCGTACCGCACCCAAGCGCTGGCCAAATCCGTGCTGGGCATCGAGCCCGGCGCCGAGGTGATTTACCGCAGCCTGCGCTATCTGCTGGACAACCCGTATGTGACCGGCACCACCCTGACCGTCAACGGCGGCCGGCATTTAAAATAATGCCGCCCCGCGAGGAAGTACTTAGATGAGCGCATCACTGCCTGAGCATTACCGCGAGATTCTTATTGGTTTAGGCGAAGACCCTGAGCGCGAAGGCCTGCTCGACACCCCCAAACGCGCCGCCAAAGCCATGCAATACCTGTGTCATGGCTACGAGCAGAGCGTGGAGAAAATCGTCAACGGCGCCCTCTTCGCCTCTGACAGTGACGAAATGGTGATCGTGGCCAATATCGAGCTGTACTCATTGTGCGAGCATCACCTGCTGCCCTTTATCGGCAAGGCCCATGTGGCCTATATACCGACGGGCAAGGTACTGGGGCTGTCGAAAATCGCCCGCATTGTCGACATGTTTGCCCGGCGCCTGCAGATCCAGGAAAACCTCACCCGGGAAATCGCGGACGCCATCGAAAGCGTCACCCAGGCTGCCGGTGTGGCCGTGGTGATCGAAGCCCAGCATATGTGCATGATGATGCGCGGCGTAGAAAAACAGAATTCGACCATGAACACCTCGGTCATGCTCGGCGCCTTCCGCGAACCGAGCACCCGCATGGAGTTCTTGCAACTGATTGGACGGAGCAAGTCGTAATGCCACAACTTCAGCCAGGAATGGCCCGTATTCGCGTCAAGGACTTGTGCCTGCGTACCTATATCGGCATCAATGAGGAAGAAATCCTCAACAAGCAGGATGTGTTGATCAACCTCACCATCCTCTACGCGGCGCAGGAGGCGGTGCGCGATAACGATATCGACCACGCGCTCAATTACCGCACCATCACCAAGGCCGTGATCCAGCACGTCGAAGAGAACCGCTTCGCCCTGCTTGAGCGCCTGACCCAGGAGTTGCTGGATCTGGTGATGGCCAACGACGCGGTACTGTATGCCGAAGTCGAAGTCGACAAACCGCACGCGCTGCGCTTTGCCGAATCGGTGTCGATTACACTGGCGGCGAGCCGTCAGACTGCAACCTCATAACCCCGGTGAACCCCATGACACCTCAAGAACAGCTTGAACTGGAGGCAGCCGCCTTTCGCCGCCTTGTCGCGCACCTGGACAGCCGCAAGGACGTGCAAAACATAGACCTGATGAACCTCTCGGGTTTTTGCCGCAATTGCCTGTCCAAGTGGTACAAGGCCGCAGCAGACGAGCGCCAGATCGCCATCAGCCTCGATGACGCACGCGAAGTGGTCTACGGCATGCCGTATGCCGAGTGGAAAGCCCAGTACCAGAAAGAAGCCAGCGCCGAACAGACGGCGGCGTTCACCCAAGGAAAAAAGCATGACTGATTTGAACACCCTGCGCGCCAGCCTCAACAGCGGCGAGCACGTTTTTGCCGATACCCTGGCGTTTATTGGCGCGCACTACGATTACCAGCCTCAGAGCTTCATCAACGGCGGTGTGGAAAACGCTGCAGGGCAAAATGAAGGTTCGTGCAAGACCCTGGGCCTGGCCCTGCTGGAAGGTTTGAGCAACCAGGAAACCCTGCTGGCTTTCGGCGAACACTACCGCTCGGTACTGGCCACGCCTGAAGGCACAGACCACAGCAACATTCGCGCACTGATTGCCCACGGCCTGGCCGGGGTCAAGTTCGAAGCCCAGCCGCTTACGCGCAAGGTGTAATACTGCAACTCATCGTGGGAGCGGGCTTGCTCGCGATGCAGGCGCCGATTTTTTTCAGTTACACCGCTGCGATCCCATCGCGAGCAAGCCCGCTCCCACAGGGCAGACACAAAAAAACCGGCCAAGGCCGGTTTTTTTGTTGAGGCAGGCTATCAGAACTGGGCGTTCTGCAGGCCGTCCAGGTAGCGCTCGGTGTCCAGCGCTGCCATGCAACCGGCGCCAGCCGAGGTAATGGCCTGACGATAAACGTGGTCCGCCACGTCGCCCGCAGCAAACACGCCTTCAACGCTGGTCGCAGTAGCGTTGCCTTCACGGCCGCCCTGCACAACCATGTAGCCGTCTTTAAGCTCAAGCTGGCCTTCGAACAACGAAGTGTTCGGTGTGTGGCCGATGGCGATAAATACGCCATCGACTTTCAGCTCGTCAAAGCTGCCGTCGTTGTTCTTCAGGCGCGCACCGGTCACACCCATGTTGTCGCCCAGCACTTCGTCCAGGGTCGCATTCAGCTTGAGTTCGATCTTGCCTTCAGCAACACGGGCGTGCAGCTTGTCGATCAGGATCTTCTCGGCGCGGAAGGTTTCGCGACGGTGAACCAGGGTTACTTTGCTGGCGATATTGGCCAGGTACAGGGCCTCTTCAACCGCGGTGTTACCACCACCCACTACAGCAACAGGCTTGTTGCGGTAGAAGAAACCGTCACAGGTCGCACAGGCAGAAACGCCTTTGCCCATGAATGCTTCTTCCGACGGCAAGCCCAGATAACGGGCGCTGGCGCCGGTAGCGATGATCAGTGCGTCGCAGGTGAATGTACCGCTGTCACCCTTGAGGGTGAACGGACGATTTTTCAGGTCCACTTCATTGATGTGGTCGAAAATGATTTCCGTCTCGAAACGCTCGGCATGCTCACGCATGCGCTCCATCAAGGCCGGGCCGGTCAGGCCGTGAACATCACCAGGCCAGTTGTCGACTTCGGTGGTGGTGGTCAGTTGACCGCCAGCCTGCATGCCCGTGATCAGCAGTGGTTTGAGGTTGGCGCGGGCCGCATAGACAGCGGCGCTGTAACCGGCAGGGCCGGAACCCAGAATAATCACACGCGAATGACGTACTTCAGACATGACTCACTCCTATGACCGCCCGCATTGAAACCGGGTCGGAACGCCGCTTTACCGGCTGGAATAAAAAGAAACCGTAAACCTGCCCAGGCGATGCCTGCAACGCGCAGATCCTGAAAAATATGGGTGAAGCATATAGAGGCCGCAGAGAGTAAGGAAATACGCATTAACAATCCAGCTCATAGCAGGTCTCTATGTAGTCGAAGTCGATTTTAGACGGCTTTGTTACAGTTATTGTCGATACTGCGACAAGGCTTTCGTCCTGCGGACAAAGCCGCTAAGGTCGCCCGGTTTTCCACTGTTCGGAGCACGCTATGCCCGCCCCTGTTCTCTCTGGCCCGCAGTACCTGCGTGAAGGCCTTAAGTTGATCCTCAGCCCTGGCTTGCGCCTGTTCGTGCTGCTGCCGTTACTGATCAATCTGGTGCTGTTCGTCGGATTGATTTATTTCGCCGGGCATCAGTTCAGCCTCTGGGTCGATACCTTGATGCCGACCCTGCCCAACTGGCTCGGTTTCCTCAACTACGTGTTGTGGCCACTGTTCGTGGTGCTGGTGGCGTTGATGGTGTTTTTCACCTTCACCATGCTGGCCAACATCATCGCCGCGCCATTTAACGGTTTTCTCTCGGAGAAGGTCGAAGCCGTGGTGCGCGGGGTCGATAATTCGCCACCTTTCAGTTGGGGCGAACTGGCCGCCATGGTGCCGCGCACCCTGGCCCGTGAAATGCGCAAGCTGGGCTACTTTCTGCCGCGGGCCATTGCCCTGCTGATCCTCTCGTTTATTCCGGTGCTCAACCTGATCGCGGCACCGCTGTGGCTGCTGTTCGGGATCTGGATGATGGCCATCCAGTACATCGACTACCCGGCCGACAACCACAAGCTGGGCTGGAACGAGATGCTCGCCTGGCTGCGCGAAAAACGCTGGCAGAGCATGAGTTTTGGCGGCATCGTCTATCTGGTGCTGCTGATCCCGGTGGTCAATATCCTGATGATGCCCGCAGCCGTTGCCGGTGCAACCCTGTTCTGGGTGCGCGAGCGTGGCGATGAAGCGCTGGCAGCCGCCAACCGCAGCCGCTGACTTCATCATTCCATCATCACCGTGACACATTGACGTCATGACCCCAACGCACACTGGGGTCATGACCACAGTCCTTCATATCGCACTTGTTACCGAAACCTTCGCCCCTGAAATCAATGGCGTGGCCAATACCCTTGGCCACCTGTGCGATGGCTTGCGCGCCCGCAACCACCGCGTGCAACTGATACGCCCACGCCAGAGCGCCGATGGCAACCAGCGCAGCAGCGACGACCTGATGCTCTGCCGCGGTTGGCCGCTGCCCGGTTATCCCGGCCTGCAGTGGGGCCTGACCTCCACCCATCGCCTGACCAGGCGCTGGTGCCAGCACCCCCCTGACGTGGTTTATATCGCCACAGAGGGGCCCCTGGGGCTGTGCGCACTCAGGGTTGCCCGACGCCTCGGCATTACCGCGGTCACCGGCTTTCATACCAATTTTCAGCAGTACTTGCGCCAGCATGGCCTGACCCTGTTTACCCGGGCGCTGACTCACTACCTGCGCGGGTTTCACAACCGCTCGGCAATGACCCTGGTGCCCAGTGCCAGCCAACGCGTCGAGCTTGAGCGCAGGCATTTTGAACGCCTGGAGCTGCTGCCCCGTGGCGTCGATAGCCAGCTGTTCAGCCCGGCAAAACGTCAGAATGGCTTGCGCCAGAGTTGGGGGCTCAGAGAAAACGATATTGCCCTGTTGTATGTAGGACGCTTGGCACCGGAAAAAAATCTGGACGCACTCAAGCGCTGTTTCGATGAACTACAAGCCCGTTATCCCGCACGCCGCTTCAAATTGATCGTGGTGGGCAACGGCTCAAAACGTGCCTCACTGGAAGCCTCGTTGCCTGAGGCCATTTTTTGCGGGCAGCAGTCTGGCGAAGCGCTAGCGTGCCATTACGCATCCGGTGATGTGTTTTTGTTTCCCAGCCTGAGCGAAACTTTCGGCAACGTGGTGCTCGAAGCCCAGGCTTCAGGCCTGGGAGTGGTGGCCTATGACGAGGCTGCTGCCGGCTTGCATATTCGTCATGGCTACAACGGCGTACTGGCCATGCCGGGGGATGAATACGCCTGGATCGAAGCCGCCTGCTGGCTGCTTGATGACCCGGAAACCTTGCGCACCCTGCGCCTCAATGCCCGTCGCCATGCCAGTCGGCAAAGCTGGACGGGGATTGTCGAGCAGTTCGAAAACCAGTTGCAGCAGGCTCGCCAGGGCCGCGAATACGCAGCCCCGGTGCCGGTTCCGATGACCGTAAAAAAGCCTTAGGCCAGGGACTTCTCAATGGCCTGAATGACCGTGGCATCGTCTGGGGCGGTACGCGGTGAGAAACGCGCCAATACCCGGCCATCCTTGCCAACCAGAAACTTCTCGAAGTTCCAGGTAATTTCCCCTTCAAATTCGGCGCCCTCGCCTGCCAGCAACCGATAAAGCTGATGGCGGTCAGGCCCGTTGACCTCAAGCTTGCTGCTCAGAGGGAAAGTGACGCCGTAGTTGAGGCTGCAAAACGCCTGGATATCCTGCTCGCTCCCCGGTTCCTGCCCGGCGAACTGATTGCATGGCACGCCTAGAACGCTGAAGCCCTTGCCCTTGAATTGCTGGTAGAGGTTTTCCAGGGCTGCGTACTGAGGGGTCAAACCGCACTTGGAGGCGACATTCACTACCAGCACCACTTTGCCTTTAAAAGTCTCCAGCGGCAGCGGCTTGCCATCCAGCGCGTCCAGGGTAAGTTCGTGAAATGCACTCATGACGGACTCCAAAAATTCCCGTATCCACATTCAAACAATCGTTCAGCCTGCCGATTGCCCTCATAATCCAGGATGCAAAAAGGCGCCCGTAGGCGCCTTTCCTGGCTAGCTCTCATGTGAGCGTAGCAGCACTTGTCAGTGCTGATGACCGCCTTCACCGTGTACGTGGCCGTGAGCGATTTCTTCTTCGCTCGCGTCACGGATAGCCACAACCTTGACCTTGAAGTTCAGACGCTGACCAGCCAGTGGGTGGTTACCGTCTACAGTCACGTCGTCGCCGTCCAGGTCACGGATGGTCACGATCTGCATTTGGCCGTCCGGCGCCGAAGCGTGGAACTGCATGCCAACTTCCAGTTGGTCAACGCCTTCGAACATGCTGCTGCTCAGGGTGCTGACCAGTTCGGCGGAGTACTCGCCGTACGCGTCTTCCGGCTCAACGGTAACGTCCAGCTCGTCACCGACGGCCTTGCCAACCAGAGCCTTTTCCAGACCCGGGATGATGTTGCCAGCGCCTTGCAGGTAAACCAGCGGCGCGCCGCCGGCGGAGCTGTCGATGACCTCACCAGCGTCGTTGGTCAGGGTATAGTCGATGGAGACAGCCTTGTTAGCGGCGATCGTCATGGGGCGAGACCTTTTGCAAAAAATAATGAGTTCGCAAGTTTAACCAAGCAATCGCCCGAAAGCGAACACAACCAAGACCAACGGATAATTTTGAAAACTTCAACGATCATTGGCTGGCGTCAGGATGAGGAGCAGCACTGGGTTGCCGTGCTCTCCTGTGGCCACACACAGCACCAGCGCCATCAACCGCCCTGGCAATCCCGGCCGTGGGTGCTTGATCCCGGGCAACGCCAGGCCAAAATAGGCCAGCCCTTTGCCTGTGGCTGGTGTGCTCAAGAGGCGGATAGCGCTAATCTTGGCAATTGATTCAGGCACAAGCCCCGTTTAAAGGGTGTTGCCCTTGCACTGCCACGTCAGGAAGCTCGCATGCAAACTTTCTTTATCGCGCCCACCGATTTTGGTGTGGGTCTGACATCCATTAGCCTGGGCCTGGTTCGCACTCTTGAGCGCGCCGGGCTTAAAGTCGGGTTTTTCAAGCCCATTGCCCAGCCGCACCCGGGGGATTTGGGGCCGGAGCGCTCCACTGAACTGGTGGCCCGCACCCACGGCCTCAAGCCGCCTACCCCGCTGGGCCTGGCCCATGTCGAGCGCATGCTGGGTGACGGCCAGCTGGATGAGTTGCTCGAAGAAATCATCAACCTCTATCAACAAGCGGCCATCGGCAAGGACGTGCTGATTGTCGAAGGCATGGTGCCCACCCGCACGGCCAGCTACGCGGCACGGGTCAACCTGCACCTGGCCAAGAGCCTGGATGCTGAAGTGATCCTGGTCTCGGCCCCGGAAAACGAAGTGCTGACCGAGCTGTCGGGTCGGGTGGAGTTGCAGGCCCAGCTGTTTGGCGGGCCAAAAGACCCGAAAGTGCTGGGCGTGATCCTCAACAAGGTGCGCACCGACGAAAGCATGGACGCTTTTGCGGCACGCCTCAAAGAGCATTCGCCGCTGCTGCGCAGTGGTGATTTCAAGTTGCTGGGCTGCATTCCCTTTCAGCCCGAGCTGAATGCTCCACGCACCCGCGATGTGGCCGAATTGCTGGGAGCCCAGGTGCTCAATGCCGGGGACTATGAAACCCGTCGCATGTCGAAAATCATCCTCTGCGCACGCACGGTGCTCAACACCCTGCAACTGCTCAAACCGGGCGTGCTGGTGGTCACCCCGGGAGATCGCGACGACATTATCCTGGCCGTGAGCCTCGCCGCCATGAACGGCGTCCCGCTGGCCGGCCTGCTGCTGACCAGCGACACCCAGCCCGATCCACGCCTGATGGAACTCTGCCGTGGCGCCCTGCAGGCCGGGCTGCCGGTGCTGTCGGTGAGTACCGGCTCGTACGACACCGCCAACCGTCTCAACGGCCTGAACAAGGAAATTCCCATCGATGACCGCGAGCGCGCGGAAATCATCACTGATTTCGTCGCCAGCCACCTCGATGCCCACTGGCTGCACCAGCGCTGCGGTACACCCCGCGAAATGCGCCTCACCCCTGCCGTTTTTCGCTATCAGTTGATCCAGCGCGCCCAGCAGGCCAACAAGCGCATTGTCCTGCCCGAAGGCAGCGAACCCCTGACCGTACAGGCTGCGGCCATTTGCCAGGCACGCGGTATCGCCCGTTGTGTATTGCTGGCCAAGCCCGAAGAAGTCCAGGCAGTGGCCAAGGCCCACGGTTTTGAACTGCCCGAAGGACTGGAGATTCTTGACCCGGACCTGATCCGCGGCCGGTACGTCGAACCGATGGTGGCCCTGCGCAAAACCAAAAGCCTCAACGCGCCGATGGCCGAGCAACAACTGGAAGACCCGGTGGTGATTGGTACCATGATGCTGGCGCTGGATGAGGTCGACGGCCTGGTTTCAGGGGTGATCCATTCCACCGCCAACACCATCCGCCCTGCCCTGCAGCTGATCAAAACCGCGCCGGGCTGTACGCTGGTGTCATCCGTGTTCTTCATGTTGTTCCCCGAGCAGGTGCTGGTGTATGGCGACTGCGTCATGAACCCGCACCCGAGCGCCACTGAACTGGCTGAGATCGCCCTGCAAAGTGCCGACTCTGCCGCAGCGTTCGGCATTACTCCACGGGTAGCCATGATCAGCTATTCCAGCGGCGAATCGGCCAGTGGTGAAGAAGTCGAAAAAGTCCGCGAAGCCACCCTTCTGGCGCACGAAGCGCAACATGCGCTGCTGATCGACGGCCCGTTGCAATACGACGCAGCAGCCAACGAAGTGGTGGCCAGGCAACTGGCGCCCAACAGCCAGGTGGCGGGCCGGGCTACGGTATTTGTGTTCCCCGACCTCAATACTGGCAACACCACGCACAAAGCCGTACAGCGCAGCGCTGACTGCGTCAGCTTGGGGCCTATGCTGCAAGGCCTGCGCAAACCGGTAAACGATCTGCCTCGCGGCGCACAAGTGGACGATATCGTCTACACCATCGCCCTTACGGCGATTCAAGCCGCCAACCGACCTATGGATGTGTAAATGCTGGACTTTCTGCCTGCGCCGATACGCGGCGTCATCGCTTCACTGCTGCTGGCGATCAACACCATCCTGTGTTGCACGCCGTTGTTTATCGTCGCGATTTTCAAGCTGTGCCTGCCGTTCCCGGCGGCGCAACGGCTGACCGACGAATTGATGCGCCGGATCCACGAAGCCTGGGTCGGCAACAACAACCGCTGGATGGACCTGATACGCAAGACCCGCTGGCATATCAAGGGCCTTGAAGGGCTGGACTATGAGCACTCGTATCTGGTGACCAGCAACCACCAGAGCTGGGTTGACATCATGGTGCTTCAATATGTGCTTAACAAACGCATCCGTCCGCTGAAGTTCTTCCTTAAACAGGAACTGATCTGGGTTCCGGTGATTGGCCTGGCGTGGTGGGCACTGGGCTTTCCGTTTATGAAACGCTATTCGAAGGCGTACCTGGCCAAACATCCGGAAAAGAAAGGTGCTGATCTGGCAACCACGCGCAAGACCTGCGCCAAATTCAAGAACCAGTCGGTGGGCATCTTCAACTTCGTCGAAGGCACGCGCTTCACCGAAGCCAAGCATGCGCAACAGAACTCGCCGTTTCGCTACCTGCTCAAGCCCAAGGCCGGCGGTATCGCCTTCGTCCTGGACGCGATGGGCGAACAGCTGAAATCAATCGTCAACGTGACCATCCACTACCCGGGCGGGCGTCCGGGGTACTGGGACTTGTTGTGCGGCAATGTGAAAGACGTGGTCGTGGTGTTTGAAGAGCTGCAAATACCCGATGAATTCCTGGGCAAGAACTACGACCAGGACCCGGAGTACCGCCTGGCGTTCCAGGGCTGGATCAACCAGCTCTGGGAAGACAAGGACCGCTTGCTGGAGCAGTTGCATCGGGACTATCCGGCACAGTGAAGAAGATCAAAAGCCCCTCACCCTAACCCTCTCCCAAAGGGAGAGGGGACTAAAGGCAAAAGCAGACCTGTACAACACCACAAATCAGCTCCCTCGGGAGAGGGCTGGGGGAAAATACAGCGCCCAACAAAAAGCCCGCCACCGATCACTCGGTGGCGGGCTTTTTAGTGCGGCTTAAATTGCGCCGCGTTGACGCAACAGGTCCAGCACCTGCTTGACGCTTTCTTCCAGTGACAGCGTTTGCGTGTCGACCACCAGGTCGGCATTCAACGGCACGTCATACGGGAAGGACTCACCCGGAATATTGTCGCCACCCGCCGCATACAAACCTTGCGGGTCTCGCTCGGCGCATACGGCCGGGGATGCCTGCACATACACGGTAAGCAGACGGTCGCTGCCGATCAGCGCCTTAGCCTGTTCACGACCTTCGGCATCCGGTGCCACGAACGCGGCCAATGTCAGCAAGCCCGCTTCGTTAAACTGACGTGCCACGTGAGCGGCACGACGCCAGTTTTCCGTACGACCGGCACGATCCTGTGGCAGCCCCTTGTTCAGGTCATGACGCAGGTTCTGACCATCGAGTACGAACACCGCACGCCCCATGTCGAATAGCTTGCGCTCAACTGCATAGGCCAGGGTGCTCTTGCCGGCGCCGGACAGGCCGCTGAACAGAACGGTGGCGGGCTGCTGGCCAAAGCGCTGGGCACGCTCTTCAACCGCCACATGCGCCAATTTGCCATGATGGGTCGCGCTGCCATGACTCAACGGCTGTGCAACGATCATCCCGGCACCGACAGTGCCATTGGTCAAACGGTCGATGATGATAAACGAACCGGTGGTGCGGTTGCTGGCGTAGCCGTCCAGGGCGATCGGTGCGTCGAGGCTGATCTTGACCTTGCCGATCTCGTTCAGTTGCAAGGCGCTGGCCGGGCCCTCTTCCAGGGTGTTCACATCGACCTTGTTGATGATGCTGGCAATCGAACCCGGTACATAGCTGGTGGCGCGCTTGATGTCGTACTTCTTGCCCGGCAGCATCGGCTCTTCAGCCATCCACACCAGCATGGCTTCGAAGTTGTCAGTCACCAGCGGCACATTGTCGGCATGCACCAACAGGTCGCCACGGGAGATGTCGATCTCGTCTTCCATGGTCAGCGTAACTGCCTGGCCCGGGCCTGCGTGTTCCAGCTCACCTTCAAAGGTGACGATGGATTTGACCCGGCTGCTCTTGCCCGACGGCAATACGACGATTTCATCGCCCTTGTGCACGATGCCGCTGGCCAGGGTACCGGCAAAACCACGGAAGTTCAGGTTCGGACGGTTCACGTACTGCACCGGGAAGCGCAGGTCGGTGAGGTTGCGGTCGGCCGCCACTTCCACGGTTTCGAGGATTTCCATCAGCGACTGGCCGGTGTACCACGGCGAGCGCTCGGACTTGTTCACCACGTTGTCGCCTTTAAGGGCGGACATCGGCACAAAGTGCAGGCTGGTAGGCTTCATCTTCAAGCCTTCGGCGAACTTCAGGTAGTCGGCCTTGATCGACTCGAACACACCCTCGTCGAAACCCTTGAGGTCCATCTTGTTGATGGCCACGACGATATGCTTGATGCCCAGCAACGAAGCAATAAAGCTGTGGCGACGGGTCTGGGTCTGCACGCCGTAACGGGCATCCACCAGAATGATCGCCAGGTCACAGGTCGATGCACCGGTGGCCATGTTGCGGGTGTACTGCTCATGGCCAGGGGTGTCGGCAATGATGAATTTGCGCTTGGCGGTGGAGAAATAACGATAAGCCACGTCGATGGTAATACCCTGCTCGCGCTCAGCTTGCAGGCCGTCTACCAGCAGCGCCAGGTCGATATCGTCGCCTGTGGTACCGCTTTTTTTCGAGTCGCGGGTAATGGCTTCCAGATGGTCTTCGTAGATCATCTTGGAGTCGTGCAGCAAGCGCCCGATCAGGGTGCTCTTGCCGTCGTCGACGTTGCCACAGGTCAGGAAACGCAGCATTTCTTTGCGTTCGTGCTGGCCCAGGTAGGCGAGGATGTCCTCGCTGATCAAATCAGATACGTGCGACATGACAACCCCTTAGAAATAACCTTGACGTTTTTTATCTTCCATCGAGCCTGCGCCATCGTGATCGATGACTCGGCCCTGGCGCTCGGAAGTTCGCGTCAGGAGCATTTCCTGGATGATGTCGGTCAGGGTTTCAGCCTCGGACTCCACCGCGCCGGTCAGCGGGTAGCAGCCAAGCGTCCGGAAACGGACCTTTTTCTTGACGATACGCGCCTTGTCTTCATCAGACAGATGCTCAAGGATGCGCTCGTCGTCGATCATGATCAGCGTGCCGTTCTTCTCGATCACTTCGCGTTCTGCGGCGAAGTACAGCGGCACAATCGGGATGCCTTCGAGGTAGATGTACTGCCAGATATCCAGCTCGGTCCAGTTCGACAACGGGAACACGCGAATCGATTCGCCTTTGTTGACGTTGCCGTTGTAGACGTTCCACAACTCGGGCCGCTGATTTTTCGGGTCCCAGCGGTGCTTGCTGTCACGGAAGGAATACACGCGCTCTTTGGCACGGGATTTTTCTTCATCGCGACGCGCACCACCAAAGGCGGCATCAAAACCGTATTTGTCCAGAGCCTGCTTCAGGCCCTCGGTCTTCATGATATCGGTATGCTTGGCGCTGCCGTGGGTGAAAGGGTTAATCCCTTGTGCCACGCCGTCCGGGTTGACGTGAGTGATCAGGTCCAGGCCCAGCTCGGCGACCATCTTGTCGCGAAAGCTGTACATCTCCTGGAATTTCCACTGGGTGTCGACATGCATCACCGGAAACGGCAGCTTGCCAGGGAAAAACGCCTTGCGAGCAAGGTGCAGCATCACGGCGGAATCTTTACCGATCGAGTACAGCATCACCGGGTTATCGAACTCGGCGGCCACCTCGCGGATGATGTGGATGCTTTCCGCCTCCAGCTGTTTCAGGTGCGTCAGTTTGTCGACCATGGCTACTCACGAAAGCTATCTTATGAACGGCCTGCGGGCCGTGTTCGAGGGGCGAATGCTAGCACAGCACCCTCTTCTATAGATGGCGCCAACTAGATCGAAACGGTCTAAGAATAGACCTCGGAGTTTGGGCGATTACTCCATGTGGGAGCGGGCTTGCTCGCGATGCAGGCAATGCGGTTATACAGCAAGAACGCGTTGATTCGATCGCGAGCAAGCCCGCTCCCACAGGGTTCAACTCCAATGCTCAGATCGGATTCGGGCAATCGATAAACAGGTGTTCCAGGGCGAAGCGCCGCGCCAGGTAATCCCCCAGGGCTTGCACGCCATAACGTTCGGTGGCGTGATGGCCTGCGGCAATAAAGCTGATGTCGTTTTCCCTGGCACTATGGAAAGTCTGCTCTGACGCTTCGCCACTCAGGTACAGATCAACCCCCGCCTGTACCGCCTGATCGATAAAGCCCTGCCCGCCACCGGTACACCAGCCCACGCGACGGATCATTTCGCTGCCTTCAATCAGCAACGGCTCACGGCCCAGCGCTTCTTGCACACGGCGGGCAAAATCGCGGGCCGTTACAGGCTCGGCCAAGGAACCCACCAGCCCCACCACTTTCGAATTGCCCGGTTCCAGCGGACCTTCGACGGTGATATCCAGCTGCCGGGCCAATTGCACGTTGTTGCCCACTTCTGGATGCAGATCCAGCGGCAAGTGGTAGGCCAGCAGGCTGATATCGTGCTTGAGCAGGGTTTTCAGGCGGCGCTGCTTCATACCGGTAACGCACGGGTCTTCGCCTTTCCAGAAGTAGCCGTGATGCACCAGCACCAGATCAGCCTGGGCCTCGACTGCGGCATCCAGCAATGCCTGGCTGGCGGTCACGCCACTGACTATACGCATCACCTGCGGGCGGCCTTCGACTTGCAAGCCATTGGGGCAGTAATCGCCGATGGCGGCACAGTTGAGGTAACGATTTGCCTCTTCTACCAGCGTGCTCAGGGAGACAGCCATAAAAGACTCCTAAATATAGCGTTCAGAGCCGGGCGGCCCTCGTATAATGGCGTCATTATGGGCCGTCAGAATGGCTCTGCAACCTTCAGGACTGAGTTCAATGTTTAAGGCTTTGCGTTTCTTTGGCTGGCCGTTGCTGGCTGGCGTGCTTATCGCTTTGCTGATTATTCAGCGTTACCCGCAATGGGTTGGGCTGCCGAGCCTGGACGTTAATCTGCAACAAGCCCCGCAAACCAGTTACATGCAGCAGGGTCCCGTGACCTACGCCGATGCAGTGGTGCGCGCCGCGCCTGCCGTGGCCAACTTGTACACCACCAAGGTGGTGAACAAAAACGCCCGCCCATTGTTTGAAGACCCGCAGTTCCGTCACTTTTTCGGCAACAACGAACCCAAGCAGCGACGCATGGAGTCCAGCCTCGGTTCGGCAGTGCTGATGAGCCCCGAGGGCTATTTACTGACCAATAACCATGTAGTCGCAGGTGCCGACCAGATTGTGGTGGCACTCAAGGACGGCCGCGAAACACATGCACGGGTTATTGGTAGCGACCCGGAAACGGACCTGGCAGTACTGAAGATCGACCTGAAAAACCTGCCTGCAATTACCATCGGCCGCTCGGACACCCTGCGCATCGGCGATATCGCCCTGGCGATCGGCAACCCGTTTGGCGTTGGCCAGACCACCACCATGGGCATTATCAGTGCCACCGGGCGCAACCAGTTGGGCCTGAACAACTACGAAGACTTTATCCAGACGGATGCCGCGATCAACCCGGGTAACTCGGGCGGCGCGCTGGTGGATGCCAACGGTAACCTGACCGGCATCAACACCGCGATTTTCTCCAAGTCCGGCGGCTCACAGGGCATCGGTTTTGCGATCCCGATCAATCTGGCCATGGAAGTCATGAAGTCGATCATCGAGCACGGCCAGGTGATTCGCGGCTGGCTGGGCATTGAAGTGCAGCCGTTGACCCAGGAGCTGGCCGAGTCGTTTGGCCTCAGTGGTCGTCCGGGAATTGTGGTGGCGGGGATTTTCCGTGATGGCCCGGCGCAAAAAGCCGGTTTGCAACTGGGAGACGTGATTCTGAGCATTGATGGCGAACCCGCCAGCGATGGCCGTCGTTCGATGAATCAGGTGGCGCGGATCAAACCTTCGGACAAAATCACCATACAGGTCATGCGCAACGGCAAAGAGCTCAAGCTCACCGCCGCAGTGGGCCTGCGACCGCCGCAAGAGCAGCCGCCGCAGAACGACTGAAAACCCTCACCCCAGCCCTCTCCCTCCGGGAGAGGGCAGCGGTTACAAGTCTGACAACCCTTCAATCAACGCCGCATTCTGCTCCGGCGTGCCGATGCTGATGCGCAGGAACTGGGCAATGCGCAGTTGCTTGAAGTGACGCACGATCACCCCCTGATCACGCAACTTGGCCGCCAACGCCGCCGCATCGTGTTCCGGGTGACGGGCGAAGATAAAGTTCGCGGCCGATGGCAGCACTTCAAAGCCCAGCGCCTGCAACTGCGCAACCACTTGCTCGCGACTGTCGATCACCCACTGGCAGGTCTGTTCGAAATATTCGCGGTCGGCAAACGCTGCCGCTGCGCCAACAATGGCGATACGATCAAGCGGATAGGAGTTGAAGCTGTTCTTGATTCGCTCCAGCGCTTCGATCAGATCCGGATGGCCCACCGCCAGGCCGACACGCAAACCGGCCAGGGAGCGCGACTTGGACAGGGTCTGGGTGACCAGCAGGTTCGGATACCGGTCCACCAGGCTGATGGCCGTTTCGCCGCCAAAGTCGATATACGCTTCATCCACCACGACCACCGAATCAGGGTTGGCCTTGAGGATCTGTTCGATGGCCTCCAGCGCCAGCAGGCAACCGGTCGGTGCATTGGGGTTGGGGAAGATGATCCCGCCATTGGCCCGGGTGTAGTCCGCAGGCTGGATCTGGAACTGCTCATCCAGTGCTATGGCGTCAAACTCGATGCCATACAACCCGCAGTAAACCGGATAAAAACTGTAACTTATATCCGGAAACAGCAGCGGTTTGTCGTGCTGGAACAGGCCATTGAAAACATGGGCCAGCACTTCGTCCGAGCCGTTGCCCAAAAACACCTGATTGGTCTGCACACCGTAATACTCGGCCACCGCCTGCTTAAGCAGGTCGCTGCTCGGGTCGGGGTATAAACGCAGGTTGTCATTGATTTCGGCCTGCATCGCTGCCAGCGCTTTAGGCGAAGGCCCATAGGGGTTTTCGTTGGTGTTGAGCTTGACCAGTTTGGTCAGCTTCGGTTGCTCACCCGGCACATAAGGCACCAGGGCTTTAACGAATGGGCTCCAGAACTTGCTCATACTTGTTACCCCTGTTTGTCGGCGAGGATGCGGTATTCAGCACTGCGGGCGTGACCGGTCAGCGATTCGCCGCGAGCGAGAATCGAAGCGGTTTTGCCCAGGTCGGAAGCACCCTGCTCGGAGCAGAAGATAATCGAGGAGCGCTTCTGGAAATCATAAACGCCAAGCGGTGACGAAAAACGCGCCGTACCGGAAGTCGGCAGTACGTGATTAGGCCCTGCGCAGTAGTCGCCCAGCGCCTCTGAGGTGTGACGACCCATAAAGATTGCACCGGCGTGGCGGATCTGCGGCAACCAGGCTTGCGGGTCTGCCACCGATAGCTCCAGGTGTTCCGGAGCAATGCGGTTGGCCACGTCGATAGCCTGCTGCATGTCGTTCACCAGAATCAGCGCACCACGACCATTGATCGAGGTTTCGATGATTTCGGCCCGCTCCATGGTCGGCAGCAGTTTGGCGATGCTGGCCGCCACCTTGTCGAGGAACTCGGCATCGGGGCTAACCAGAATCGCTTGCGCGTCTTCATCGTGCTCGGCCTGGGAGAACAAATCCATGGCAATCCAGTCCGGGTCGGTCTGGCCGTCGCACACGACGAGGATCTCCGAAGGGCCGGCAATCATGTCGATGCCTACCTGGCCAAATACATGGCGCTTGGCGGTCGCGACGTAGATATTGCCCGGGCCTACCACCTTGTCGACTTTGGGTACGCTTTCGGTGCCATAAGCCAATGCCGCAACCGCTTGTGCGCCACCAATGGTGAACACCCGGTCAACGCCCGCAATGCAGGCGGCAGCCAGCACCAGCTCATTGATTTCGCCACGCGGGGTCGGCACGACCATCACCACTTCGGTCACGCCGGCAACCTTGGCCGGAATCGCGTTCATCAGCACCGACGAAGGGTACGACGCCTTGCCACCCGGTACGTACAGACCGGCGCGATCCAGCGGCGTGACTTTCTGGCCCAGCACCGTACCATCGGCTTCGGTGTAGCTCCAGGAGTCCTGTTTCTGTTTCTCGTGGTAGCTGCGCACGCGCTGTGCGGCCGTTTCCAGTGCTTCACGTTGTGGCGCAGTGATGCGGGTCAGGGCCAGTTCCAGGCGCTCGCGCGGCAGGATCAGGTCAGCCATCGAGGCCACTTCAAGCCCGTCAAAGCGCTGGGTGAACTCAACCAGGGCAGCGTCGCCCCGCTCACGCACAGCCTTGATGATGTCGAGCACACGCTGGTTGACCGAGTCGTCAGACACACTTTCCCAGCTCAGCAGATGATCCAGATGCTGCGCGAAGTCCGGGTCAGCAGCGTTGAGTCGGCGAATTGCAGTGGGAGCGGTCATAGCGAGGGCCTCGGTAATGGGCGAATGCTTGGAATAAAGGTTTTGCGCAGCTCAGGCACCACAAGACTACCAAGCCATCCGCGTGGGTACCTGAGATTTCTGGCTATTACGCGGATAGATGGGCGCGACCTGAAGCCGCGCAGGTGAGTCAGCCGCGGTGTCGAGATTCCACTGCTTTGCGCAGGGTATCGATCAGGGCTTGAATACGGGCGTGCTGCATTTTCATCGAAGCCTTGTTAACCACCAGGCGGGAGCTGATGGCGGCAATGAATTCCTGGGGTTCCAGGCCATTGGCACGCAAGGTGTTGCCGGTATCGACCACGTCAATGATCTTGTCGGCCAGACCAATCAGGGGGGCCAGCTCCATCGAGCCATACAGCTTGATGATGTCGACCTGACGGCCCTGTTCGGCGTAGTAACGCTTGGCGACGTTGACGAACTTGGTCGCAACGCGCAGGCGGCCCTTGGGTTCAGCGACACCAATGGCACCGGCGGTCATCAGCTTGCACTGGGCAATCTGCAGGTCCAGCGGCTCGTACAGGCCCTGGCCACCATACTCCATCAGCACGTCTTTACCGGCCACACCGAGGTCGGCGGCACCATGCTCAACGTAAGTCGGCACGTCGGTGGCACGGACGATCAGCAGGCGGACGTCAGGCTGTGAGGTCGGGATGATCAGCTTGCGGCTTTTGTCCGGATTCTCGGTCGGCACAATGCCTGCTTCGGCCAGAAGCGGCAGGGTGTCGTCAAGGATACGGCCCTTGGACAGTGCAATGGTCAACATGGGAAACGTAAGTCCTTATCAGGGTACTTTTGCCCGTGCGCAATCGGCGCCGGACAAGCATCGAGCCTGATATCAGGCTCGATTTGAACGATTCGAGGCCAGGTAAGGTAACGCTTGCAGGCCGTTACGTCACCTGGCAGCTGGACACTATCCCTGTGCCCATGATGCCAAACAGCAAAAACTAGCCCGGAACGCGGCGGATTTTGGCGCCCAGCATTTGCAGTTTTTCTTCGATGCACTCGTAACCACGGTCTATGTGGTAGATGCGATCGATCAGGGTATCGCCTTCCGCCACCAGCGCCGAAATCACCAGGCTGGCAGAAGCACGCAGGTCGGTGGCCATTACTGGCGCGCCCTTGAGGGTTTCAGTGCCGGTCACGATGGCAGTGTTGCCTTCAACCTGGATCTTGGCGCCCATGCGGTGCAGTTCATACACGTGCATGAAGCGGTTTTCGAAGATCGTCTCGATCACTGCACCCGTGCCTTCGGCAATGGCGTTGAGCGAGATGAACTGCGCCTGCATGTCGGTCGGAAACGCCGGGTACGGAGCAGTACGCACGTTCACCGCTTTAGGGCGTTTGCCGTGCATGTTCAGCTCGATCCAGTCTTCACCGGTGGTGACCTCGGCGCCTGCTTCCTTGAGCTTCTCAAGGACGGCTTCAAGGATGGTCGGATCAGTGTCCTTGACCTTCACGCGGCCACCGGTGACGGCAGCGGCTACCAGGTAAGTACCGGTTTCAATACGGTCCGGCATGACGCGGTAAGTCGCCGAATGCAGCTCTTTGACGCCATCAATGGTGATGGTGTCAGTACCAGCACCGCTTACCTTGGCGCCCATGGCGTTCAGGAAGTTGGCCAGGTCGACAACTTCAGGCTCGCGTGCAGAGTTCTGCAATACGCTGCGGCCGTTGGCCAGTGCTGCGGCCATCATGATGTTCTCGGTACCGGTCACGCTGACGGTATCAAAGAAGAAGCTGGCACCGCGCAAGCCGCCTTCAGGTGCCTTGGCCTTGATGTAGCCACCTTCAACGTCGATCACTGCGCCCATGGCTTCAAGGCCGCGGATGTGCAGGTCAACCGGACGCGAGCCAATGGCGCAGCCGCCCGGCAAGGCAACTTCAGCGTAACCGAAACGTGCAACCATCGGCCCCAGTACCAGGATCGATGCGCGCATGGTTTTCACCAGCTCATACGGCGCGACCAGGGTTTTGATGGTGTTCGGGTTGATTTCGACACTGAGCTTTTCATCGATCACCGGCTCAATGCCCATGCGACCGAACAGCTCGATCATGGTGGTGATGTCATGCAAATGCGGCAGGTTGGCTACAGTGACCGGGCCATTGCACAGCAGGGTCGCTGCCAGGATCGGCAGGGCAGAGTTCTTCGCCCCGGAAATGCGGATCTCGCCATCAAGGCGGGCACCGCCGGTAATAATCAATTTATCCATAACAATCTCGACGCCAATGGGCTCAGGGGGCTCAGGTGCGCTCGGCCCAGGCCGCGCTGCTGAAGAATTTCATAGTGACCGCATGGATGCTGCCATCAGCGATCCACGGGTTCAAATGGGCATAGATGCTTTGTTGACGTTTGACCGGGCTCAGGGCCACCAGTTCGTCACTGATCACGTTCAACTGAAAGTTGCAGCCTTCGCCCTCAACTTCTACCTGGGTTCCTGGCAGCTTTCCTTCAAGAAAGCTCTTCACTTCTACGGCCTGCATGCTCAACCTCAATCGGCGCCTAACGCGCACGGGTCGGCCATCATACAAAAAAGCCCCGCGCCTGCGAACCCCGCATAACAGGACTCTGACAGGGGGGCTTATTTATATGTGGCGATTAATGATGTGCCAGCAGCTCGGTCACACCCGAAACCTGGGCGATTTCGCGCATGTCTTCGGGCATGGCACGAATGCTCAATGGCTTGTTCAGGGCCTGGGCATCACGGATATAACACAGCAGCAGCGACAAACCGACGCTGCTCGATTTGGTAACGCCCGAGCAGTCAACCACCAGCTCTTTGGCCAGGGCTTTTTTGATCAGGGCCTGACCTTCTGTGCGCAAACGGGGGCCAGTCTGATAATCGAGCACGCCACTAAGGCGAAGCTCGCTCTCGCCGGCCAGGGTTATGGCCGCTTCACTCATTGCCCGGCTGCCTTGGGCGATGCCGCATCAGTGGTCTGCTTGGCCTTGGCCACTTCACCCGCCCAGTTGTCGATGGTTTTATCCAGGTTGTTGCCGTTGCGCTGCATGGCATCGGCGAACTGATCGCGGAACAGCTTGCCGATATTGATGCCATTGATGATCACGTTACGCACTTTCCACTCGCCGTTGACCTTGTTAAGGGTATAGGACAATGGATAAATGGCGCCGTTGTCACCCTTGACGGTCATGTCGACACTGGTGCGATCGCCGCTTTCGTCCTTGGCCGGGCCAACGGTGATGCCCTGATTCTTGAACTCAAGCAAGGCATTGCCGTAGAACTGCATCAGGCTGCGCTTGAAGTTCTCTTGAAAGCGCTGCATCTGGGCAGGCGTTGCATTGCGCGAGTACTTGACCGTCATGATGCTTTTGGAGATGCCATCAACATCTACTGCAGGGCCGACGATTTCGTTCAGGGCATCATAGAACTTGCTTGGGCTTTGTTTGTATTGCTCCTTGTTGGCAGCCAGGTCGGCCAGCAACCTTGTCGTGGTATCTGAAACGATGTCATGGGCCGACTGCCCCGGCGCGGCGTTCGCCACCAGAGGAAGGGCTGCGGCCAGTATTACCAGCAGGCCACGGCGCAAGAGAGAAATCATCTGGAAGCTCCTTATTTGGCGTCTTTGCTAACGGTATTGAGCAGGAATTTACCGATCAGGTCTTCAAGAACCAGCGACGACTGCGTGTCGTGAATGGTGCCGCCGTCCTTGAGGGTCGCGTCTTCGCCACCCACGCTGATGCCGATGTATTTCTCGCCCAGCAGGCCTGCTGTGAGGATAGACGCTGTCGAATCCACAGGCAGGTTATCCACCGCTTTTTCGAGCTGCAATGTGACGCGGGCCATGTAGTTGTCACGGTCCAGGTCGATTGCTGTCACCTTGCCGATGGTCACGCCAGCCATGGTGACTTTGGCGCGCACGGTCAGCCCGGCAATATTGTCGAAATTGGCATAGAGCTTGTAGGTGTCAGTGCTCGCCGTCGGGGACAGCCCGCTGACCCGCAAGGCAAGCAACAGCAAAGCCAGGATGCCAGCCAGCAGGAACAGGCCGACACCGATTTCCATGGTGCGGTTTTGCATCAGAAATCTCCAAACATCAAGGCGGTCAATATAAAGTCCAGCCCGAGGACTGCCAGTGAGGCATACACCACGGTCTTGGTAGTGGCACGGCTGATCCCCTCTGAGGTGGGCTCACAGTCATAACCTTGAAACACGGCAATCCAGGTCACCACAAAGGCAAACACGATGCTTTTGATGATCCCGTTAATTACGTCACCACTGAAGGTTACGCTGTTTTGCATGTTGGCCCAGTAGGAGCCGTCGTAGACACCGAGCCAGTCCACGGCAACCCACGAACCACCCCAGATCCCGACCACGCTGAAAATCATCGCCAGCACAGGCAGGGAAATAAACCCGGCCCACAACCGCGGCGCAATGATGTACTTGAGCGGATCAACACCGATCATTTCCAGGCTGGACAGCTGCTCGGTCGATTTCATGTTGCCGATTTCAGCCGTCAGCGCCGACCCTGCGCGCCCGGCGAACAGCAAGGCGGTAACCACGGGACCCAGTTCGCGCAACAGGGTCAGGGCCACCATCTGCCCCACTGCCTGCTCCGAACCATAGCTGGACAGGATACTGAAGCCTTGCAGTGCCAGTACCATGCCGATAAATATGCCGGACACCACGATAATGACCAGCGACATGACGCCAACCGAATGCAGCTGCCTGACCAGCAAACCAAACCCGCCCCCGATACCGCCACGCCCCAGCAGTGCATGAAACAGGAACACTGCCGAACGCCCCAGTACCGCAACGGTGTCGATCCCGGCCCGGCCGAACAGACCGATACGGCTCATTAATGACATCTTGCGCATCAGCGCTTCCCCAGTAGATCGGTTCGGTAGTCCGACGCCGGAAAGTGGAACGGAACCGGGCCATCCGGGTCGCCGGTCATGAACTGGCGAATGCGCGGGTTATCGGCGTTCATCAATTCTTCGGGCGTGCCCTGCCCCAGCACCTGGCCATCGCCGACTACATATAGATAGTCGGCAATGCTCGCAGTTTCAGCCAGATCGTGAGAAACCACGATACTGGTAATGCCCAGCGCATCATTGAGCAAACGAATCAGGCGTACCAGCACGCCCATTGCAATGGGATCCTGCCCCACGAAGGGTTCGTCATACATCAGGATCTGCGGATCCAGGGCAATCGCCCGCGCCAGCGCCACCCGGCGTTTCATGCCGCCGGACAACTCGTCGGGCATCAGGTCGATAGCTCCGCGCAAGCCCACCGCCTGCAATTTAAGCAGCACGATGTCACGGATCATTT
This sequence comes from Pseudomonas sp. WS 5051, assembly GCF_012985715.1. NCBI lineage: Bacteria > Pseudomonadati > Pseudomonadota > Gammaproteobacteria > Pseudomonadales > Pseudomonadaceae > Pseudomonas > Pseudomonas sp. WS 5051. Next base: position 227,073 of record NZ_JAAQWV010000006.1, read on the forward strand.
CTTCCGGCAGCTCGGTATGCACCCGCAACGGGAAAGCAACGTTCTCGAACACGTCCAGATCGGTAAACAGCGCACCGCTCTGAAACAACACGCCCATATGCTTGCGGGCATCAAACAAATCACTGCGCGACAGGGCCGGCAGGTTTTGATTGTTGACCCACACTTCGCCGCTGTTGGGACGCAGTTGCATGCCCATCAGGCGCAACAGTGTGGTCTTGCCGCAGCCAGACGGCCCCATGATCCCCGTGACCTTGCCACGCGGGATGCGAATATCGACATTATTGAAGATGCTGCGCGTACCGCGCTTGAAGGACACTCCCTTCAGCTCGACCGCGTAGGCGTTATCGGCGCTCATCTAAACTCCTTGCGATGCAGCCTCTGCCTCTCACCCGGACACCAAACTTCTTGTGAAGAAGCACGCGTTCCCTGGCGGGCCGAACTGGCGGCGAACTATACCACTGCTCATAGTGACCGCCCAAGACCGAAGGAGTGCCGGTTAAGTCTCAGTACAGTGAAATAAAGATGTTTTTTCTGCAAACACACGCGCACTTTGTAAGCACATGCAATAAAGCACAGCGATCAAGCGTGAGGGAACGCCACATAACCGCTATAATCGTTGCCTTTTCTCAGGCTACCCGACTTCAACCATGAGCCAATCCAGCGACCTGATCCAATCCGCCCAACGCACCATCCGCCTCGAACTGGAAGCCGTAGAGGGCTTGCTGACACATATCGACGCAGATTTCGTACGCGCTTGCGAGATGATTTTGGCCAGTAAAGGCCGGGTGGTCGTGGTCGGCATGGGCAAGTCAGGACACATCGGCAATAAAATTGCCGCAACCCTGGCCAGCACCGGCACCACGGCTTTTTTTGTCCACCCGGCAGAAGCCAGCCACGGCGACATGGGCATGATTACCCGCGATGACATTATCCTCGCACTGTCCAACTCCGGCTCGACCGCCGAAATCGTCACCCTGCTGCCACTGATCAAGCGCCTGGGCATCAAGCTGATCAGCATGACCGGCAACCCCGAATCGCCGCTGGCCAAGGCCGCCGATGTCAGCCTGGATGCCCGCGTGGCCCAGGAAGCCTGCCCGTTGAATCTGGCACCGACCTCGTCCACCACGGCAACCTTGGTGCTGGGCGATGCACTGGCTATTGCCCTGCTTGAAGCTCGCGGTTTTACTGCAGAAGATTTCGCCTTTTCCCACCCCGGCGGAGCACTGGGCCGACGCCTATTGCTGAAAGTGGAAAACGTCATGCACTCTGGCGATGAACTGCCGCAAGTCGTGCGCGGTACATTGCTCAAGGAGGCGTTGATGGAAATGACCCACAAGGGCCTGGGCATGACCGTCGTCATAGAAGAGGACGGTCGACTGGCCGGAATCTTTACTGACGGCGACTTGCGCCGCACCCTGGACCGCGAAATCGACATCCGCAACGCCACCATCGACGCGGTCATGACCCCGCACGGCAAAACCGCCCGCGCCGACATGCTGGCAGCCGAAGCCCTTAAAATCATGGAAGACCACAAAATCAGCGCGCTGGTGGTGGTCGACAAGCAAGATCGTCCGGTTGGCGCCTTGAACATGCACGATCTGCTACGCGCAGGAGTAATGTAATGACCCAGGAACTTCTCAAGCGCGGCAAGGGCATCAAGCTGGCCATTTTTGACGTTGACGGCGTATTGACCGACGGCCGCCTGTATTTCCTCGAAGATGGCAGCGAATTCAAGACCTTCAATACCCTCGACGGCCAGGGCATCAAGATGCTTATGGCCGCCGGTGTGCAAACGGCAATTATCAGCGGCCGCAAAACCCCGGTGGTCGAGCGTCGCGCACAAAACCTGGGCATCCCGTATCTGTACCAGGGCCGCGAAGACAAATTGGTCGTACTGGACGAGCTTCTTGGCCAACTCAACCTAAGCTATGAACAGGTTGCCTACCTGGGAGATGACTTGCCCGACCTGCCGGTTATCCGCCGGGTAGGTCTGGGCATGGCCGTGGCCAACGCTGCGGACTTTGTCCGCGAGCACGCCCACGGGGTAACCCGGGCGCGGGGTGGCGAAGGTGCCGCCCGTGAATTCTGCGAGCTGATTCTGCGTGCCCAGGGCAGCCTGGACGCAGCCCACGCCGCCTACCTATAGAGCTTTCTATGCTGAGCAAAAAGATTCGCCAAATAGTGCTGTTTACAGTGATTGCCTCGCTGTTTGCAGCTGCTGGCTACTGGAATATCAGGCCGGAACGTTTTCTCAATGCCCCTACCCTGGCGGTGGATGAAAACGCTATCGACTACTACGCCACCAATGCACACAGCCGTCAGTTTTTACCTGACGGCAAGCTGCAGTACGACATGACGTCCGAGAAGCTTGAACATTTGAAGGCTTCCGAGGTCACTCAGATGACCCAACCGAAAATGCAGCTCTACCGCGGCACGGCCTACCCGTGGAACGTGCAGAGCGAGCGCGGTGAAGTCAACCCGGATGGCACCGAGGTCGAGCTTATCGATTCGGTGCGCATCGCGCGCACTGACGAAAAAAACCGCACCACCATTATTACCAGTACCCGTATGACTGTATTCCCCCAGAAGGAATATGCGCAGACCGAGCGAGACGTTAGAATCGACGGCGCTGGCGGCGTAACCACTGGCAAGGGCATGAAAGCATATTTGAAAGACAGCAGGATGGACCTGCTGTCCAACGTAAGAGGACAGTATGAGTCTCGTTAAAACCCTCCCTTTATTGCTCAGCCTGAGCGCAGCACTGGGAAGCGTGAGCGCCTGGGCTCTGCCGAACGACACCGAACAACCTATTCGCATCCAGGCCAACGAGGCACAACTGGATGACAAGCAAGGTATTGCCACCTACAAGGGCGATGTCATCATCACCCAGGGCTCGATGAAAATCACCGGCAACACCGTCACCATCACCCGTAATGCTGCGGGCGAAATCGACGTGGTGACATCCGTCGGCAACCTGGCCTACTTCGAGCAACTGCAAAAAGCCACTGACCCCAAACCGGTACAGGCTTATGCCGTCACCATTCAATACCATGCACCACAAAACCGCATCGTACTGATTGACAAGGCCAAAGTGATCAACGACGGCAATACCACCGAGGGCGAGAAAATCGTCTACGACACGGTAAAACAGATTGCCAGTGCCGGTCGCGCCAATGGCGCCAATGTCACCGCACCTCGCCCGCGCATCGACATGGTGATCCAGCCCAAGAAGAAAACCGACCAGCAGAAGGCCCAGTAATGGCAACTCTGAAAGCCCAGCATCTGGCCAAAAGCTACAAGAGCCGTCAGGTAGTACGTGATGTCAGCCTGTCGATCGACAGCGGGCAAATCGTGGGCCTGCTCGGCCCCAACGGCGCGGGCAAAACCACCTGTTTCTACATGATTGTCGGCCTGGTGCACGCCGATCAGGGTCGCGTACTGATCGATGACCTGGACGTCAGCCACGAGCCCATGCATGGTCGCGCACGCGCCGGTATCGGTTACTTGCCACAGGAAGCCTCGATCTTTCGCAAGCTGTCGGTGGCCGACAACATCATGGCAATCCTCGAAACCCGCAAGGAGCTCGACAAGACCGGTCGTCGCAAGGAGCTGGAAAGCCTGCTGCAGGAATTCCATATCAACCATATTCGCGACAACCTGGGCATGAGCCTGTCGGGCGGTGAGCGCCGTCGGGTAGAAATTGCCCGCGCACTGGCCACGGCACCCAAGTTCATCCTGCTCGACGAACCCTTTGCCGGTGTCGATCCGATCTCGGTGGGCGACATCAAACAAATCATCTACCACCTCAAAGCCAAGGGCATTGGCGTGCTGATCACCGACCACAATGTCCGTGAAACCCTCGATATCTGCGAAACGGCCTATATCGTCAATGACGGGCAATTGATCGCTGAAGGCGATGCTGAAACGATTCTGGCCAACAAGTTGGTGCGGGAAGTTTACCTGGGTCACGAGTTCCGCCTATAAGCCCGGACACATCATGGGCAGCCAGGGCATCCGGGCAGTAAAAATGCGCCAGCATTTTATTGCCCGAATATTCAACGGGGTGCTCTCGATCAGTTCACCACCCGCAAACTAATTTAGACCGCCCCCTAGGCAAACGCACCGGTTTCAGGCATATAATTTGCTTATGTTTGGCGCTCACGCGCCCTGTAGTGGATGGCGCCATGTGCGCCGGCGAATAAGGTGTTAAGCCCCTGCCATGAAACCATCGCTAGTCCTGAGAATGGGCCAGCAGCTGACAATGACACCTCAGCTGCAACAGGCCATCCGCCTGCTCCAATTGTCGACCCTCGATCTGCAACAGGAAATCCAGGAAGCCCTGGAGTCCAACCCCATGCTCGAGCGCCAGGAAGAAGGCGACGACTTCGACAATGCAGACCCCCTTGCCGACAACATTGAGCAAAAGCCCAATCCCGACGTTCAAGAGCCCACCTACCAGGAAACTGCCCAGACCGTAGATAATCTGGAAGACGGTGACTGGGGTGAGCGCATTCCCAACGAACTGCCCGTGGACACTGCCTGGGAAGACATCTACCAGACCAGCGCCAGCAGCCTGCCAAGCAACGATGATGACGAGTGGGACTTCACCACCCGCACCTCGACCGGTGAAAGCCTGCAAAGCCACCTGCTGTGGCAATTGAACCTGGCTCCGATGTCCGACACCGACCGTCTGATCGGCGTAACCCTGATCGACTGCATCAACAACCAGGGCTACCTGGACGAAACCCTCGAAGAAATCCTCGAAGCCTTTGATCCGGAACTGGACATTGAACTCGATGAAATCGAAGCCGTCCTGCACCGCATCCAGCAATTCGAACCGGCTGGCATTGGCGCGCGCAACCTGGGTGAATGCCTGCTCCTGCAATTGCGCCAACTGCCTGCCAAGACCCCCTGGCTGAGCGAGGCCAAGCGCCTGGTCACCGACTACATCGACCTGCTGGGCGCACGCGACTACAGCCAGCTGATGCGCCGCATGAAGCTCAAAGAGGACGAACTGCGCCAGGTCATTGAACTGGTACAAAGCCTCAACCCGCGCCCGGGTTCGCAAATCGAATCCAGCGAAGCCGAATACGTCGTACCTGACGTGATCGTGCGCAAAGACAACGAGCGCTGGCTGGTCGAGCTTAACCAGGAGTCCGTACCGCGCCTGCGGGTGAACGCGCAATACGCCGGTTTCGTACGCCGAGCCGATACCAGCGCCGACAACACCTTTATGCGCAACCAGCTGCAGGAAGCACGCTGGTTTATCAAAAGCCTGCAAAGCCGCAACGAAACCCTGATGAAAGTGGCGACCCAGATCGTCGAGCACCAACGCGGCTTTCTCGAGCATGGCGATGAAGCCATGAAACCCCTGGTACTGCACGATATCGCCGAAGCGGTGGGCATGCACGAATCCACCATTTCCCGGGTTACCACACAAAAATTCATGCATACCCCACGGGGCATTTATGAACTTAAATACTTTTTCTCCAGCCACGTCAGCACCTCTGAAGGCGGCGAATGCTCCTCCACCGCGATCCGTGCCATCATCAAAAAACTGGTTGCAGCGGAAAATCAGAAAAAGCCGTTGAGTGACAGCAAGATCGCTGGTTTACTGGAGGCACAAGGTATTCAGGTAGCCCGTCGCACCGTCGCCAAGTACCGCGAATCCCTCGGGATAGCGCCTTCGAGCGAACGCAAGCGTTTGATGTAAGCCACGGACCCCGGCGTTTCAGTGGCAGGCTGCTCGGCCTGCCGCTTTATGCAATGGCATCAAAGGAGAAACTGTATGCAAGTCAACATCAGTGGACACCAACTGGAAGTCACCGAACCGCTACGCGCATACATCGGCGAAAAACTCGACCGACTGGAGCGTCACTTCGACAAGATTACCAACGTACAGGTAACGATGGCGGTCGAAAAACTGAAACAGAAAATCGAGGCCACCTTGCACATCCATGGAGGAGAAGTCGTTGCCAACGCCGAGCATGACGATATGTATGCCGCCATCGATCTGCTCACTGACAAGCTTGATCGCCAACTGAAAAAGCATAAGGAAAAGACCCAAAGCCTGCTCCAGGGCGCGACCGGTCGTTAATACTCCCTACCCATGATCCGACTTGAAAGTATCCTGACCCCCGGCCGTTCCCTGGTGAACGCGCCGGGCGGCAGTAAAAAGCGTGCACTCGAACATATTGCCAACCTGATCAGCCGCGAAGTGCCTGGTCTCGAAATGCAGGATGTTTTCGAGAGCCTTATTGCCCGTGAAAAACTGGGTTCCACCGGTTTTGGCAACGGCATCGCCATACCCCATTGCCGCCTCAAGGGCTGCGAGTCGCCTGTAAGCGCCTTGCTGCACCTCGACGCCCCCATAGATTTCGACGCCATCGATGGCGCGCCGGTCGACCTGCTTTTCGTTTTGCTGGTGCCAGAAGCGGCAACCGATGCACACCTGGAACTGCTCCGGCAGATTGCCAGCATGCTCGATCGCAAAGACGTGCGCGAAAGACTGCGCAACGCACCTAGCAACGAAGCGTTGTATCAGGTTGTTCTGGACGTACAGAACGGTCATTAATCATGCGCTTAGTCATAGTCAGCGGACGCTCCGGCTCCGGTAAAAGCACTGCCCTCGCCGTCCTTGAAGACAACGGTTTCTATTGCATCGACAACCTGCCAGCCGGCTTGCTGCCGGAACTGGCCGAACGCGCGTTGATTCACACTGAACTGGCCCAGCCACTGGTGGCCGTTTCGATCGATGCGCGCAACCTGCCGAGTCATTTGTCACGTTTTCCGCAGTTGCTTGAAGAGGTGCGTAACCGGCATATCCAGTGTGACGTGCTGTACCTGGATGCCGACGAAGAAACCTTGCTCAAGCGCTTCTCGGAAACCCGCAGGCGCCACCCGCTCAGCAGCGCGAGCCGCTCCCTTGCCGAAGCCATTCGCGATGAAACCCAGCTTTTGGGCCCCATTGCCGACCTTGCTGACCTGACCATCAATACCACCAATCTGAATCTGTATCAGTTACGTGACACCATCAAGCTGCGCCTGCTGAACAAGCCAGAGCCAGGCACCGCCTTTTTGGTGGAGTCGTTCGGTTTCAAGCGCGGTATGCCGGTGGATGCCGACCTGGTGTTTGACGTGCGCTGCCTGCCCAACCCGTACTGGAAACCCGAGCTGCGCGAGCAGTCAGGGCTGGACCAGCCGGTAGCCGATTATCTGGCGGCGCAACCTGATGTCGAAGAGATGTTCCAGGACATCTCCAGCTACCTGCTTAAATGGCTACCGCGCTTTGCAGCCAGCAACCGCGCCTATGTGACAATCGGAATCGGCTGCACGGGCGGGCATCACCGCTCCGTGTACCTGACCGAACGCCTGGGCAAATGCCTGCAAGAAACTCTGAAGAACGTCCAGGTTCGCCACCGCGACCTTACTTGAAGGATCTACCCCGCGATGCCTGCAGTGGAAATTGAAATCATCAACAAACTGGGCTTGCACGCCCGTGCATCGGCAAAGTTTGTCGGCATCGCAGGGCAGTTTCCATGTCAGATCCAGGCGGGTCGCACCCCTGAGTCGATGGTCGACGGCAAAAGCATCATGGCCATGATGATGCTGGCCGCCGGCAAGGGCACAACCATCCACATCAAGACCGAAGGTGAGAAGGATCAGGAGGCGCTGGACGCACTGGTTGCCCTGATCAACAACTACTTTGATGAAGGCGAATAAGCCTGAAGCTTTTTTGACGCAGCGGCAGGAAAACTGCCACCGTGGGAGGGAGCCTGTTCGCGAAGGTCGTTCGCGAGCAGGCTCCCTCCCACGGCAGGAATTGATCGACTAAAGAGTATCTGCAGAGATCGATTCAACCAAGCGCCGTATCCATCACCATCATCAAACAAAAGCCGACACACAGCCCCAGGCTCGCCAGCTTTTCGTGGCCATTGCGCCGCGACTCGGGGATGACTTCCTGGGTGACCACCAGCAGCATCGCACCGGCCGCTAATGCCAGACCCAACGGCAACAGCACCTCGGCCAAGTTGACCAGCCAGGCACAGAGCACCGCAAAGACCGGCTCAACCAAACCTGATGCCGCACCAATCAGGAACGCCTTGACCCGCGACATGCCCGCCCCTGCCAATACAAGGGCAATCACCAGGCCTTCCGGCACATCCTGCAACGCAATGCCCATCGCCAGGCTATCGGCATCCGGCATGCCGCCACCCGCCGACACCCCGACCGCCATGCCTTCAGGAATGTTGTGCGCCACAATGGCAATCACAAACAACCAGATGCGCGGCGCGATGACCGGCTCGCCGGGGCGACTGACAAATACCTCCGGCCCGGCGCCCGAGACCTTGCGATCCACCAGAAACAGGCAGAATGCGCCCAGCAGGATCCCTGCACTTATAAGCCCGCTGGCGGGCCAGGGTGACAACCCCAGGCTTTGCGCTGCCGCAATGCCCGGCACAATCAGCGAAAAGGCCGTGGCCGCCAGCATCACACCGGCCCCAAAGCCCAGCAGAGTGTCACTGACCGCCACCGGCATTTTTCGAATAACCAGGACAGGCACGGCGCCTAACGCCGTGCCCAGTGCACACAACGCACCGCCCTGCAGCGCCCGCAGCAGCCGGGGCTCCAGATCCAGCCAGACCAGCCCCTTGGCAACCAACAGGGCCGTACCCGCCAACAGCAAAAGCGTACCGAAGGCATAGCGAAACATTCGAACGCCACCGACCGCTAAAATTTGCGTGCCCATAATCCGCCTGAATCCTTTCGTTGCGCTTAGCCAATCGCCGCTTGATAGCGTCGCGCCACTTCCGGCCAGTTGATCACGTTGTAAAACGCGTTGATATACTCCGGGCGGCGGTTTTGATAGCGCAGGTAATACGCGTGCTCCCACACATCAAGCCCCAGGATCGGCGTATTGCCGTTCATCAGCGGGCTGTCCTGGTTGCCGCTGCTTTCGATTACCAGCGTTTTTTGCGGGGTCACGCTCAACCATGCCCAGCCACTGCCAAAACGCGTCAGCGCGGCTTTGGTAAAGTTTTCCTTGAACACCTCCAGACCACCCAACTGCTCATCAATCGCCTTGGCCAGCGCACCTTCGGGCTTACCCCCGCCTTTAGGGCTCATGACTTCCCAGAACAACGAGTGGTTGGCATGCCCGCCACCCTGGTTGATCACTGCAGCGCGCAGCTTTTCGGGCAACTGATGAACACTGGCCACCAGTTTTTCCACCGGCCACTTGGCCCATTCGGTGCCCTCTACGGCCGCATTGAGGTTGTTGATGTAGGTCTGGTGATGCTTGGTGTAGTGAATTTCCATGGTTTGCGCATCAATATGCGGCTCAAGCGCGTCATAGGCATAAGGCAATGCAGGCAAGGTGTAAGTCATTTCAATGTGCTCCTAAGTGATGGCCGCTAACTGTCGAGAACTCATGGCTGCTCTGAGCCACATTGCTTTTGAGCAACAGGTTGGAGCGCGGGTACTCGCCGTACTCACTGATAAAATTCAAAAGCTCTACGTAGGTCTTGCTGCTCTGACGCAGCGCCGCTTCACGCAATGCTGTCGGCAGGCGCGCGTTCTGCATGGTTTGCAACAATCGCTGATGAATCGCACAGAGGTACTCCACGCTCTCCTCCGGTTGATTGAGGCGCAAATGCAGATCCGCCAGGTTGTGGTGTGAAATGACGCAGGCGGCCACTGCTTCGTCGGCATCACTCCAGCGCTCGAACAGCACCTGGGCCAGGGCCAGCGCCTGCAGATAATGCTCGCGGGCATCGACCAGTTCGCCTTCGGCGAAACAGCGGTTGGCTCTTTCGATCGTGCGTTTCCAGTGATCCATGTGAACCTCCAAAGCAGTGTCGATGGATTAAACGCCGCCGGCGGTGAGTTTCTCGGGGTCGAGAAGGACCTCAAGCTGGCTGCGTGACAAATCCGTGTATTCAAGTGCCACATCGATTACCGGGCGCCCTTGCTGGTAAGCGGTCTTGGCAATTTCGGCGGCTTTTTGATAACCGATGATCGGGTTCAGTGCCGTTACCAGGATCGGGTTGCGCGACAGCGCTTCCTTGAGCTTGGCTTCATTGACCTTGAAGCTGGCGATGGCCTTGTCAGCCAACAGGCGGCTTGAGTTGGCCATGAGTTCGATGCTGCTCAACAGGTTGTGCGCAATCACCGGCAGCATGACGTTCAGTTCGAAATTGCCGGACTGACCTGCCACGGTGATCGCCGCGTCGTTGCCGATGACCTGGGCCGCGACCATCGCCGTGGCTTCCGGAATCACCGGATTGACCTTGCCCGGCATGATCGACGAGCCCGGCTGTAACGCCTCAAGTTCGATTTCGCCCAGACCGGCCAGGGGGCCGGAGTTCATCCAGCGCAGGTCGTTGGCGATTTTCATCAGTGACACTGCCGTGGCCTTCAACTGACCAGAAACAGCCACTGCGGTGTCTTGCGAACCAATCAAGGCAAACAGGTCCTTGCCCGGCGTGAAGGCCACCCCGGTCAGCTCGCTGAGTTGCTGACTGAATAACGCAGCAAACTGCGGGTGGGCGTTAATCCCGGTGCCCACCGCGGTACCGCCCTGGGCCAGGGCTTGCAGAGCTGGCTGCAGGTTGTGCAAATGCTCGATGTTAGCCTTGAGCTGCTGCGCCCAACCATTGAGCACCTGGCTCATGCGTACCGGCATCGCGTCCATCAAGTGGGTGCGCCCGGTTTTGACGTAGGCGTGAACCTCGATCGCCTTGCGCTCGATCACCTGCACCAGATGGCTCAGCGCCGGCAGTAACTGCTCGTGCAGGCCCAGTGCAGCGCTGACATGGATGGTGGTCGGGATAATGTCGTTGCTGCTTTGCCCGCAGTTGACGTGATCGTTGGGGTTCACCGGCTCGCCCAGCAGCCGCGTGGCCAGGGTTGCAATCACTTCGTTGGCATTCATGTTGGAGCTGGTGCCCGAACCGGTCTGGAAAATATCCACCGGGAAGTGCTCCATGAAATCACCGGTCAACAGGATCTGGGTGGCCTCGACAATCGCCTCGCCCTGGGCCGCGCTGATCTGCTTGAGTTCAACGTTGGCCAGGGCCGCTGCGCCCTTGGCCAGGATCAGGGCGCGAATGAATTGCGCAGGCATGCGTTGATGGCTGATGGGGAAGTTGTCGACTGCACGCTGGGTTTGCGCACCGTACAACGCGGATTCAGGCACACGCAACTCACCCATGCTGTCACGTTCGATACGAGTGTTACTCATCGGGAAATCCTTGCACCAGTTCTGTTAAAGAAATTGAAGGTTCGAGCTCGCAGGTTGCCAACTGCCAGGCAAAGCTTTGCCAGCGCTTGAGTCGGCAATTGCACAAGGCTTGGGTTTCGAGGTCGCGCAGCGGACGCCACGCGTTGTCCAGGCACAGATTGCGCCAGTGCCAAGGCAGCGCGGTGTCAGTGGCTGTATCTAGCATCAGGCGGAAGGTGGTGACCGCAATCAACCACGGGGAAGTGGCTGTACAGCCAGCAAGATAGCGGCCTTCAGCCAGGTAATGCTCGATCAGGCGCGGCTCGTCCGGCGCCAGCCCGCAGCGGATCTGGCGGCTCATCCAGCGCCAGCTTTCTAGATACGGCCCTTCACGCAACGCAGAACTCATGACCCAGGCTCACTCGATAATGAGATTCATTATTAAGCGATATTGATTATCAAAACAAGTCTGCTAAAGGACAGGATGCACAAACACAAAAAAGGCGTATCACCGTTGCAGTGATACGCCTTGGCATGGAACAGGCCAGTCTTAGCTGCCCGCCACCATCATGCGTTCAATCAGCACCGAACCGGTGCGGATGTTGCTGCGCAGCTCCAGATCGTTGCCCACGGCCACGATCTGTTTAAACATATCGCGCATATTGCCGGCGATGGTCACTTCCTGCACCGGGAACTGGATTTCGCCATTCTCGACCCAGAAACCCGCCGCGCCACGGGAATAGTCACCGGTGACCATGTTCAGGCCGCTGCCCATTAACTCGGTGACAAACAGACCACGCCCCATTTTGCGAATCAAGGCTGCCTGGTCTTCATCACCGTGTGTCACAAAGAGGTTATGCACGCCGCCGGCGTTGGCAGTGCTCGGCATGCCCAGTTTGCGCCCCGAGTAAGTGCTCAGGATGTACGAAACCAACTCGCCGTCCTTGATAAACGGTTTGGCGTAAGTGGCCAGGCCATCATTGTCGAACGACGAGCTGCCCATGGCGCGCATCAGGTGCGGGCGCTCATCCAGGGTCAACCATTCAGGGAAAATCTGCTGCCCCATTGCATCGAGCAGGAACGACGATTTACGGTACAGGTTGCCACCCGAGACTGCCCCCAGGAAACTGCCAAACAGGCCGCCAGCCAGTTCGGCCGAGAACAGCACCGGCACCTCGCACGTCGGTACCGGGCGCGAGCCCAGTCGCCGGGCAGCGCGCTCGGCGGCGCGCTGGCCAATGCTCACGGCGTCCATCAACAACTCGCCCTGGCAATTGACGTCATACCAGTAGTCACGCTGCATCTGGCCGTCGCCTTCGGCAATCATTACGCAACTGAGGCTGTGACGGGTCGAAGCCGAGCCGCCGATAAAACCATGGCTATTGCCGTACACGCGGCAGCCCTGATGGGTGCTGAGGGTGGTGCCATCGGCATTTTTGATCCGGCTGTCGGCCTCAAATGCAGCGGCTTCGCAGGCCAGGGCCTTTTCAATGGCCTGCTCGGGGGTGATGTCCCAGGTGTGGAACACATCAAAGTCTTTCAGTTCACGCGCCATCAGGCTGGCATCGGCCAAACCCGAGCTTTCGTCTTCCGAGGTGTGTTTGGCAATCGCCAGGGCGGCGGCGACGGTTTCGCGGATGGCATCCGGGCCGGTGGCCGAGGTGCTGGCCGAGCCTTTGCGCTGGCCTACATAGAGGGTGATGCCAAAACCCTGGTCACGGTTGAACTCTACGGTTTCAACTTCGCGCTGACGTACCGAGGTCGATAACCCCTGCTCCAGCGACACGGCGACTTCACAGGCGCTGGCACCCTGGCGCCTGGCTTCGGCGATGATTTGCTCGACCTGTTCCTGCAGTGCCGGCAAGGCCTGCGGGCCGACGCTTTGAACTGCACTCATGGTTTTCTCCACTCAAATTCTGTTTTCGGCAGGGCCGCCGAGCGACCGGGCCGGACAAGCGGCCCCCGACTGGTTATCATGGCGGCGTTTCTTTGCGGACTGCCACCATGGTTGATTCTTACGACGACGCCTTCGACGGCGAAAAAAGCAAATCGCAGGTCAAACGCGAGCTTCATGCTCTGGTTGATCTGGGCGAGCGTCTCACGACACTCAAGCCTGACTTGCTGAACAAAATGCCCCTGACTGACGCTATGCGTAAGGCTTTGGCAGATGCTCCAAAACACACGGCTCATATTGCGCGCAAGCGCCATATGATGTTCATCGGCAAACTGATGCGCGATCAACCGCTTGACGAAATTCTTGCCTTGATCGATCAAGTCGATGCCTCTTCTCGCCAGTACAACGAACGTTTTCACAACCTCGAGCGCTGGCGTGATCGCCTGATCGAGGGTGATGACGCTGTACTGGAAAAGTTTGTTGCCGAGTTCCCTGAAGCCGACCGCCAGCAAATGCGTTCGGTGATACGTCAGGCCAAACACGAGCTGGCTCATAACAAGGCACCGGCTTCAAGCCGCAAATTGTTCAAGTACATCCGTGGGTTGGACGAGACTCAACGCGGTCTGCGTTAAGACTCGTACCCGTGAAGGTTGCCTGGCAACCTTCACGGGACCTCCCCTCAACCGCCCGTACCGCCTACAGTGATCGCGTCAATCTTCAGGGTTGGCTGGCCGACACCTACCGGCACCGACTGCCCATCCTTGCCACACGTGCCTACGCCGCTGTCCAGCGACAGATCGTTACCGACCATCGACACCTTGCTCATTGCTTCCGGCCCGTTGCCAATCAGGGTCGCGCCTTTGACTGGGCGAGTGATTTTGCCGTCTTCAATCAGATAGGCTTCGCTGGTGGAGAACACAAACTTGCCGCTGGTGATATCGACCTGACCACCACCCAGATTGGCGCAGTAGATGCCCTTTTTCACCGAAGCGATGATTTCGGCAGGATCGCTTTCGCCGCCCAGCATGTAGGTGTTGGTCATGCGCGGCATCGGCAAGTGCGCATAGGATTCGCGACGGCCGTTGCCGGTGCGCGCCACGCCCATCAGACGGGCATTGAGCTTGTCCTGCATATAGCCCTTGAGCACGCCGTTTTCAATCAGGGTGGTGCACTCGGTCGGGGTGCCTTCGTCATCCACGCTCAGCGAGCCACGGCGGCCCGCCAGGGTACCGTCATCGACGATGGTGCACAGTTTGGAAGCAACCATTTCGCCCATGCGTCCGCTGTAGGCAGAACTGCCCTTGCGGTTGAAGTCCCCTTCCAGACCGTGACCCACCGCTTCATGCAACAGTACGCCGGACCAACCCGAGCCCAGAACCACCGGCATGGTGCCTGCCGGAGCCGGTACCGCTTCGAGGTTGACCAGGGCCTGGCGCAACGCTTCACGGGCGTAACCCATGGCACGATCGTCAGTGAGGAAATAGCGGTAGTCGGTACGCCCGCCACCACCATGACCGCCGCGCTCGCGACGGCCATTCTGCTCAACGATGACGCTGACGTTGAAACGCACCAGCGGCCGGATATCTGCCGCCAGCCCGCCATCGGTGGAGGCCACCAGAATCCGCTCCCAGACCCCGGCCATGCTCACGGTGACTTGCTGGATACGCGGATCTAGGGCGCGGGTGGCGGCATCGACACGCTTGAGCAGCTCGACCTTTTCTGCGCGGCTGATGACTTCCAGCGGGTTGTCCGGGCCATACAGCTGAGCCACGTCCTGAGTGGTGAACGCCTGCACCGTGCCGTTTTGCCCGGCACGGGAGATCGAACGGGCGGCGCGGGCGGCCTGACCCAATGCGTCCAGGGTAATGGCATTGCTGTAGGCAAAGCCGGTCTTCTCGCCAGACTGGGCGCGAACACCTACACCCTGGTCGAGGTTAAAGCTGCCTTCTTTGACGATGCCGTCTTCCAGCGCCCAGGATTCGGAAATCTGGCCCTGGAAATACAGGTCTGCCGCGTCGATACCCGGCCCGGCCAGGTCGCCCAATACGCTTTGCAGGCTTTCGATGGTGACACCTCCGGGTGCCAACAGGTGTTCGCTGACTGAGGTCAACAACTCGCTCATAATCACTCCGTCTTGGCCCCTGCTTCAGCATCTTTGAGTGCTGAACCCTCGGGCCTGAAAAATCTGTTCTGTGGGAGCGGGCTTGCTCGCGATGGCATCGATGCGGGGCAACGGTTACACCCTGTCGCCTGCATCGCGAGCAAGCCCGCTCCCACTTAAATTAGATGGGCGTTGAACCGCCGATGGCTCACCACCGGCATGCGCGCCCTGATATCCGCCTGCTCAAGCGCATCGCGGCGGGCCAGCAACACCCCCTCGCCCTGCGCCTGCTCGGCCAGCACCCGCCCCCAGGGATCGATAATGGCTGCATGCCCCCAGGTTTCTCGCGGGCCCGGATGCACGCCGCCCTGGGCCGCTGCAAGGATATAGCACTGGGTTTCAATGGCGCGGGCGCGTATCAGTATCTCCCAATGGGCCGCACCCGTGACAGCGGTAAAGGCCGAGGGCGCGGTAATCAGTTCAGCGCCCGCAGTGCGCAGCTCACTGTACAGCTCCGGGAAGCGCAGGTCATAACATACGCTCAGGCCCAGCTTGCCCACCGGGGTATCAACCACCACCACACGCTTGCCCCGGGCATAGTCATCAGACTCGCGATAGCGGCCACGGTTGTCAGACACATCCACATCAAACAAGTGCAATTTGTCGTAACGGGCCGCTTGCTCGCCCTCGGCGTTGATCAGCAATGAACAAGCATTGACCTTGGCTTCAGGCTGCCCCTCGGGGGGCAGAGGCAAAGTACCAGCCACTACCCATAACTTGAGGTCGCGGGCGGTCTGTTTCAACCAGGGCAGGATCGGGCCCTCGCCCAACGCCTCGGCGCGGCCGATGGCGGCAGTATCGCGACGGCCCATCGCGGCAAAGTTCTCGGGCAACACGGCCAGTTGCGCACCGCCTTGGGCAGCCTCTTCCAGCAGCCGGCGCGCCTGGGCCAGATTGGCCAGGACATCGCTCTGGCTGACCATTTGAATCACTGCCAGGGTCATGCTGCGCTCCTAGTGTTTCTCGAAAGGCTTGTCGAAAGTGATCTTCGGATCGTTCCACGGCCCTTGAATGCTGTATTGCACGCTGGCGAAGCGCGACACCTGGTCACCGATCAGCTTGTTGAGCAGGAACATCGCCCCGCCCGCTGCCGGCCCGCCCACCAACAGCGCTGCAAGGGGCAGGTTATTGGTCACGGGCAAGGTCACCAGCAGCTTGGCGTCGACCCGGTCGGTGACCATGTTCAATGTACCGTTAAGTTCCAGATTGGTGGACGGCCCGGTCATCAGGATCGGCTTGCCTGTGCTGTACACGCCGCTGCGGGCATTGAGCACGCCCTTGACCCGGTCATAGCTCAGGCCCTTGCCGAACAGGTCGGAGAAGTCCAGGCGCAGACGACGGCCAATGGCGTTGAAGTTGAGCAAGCCAAAAATGCGCAGCACCTGGGCGCTGCCGTCGACTTCCACAAACTGCCCCTTGTTGAGCGAGGCGTCCAGTGTGCCGGAGAAACGCTTGAGGCCAATCCACGCTGGCGAACCGGGCCAGTTGCCATCGATGTCCACATGAAAGTTGTCGCTGGTGACGCTGGGGGCAAAGCCCCAGTTCTTCAGCACCGTGGCCAGGTTGCCGCCACCCAGGCGCCCCTGGTACCAGCTTTTGCTGTTACCCGCCACGCCTTCCCAGCCGCCCGAACCTTCTAGCAGCATGCCCTTGAGCCCCAGATTGAGACTGGTAAGGCTGATGCCCCGGCTGTTGGGTCGAATGTTGAGTGACCAGGCACCAAGCAGGTCCGCCCCCTGGTAGAGCTGGCGAATAATGATGTCCAGGGCCGGTATTTTGCGCGGGTCGACCGCAGCCAGCGGGTCGGGGGCATTCTCGTCTGCCACCGTCTTGGGATCAGGCGCAGGCAGGCGAATGGTCTGCATGTTGACCACAATCGGTGCGTTGTTCGCATCCGGCAGGGTCACGGCGCCGATGGCCTGCTTGCTGTCGATTTGCAGCGCCCAGGAGGCGGCGACGCGCTTCATGACCAGGCGCACCTGATCCAATTGGGTGCCGAAGGCAATCAACTTGCCGACTTTAAAGTCCGCACTGCTGAGCAGTTGCTTGGCGCTGCCGCCGGGGTCATTGCCGGCATATCGTTCGACCAGCGCCTGCCAGGGGGCGACGTCCAGCTCCGACAGCACGCCGCGAATGCGCAGGCCCTTGGTCGTGGGCAAAACGGGTTTGCCATCGCCCAGGAACAACTCGCCACGCCCGTCTTCAAACTTGCCATTGGGGGCAGCAAAGGTCAGGTTGACCAGGTCGCCGTAGTCAAACCAGTACCGCCGCTCGGCCCCTTGCAGAGTCATGCGAAACACGCTGTTGCGGCTTTCATTGGCCGCCAGCCCGAAGGGTGCCGGCAAATCCACCACCGCGCCCTTGAGGCTGGAGCTGACGCGTAACTGGCTGTCGGCACCGTCCAGGGTCAGTTGCAACTGATAGGGCAAGTCACCGCTTACCGGGATCGGTTGATTGAACTTGAGCCAGTCCGTGAGTTTTTTCACCCCCACCTGACCGCTGGCCACCACCCGGGTGCTGATGCGGCCAGGCTTGCCGTCGGCAAAGATCTGCGCGGTGATCGGGCGATCGAACGCCCGGGCGCTGATGCCCTTGCCGCTCAGGCCCTTGGCACTGTCAAAGCGCAGGTCACCCTTGAGCTGGGTCAGTTCAAGCTCGGGTTCGCTGATTTTCAGGCGCGCCTTGTCGACGTTGAAGTCCACCAGGATTTTTGGCTCCACACCCTTTTCCAGCGGGATGTCCAGATCAACACGGCCCTTCAGCGAACCTTCACCCTGCCAGCCAGCGAACGTTTCTGCGGTACCTATCGGTGCTTCCTGAAGAATTTTCAGACCGTCCCCCAGCCCGCCCTCAAAGTCGCCATCCAGAAACAGATGGCTGACCTTGCCGGCAGGCACATGCGGGATGCTGACAGCCACGTTACGCACACGGGTGTCGAGTAGCTGACCTTTGCTGGCCATGATCCGCACACCGCTATCTTCAATAAACACATCGCCCGACACGTTACGCACATGGGGCCAGCCAGGCTGGAACGCCAGTTCTGCGCCATGCACCTTGAAAAACAGGCTGATATTGCGCGCCGCCGCAACGGCGTCATGGCTCAGCGAACCTTGATACTGGAAGAAGCCCTCTTCGACTGCGCCTTTGATAATCGCCGTGCTCAGCCACTCCGAAAGCGCCGGACTCAGTACTTCAGGCAGGTACTTGGGGGTAAAACGGCCGTCGCCATCTGTCAGGCCCACCCGCAGGTCCATGTAATCTTCCTGGGAATGGTCAAGGTGAATGCGGATCAAAAAGTCGGCCGCGATATTGCCCTCTTCCCCCAGCACTTTGATGTAGGGCGCAATCAGGGTGAAGCTGTCCTTGTTCAGGGTCCAGGTCAGCAGGGCATTGGCTTGCAGGTATTGCCAGGGCTTGGCGAAGATCGGGTCGAGGTGCAGCATGAAGTCTTTGCTGTCCAGGCGCAGTTCGCCCTTGCCCAGGTCGCCGCTGATCAGGCCACTGACATTGCGCGCCGCCGGAGCGCCGTGGGTGGCATTGAAGCCGACCTGCTCCAGATTGGCCGCAAAGCTGATTTTTTGATCGTCCGTGGCTGCTGGTCGATAATCAGCCAGCACATTGCGCAAGGTGCCGGTAACGCTCAATTGATCGATGACTTTGGCGACGGCTTCCGGCACGGGGGCCAGTGAGTCCATCAGCGGCGTGATCGGGGTCAGGTCCAGGCGGTCGGCCTGCAGGTGCCAACGCTCCTGCTCCTTGTCGGTGGCCGCGAACTGCTGCAGTTGCAGACGGGTTTCCCAACGGGTCTTGCCCAGGTTCATGGCCAGTGAGTCGAGCACCACCCTGAAACCCTGTTTGCCGCGCTCAGCCCAGGCATGCAGCGCCAGGTTCTCGATGGTCTCGGGTTTGCGATCGGCATAGGCACCACTGAACCGGGTCGCATTCAGGCGCGCCACCGCGCTCTGTACCGAGCCCTGGCTCCAGTTGAACCAGAACTCGCCTCCAGCCTTGAGCTCGGAGACTTTCCACGGTGCGATCAGCGTGGCCGGCAGCCACTTGGCCCAATCACTTTGCGGCAGGCTCACATAGGCCTGGGCCGCACCGTCACGCCAGTGGCTGGCCTGAACCTGTGTGCTGAGGCTCAGCGCCACGGGCTGGCCATCGGGCAAGGTCAGCCGCGCATCAAGACGCTGGTCCGACGCGCCGACGTCCAGCGTCAGCCCGACATAAGTCAGGGTCAGCGGGGATTGTTTGTAGGGTTCCAGGGTCACCTGGCTGTCGAGCACCGACAACCGCGCCACACGTTGCAGCTGGTTGAGCAACTGCTCAGGGTCAAGCGGCTGGTCATCCTGCACCGGCAGCCCTTCGAGTGCCCAGTGGCCGTGTTCATCCTGGCGCAAGCTCAGTTGCAGACCATTGAGTTGCACGTGACCAATACGGATATCACGGTTCAACAGGCTGGCCCACACATCGGGCACCACCTGCACTTCATCCAGACGCAGGGCGCTGTTGCCCTCACCGACCATGACGTCGTGGGCCTTCAATACCGGCGCCATGCCGCTCCAGCTTCCTTCCAGGCTGCCAATGGTCAATGGCATGCCCAGCGCTTCACGGGCTTTGCTCTGCACTTCAACGCGGTATTCGGCGATCAGGGGGGTCAATTCACGGCCGATACTGACGTACAACGCCGTCAGGACCAAAACCAGAGCGCACGCGCCCAGCCCCCAACGGGTCAGCGCGGCAAAAAAGCGTGTCAGACGCTCCATGTCAGGTGGCCCCTTAAATAATGATCGTAGGGGTCGGTTTCAGCCCCTTTTCGACGCTATGTGACGCTAGATACTTCAGAGCAGCACCACGTCGTATTGTTCCTGGGAGTACATGGTTTCGACCTGAAAACGAATCGTGCGACCGATAAACCCTTCCAGCTCCGCGACATTGCCTGACTCTTCGTCCAGCAAACGATCCACCACTTTCTGGTTGGCCAGCACACGATAGCCGGTCGCTTGATAAGCCCGGGCCTCTCGCAGGATCTCACGGAAGATTTCATAGCAGATGGTTTCGGGGGTTTTCAACTTTCCCCGGCCCTGGCAGCACACGCACGGCTCGCACAACACTTGCTCCAGGCTCTCGCGCGTACGTTTGCGGGTCATCTGCACCAGACCCAACTCGGTAATGCCGATGATGTTGGTCTTGGCGTGATCACGCTCCAGCTGTTTTTCCAGGGTGCGTATCACCTGGCGCTGGTGCTCTTCATCTTCCATGTCGATAAAGTCGATGATGATGATCCCGCCCAGGTTGCGCAGGCGCAGTTGCCGGGCAATCGCGGTAGCCGCTTCGAGGTTGGTCTTGAAGATGGTTTCCTCAAGGTTGCGATGCCCCACAAACGCGCCGGTGTTGACGTCGATGGTGGTCATGGCCTCAGCCGGGTCGACCACCAGATAACCGCCGGACTTGAGCGGTACCTTGCGGTCCAGGGCCTTCTGGATTTCGTCTTCAACGCCGTACAAATCGAAAATCGGCCGTTCGCCCGGGTAGTGCTCAAGGCGGTCGGCGATTTCCGGCATCAGTTCGGCAACAAATTGCGTGGTCCTCTGAAAGGTTTCCCGCGAATCGATGCGAATTTTCTCGATCTTGGGGCTGACCAGATCACGCAATGTACGCAGCGCCAGGCCCAGGTCTTCGTAGATCACCGTCGGCGCGCCAACCGTCTTGATCTGGGCACCGATCTGGTCCCACAAACGACGCAGGTAGCGAATATCCATCAGGATCTCATCCGCCCCGGCACCTTCGGCCGCCGTACGCAGGATAAACCCGCCGGCTTCCTTGATGCCTTCCTGGGCCACGCAATCACTGACCACCTGTTTAAGCCGTTCGCGCTCGGCTTCGTCTTCGATCTTCAGCGAAATGCCGACATGGGCAGTGCGCGGCATATACACCAGGTAGCGCGAGGGTATCGACAGTTGAGTCGTCAGGCGCGCACCTTTTGAACCTATCGGGTCTTTGGTGACTTGCACCACCAGGCTCTGGCCTTCATGCACCAGCGTACCGATGCTTTCAACGGCCTGGCCTTCACGCAGGGAAATTTCGGAGGCATGAATAAAAGCAGCACGATCCAGACCGATATCCACAAAGGCAGCCTGCATGCCGGGCAAAACCCTGACAATCTTGCCTTTGTAGATATTACCGACAATGCCCCGGCGCTGGGTACGTTCGACATGCACCTCTTGCAGAACACCGTTCTCTACCACTGCCACGCGCGATTCCATCGGCGTGATGTTGATCAGGATCTCTTCACTCATGGCTGGGTCTCGTTCAGGCGTCATCACAGTAGTGCCACGTCTCGTAGGTGCCGTATTCAGCGCACGGTAAGGTTTTGCCAACAGGGTATGCCGAAATGCCCGAGCAGTTCTGCGGTTTCGCACACAGGCAGGCCCACGACGGCGGAATAACTGCCATTCAGGCCCGCCACAAACACCGCAGCCAAGCCCTGAATGGCGTAGCCACCGGCTTTGTCCAGGGGTTCACCGCTGGCCCAATACAGGCTGGCTTCTTGTTTGCTGATGTTTCTAAAGCGTACCTGACTGCGTACCACTCGGGTTTCACAGCGCCCGGCGTCAATAATCGCGATCGCGGTCAACACCTCATGCTCCCGGCCAGACAGCGCCATGAGCATAGCCAAGGCGTCGGCCTCGTCGACCGGTTTACCGAGAATGTGTTCATCGAGCACCACGGCCGTGTCAGCCCCCAGTACGCAAAACGCAGCGTCCGGCATGGTCGTCAGCAGTTGTTGGCGCCCGGCCTGGGCCTTTTCGCGCGCCAGGCGCTCGACATAGGCCACAGGGGATTCATTCGGGAGGGGAGTTTCGTCAATGGCTGCGCTGACCGTTTCAAACGGCACGCCGATCTGAGTCAACAACTCGCGTCGGCGCGGTGAGCCAGAGGCCAGATAAAGCGAGGTCATCAAGACATCTCCCTGTCGAGGTGCACAAACCAGGAAATGGCTCGTATCCGGTTAATTGATTTTGAAGCGTCTGCACAGCCCGCGCAGCCCGTAACTGACCCAGGGCCACAGCAGGGCACTGACCACACCCGGCAACACCAGCGCCAGCGTTGGCTGGCGATTGCCGGTCAACGCACTGAGCCACAGTTGGGCAAGCTGCGCCAGGCCGAACACAACCAGAAGCACCAGGCATTGCTGCCACATCGGGAACACCCGCAAGCGCTGCTGAAGGGACAGCACCAGAAAGGTAATCAGGGTCAGGGTCAGGGCGTTCTGCCCCAGCAACGTGCCATACAGCACATCCTCCGCCAACCCCAGGCAAAACGCGGTGACCATGCCCACTTTGTGCGGCATGTACAAGGCCCAGAAAGCCAGTAGCAATGCCAGCCAGAGCGGGCGCAGGATTTCCATGAACTGGGGCATGGGTGAAATACTGAGCAACAGGCCAATGGCAAATGTCAGCCAGATGATCCAGCCGTTACGCGAACGGGTACTCGCCATTTATTGCCTCTCCCGGGTAGTGGCCGGCACGGCGGCTGGCGGCTTGGCGGCAGGGGTTGCAGCGGGCGCAGGTTTTTTCACGGTCTTGGGCTCGGCAACAGCCGCCGGAGCTGGAGCCACAGCCGCCGGGATAACGGCCGCTGCAGGCGCAACCGGCTTGGGCACCGTCGCCGGAATGATCGGCGGCGGTTCACCGTTTTGTTCAGCCTGCTGAGCCTTGGCCGCATCGTTGGCCCGCTCTTCAGGGGTACGGCTGTCACTGAACACCAGCAGCAGGTAACGGCTGCGATTCAGGGCTGCCGTCGGCACGGCCCGCACAATGGCAAAGGGCTGACCCGAATCGTGAATCACCTCCTTTACCGTTGCCACCGGATAACCGGCCGGGAAGCGCTGCCCCAGGCCCGAGCTGACCAACAGGTCACCCACCTTGATATCCGCCGTATCGGCAACATGACGCAGTTCAAGGCTCTCGGGGTTGCCCGTACCGCTGGCAATCGCCCGCAACCCGTTACGGTTGACCTGCACTGGAATGCTATGGGTGGTATCGGTCAGCAACAGGACACGCGAGGTGTAGGGCATCAACTCAACCACCTGCCCCATCAGACCGCGGGCATCGAGTACCGGCTGGCCCAGCACAACGCCGTCACGTTCACCCTTGTTGATGATGATGCGATGAGTGAAGGGGTTGGGATCCATGCCGATCAGTTCGGCCACTTCGACCTTTTCGTTGACCAGCGCCGAAGAGTTGAGCAACTCGCGCAGGCGAACGTTCTGCTCGGTCAAGGCCGCCAGCTTTTGCATGCGCCCCTGAAGCAGAAGGTTTTCGGTTTTGAGTTTCTCGTTTTCAGCCACCAGCTCAGTGCGGCTGCCGAACTGACTGGCCACGCCCTGCCACAAACGCTGCGGCAGATCGGTGATCCAGTAGGACTGCATCAGTACCAGAGACATCTGGCTGCGCACAGGCTTGAGTAACGTAAAGCGAGCGTCCACTACCATTAGCGCGACCGATAGCACGACCAGCACCAGAAAGCGCACGCCCAATGAGGGGCCTTTGGAAAAGAGCGGTTTAATAAGCCGCTCCTCCCGGGCAGGTGTTCAATTTATTCATACGGCTTCAAGCGGCCTGGATGAAGATTGACAGAAGATAAACGCCAAAAGGCAGCACTGCAAAGTGCTACCTTCTGATGATAACGAAAGGGCTGCATCACGCGATCTTATTCGCTGGAGAGCAGATCCATCGTGTGTTTATCCATCATTTCCAGCGCACGGCCACCGCCACGCGCAACACAGGTCAACGGGTCTTCGGCAACAATCACCGGCAGACCGGTTTCCTGAGCCAGCAACTTGTCGAGGTCACGCAGCAAGGCGCCACCACCGGTCAGTACCAGGCCACGCTCGGCGATGTCCGAAGCCAGCTCTGGCGGAGACTGTTCCAGCGCGCTTTTCACGGCCTGAACGATGGTTGCCAGCGACTCTTGCAGAGCCTCGAGCACTTCATTGGAGTTCAGGGTGAAGGCACGTGGTACGCCCTCTGCCAGGTTACGGCCGCGTACGTCGACTTCACGTACTTCACCACCCGGGTAGGCAGTGCCGATTTCCTGCTTGATGCGCTCGGCAGTCGATTCACCGATCAGGCTGCCGTAGTTACGGCGCACATAGGTGATGATTGCTTCGTCGAAACGGTCGCCACCTACCCGTACGGATTCGGCGTAAACCACACCGTTCAGGGAGATCAGCGCGATTTCAGTGGTACCGCCACCGATATCGACAACCATCGAGCCACGAGCTTCTTCAACCGGCAGGCCTGCACCGATGGCCGCAGCCATTGGTTCTTCGATCAGGAACACTTCACGGGCACCGGCACCGAGTGCCGATTCACGAATGGCGCGACGCTCTACCTGAGTCGATTTGCAAGGCACGCAAATCAAGACTCGCGGGCTAGGTTGCAGGAAACTGTTTTCATGCACCTTGTTGATGAAGTACTGCAGCATTTTTTCGCAAACGCTGAAATCGGCGATAACGCCGTCCTTCATCGGACGAATGGCAGCAATGTTGCCCGGTGTACGGCCAAGCATGCGCTTGGCCTCGGTGCCGACAGCAACGACACTTTTCTGGTTACCGTGTGTCCGAATAGCCACAACTGATGGCTCATTCAGGACAATACCGCGCTCGCGCACGTAAATAAGGGTGTTGGCAGTGCCCAGGTCGATGGAAAGATCGCTGGAAAACATGCCACGCAGTTTCTTGAACATGGGAAAGGGACCCTAGGCAACGCGTGGGTAAAAAAGTGCGGCAAACTCTAACAACGACAGGGATTTTGGGCAAGGCGCCAATATGTTAAATTGGGCGCTTTTCTGAGCACCAACACCCACAATCGCGGCCATATGACCGTAGAAATGCGGTAGTGTTCCGACAATCTAACACACGGATAGCATCCGTCCTGTTTTCCACTGGAGAATCCCATGGCGCTAGACCGCTCCGACGTGGAAAAAATCGCACATTTGGCCCGTCTTGGCCTCAATGATGCCGATATTCCACGCACCACCGAAGCCCTTAACAGTATTTTGGGGCTGATTGATCAGATGCAGGCCGTCGACACGACCGGTATCGAGCCTCTGGCCCACCCACTGGAAGCCAGCCAGCGCCTGCGTGCAGACGTCGTGACTGAGAGCAATCATCGCGAGGCGTATCAGTCCATCGCACCGGCGGTCGAAAACGGCCTCTATCTGGTTCCGAAAGTCATCGAGTAAAGGGAAAGCGCCTGCATGCATCAATTGACTCTGGCCGAGATCGCCCGCGGACTCGCCGATAAAAAGTTTTCTTCCGAAGAGCTGACCAAGACCCTGCTGGCGCGTATCGCCCAGCTCGATCCTCAGCTCAACAGTTTTATCACCCTCACCGAAGACCTTGCCCTGGAGCAGGCCAAGGCCGCTGACGCACGTCGCGCCAACGGTGAAAGCGGTGCCCTGCTGGGCGCCCCGATCGCTCACAAGGACCTGTTCTGCACCCTGGGCGTACGCACCAGCTGCGCCTCGAAGATGCTCGACAACTTCAAGGCACCGTACGACGCCACAGTGGTAGCCAAGCTGGCCGCTGCCGGCGCCGTAAGCCTGGGCAAGACCAACATGGACGAGTTCGCCATGGGTTCGGCCAACGAATCGAGCTACTACGGCGCGGTCAAAAACCCGTGGAACCTTGACCACGTACCCGGCGGTTCGTCGGGTGGTTCGGCCGCCGCCGTTGCCGCCCGCCTGTTGCCTGCCGCGACGGGGACCGACACTGGCGGATCAATCCGACAGCCGGCAGCCCTGACCAACCTCACAGGCCTGAAACCGACGTACGGTCGCGTTTCGCGCTGGGGCATGATCGCCTACGCCTCCAGCCTCGACCAGGCCGGCCCGCTGGCTCGCACGGCCGAAGACTGCGCCATCCTGCTGCAAGGCATGGCCGGTTTCGACCCGCAAGACTCCACCAGCATTGACGAACCCGTACCGGACTTCAGCGCCAACCTCAATGGCTCGCTGAATGGCCTGCGTATCGGCGTGCCTAAAGAGTTCTTCAGCGAAGGCCTCGACACGCGTATCGCCGAGCTGATCCACAACAGCATCAAGGAACTGGAAAAACTCGGCGCCGTGATCAAGCCGATCAGCCTGCCGAACATGCAGCACGCGATTCCTGCGTACTACGTCATCGCACCTGCCGAGGCCTCGTCCAACCTGTCGCGTTTTGACGGTGTGCGCTTCGGTCATCGCTGCGAAAACCCCAAGGACCTCACTGACCTGTACAAGCGCTCGCGCGCCGAGGGCTTTGGCCCGGAAGTACAGCGCCGGATCCTGGTGGGGGCCTACGCCCTGTCGGCGGGCTACTACGACGCTTACTACCTGCAGGCGCAAAAAATCCGTCGCCTGATCAAAAACGACTTCATGGCGGCATTCAACGAAGTCGACATCATCCTCGGCCCGACCACGCCTAACCCGGCCTGGAAAATCGGCGCTAAAAACAGCGACCCGGTTTCCGCCTACCTGGAAGACGTCTACACCATCACCGCCAACCTCGCGGGCCTGCCGGGCCTGTCGATGCCAGCCGGTTTTGTCGATGGCTTGCCAGTGGGCGTGCAGTTGCTTGCACCTTATTTCCAGGAAGGTCGCCTGCTCAACGTCGCCCACCAGTATCAGTTGAACACTGACTGGCACACGCGCTCACCTGCCGGCTTCTGAGGAGAAACATATGCAATGGGAAGTTGTGATCGGGCTGGAAATTCACTCCCAGCTCGCCACCCAATCGAAGATTTTCTCCGGTAGTGCCACCACCTTTGGTGCAGAACCGAACACCCAGGCCAGCCTGGTAGACCTGGGCATGCCCGGCGTATTGCCGGTACTGAACCAGGAGGCCGTGCGCATGGCCGTCATGTTCGGCGTGGCAGTAGATGCCGAGATCGGTCAGCACAACGTGTTTGCCCGCAAGAACTATTTCTACCCCGACCTGCCCAAGGGCTACCAGATCAGCCAGATGGAGTTGCCGATCGTCGGCAAGGGTCACCTGGACATCACTCTGGAAGACGGCACCGTCAAGCGGGTCGGTATTACCCGCGCGCACCTTGAAGAAGACGCCGGCAAAAGCCTGCACGAAGACTTCAGCGGCTCCACCGGCATCGACCTGAACCGCGCGGGCACACCGCTGCTGGAAATCGTTTCCGAACCGGACATGCGCAGCGCCAAAGAGGCCGTGGCCTACGTCAAAGCCATGCACGCCCTGGTACGTTACCTGGGTATCTGCGACGGCAACATGGCCGAAGGCTCGCTGCGTTGCGACTGCAACGTATCGGTGCGCCCGGTGGGTCAGGCCGAGTTCGGCACCCGCTGCGAGATCAAGAACGTCAACTCGTTCCGTTTTATCGAGAAGGCGATCAACAGCGAAATCCAGCGCCAGATCGAGCTGATCGAAGACGGCGGCAAGGTTATCCAGCAAACCCGCCTGTATGACCCGAACAAGGACGAAACCCGCGCCATGCGCAGCAAGGAGGAAGCCAACGACTACCGTTACTTCCCCGATCCCGACCTGCTGCCGGTGGTGATCGAAGATGCGTTTATCGAACAGGTTCGCGCCACCCTGCCAGAACTGCCACCGCAAAAGCGCGAGCGCTTCCAGTCGCAGTTCGGCCTGTCGGCCTACGACGCCAGCGTTTTGGCCTCCAGCCGCGAACAGGCGGACTACTTCGAAAAAGTCGTGAGCATCAGCGGCGACGCCAAGCTGGCGGCCAACTGGGTCATGGTTGAGCTGGGCAGCCTGCTTAACAAGCAAGGCCTGGACATCGACCAGTCACCGGTAAGCGCCGAACAGCTGGGCGGCATGCTGCAGCGCATCAAGGACAACACCATCTCCGGCAAGATTGCCAAAGTGGTGCTTGAAGCAATGGCCAATGGCGAGGGCAGCGCTGACGAGGTCATCGAAAAGCGCGGTCTCAAGCAAGTCACCGACAGCGGCGCCATTGAAAAGGTGCTGGACGAAATGCTGGCGGCCAACGCAGAGCAGGTCGAGCAATACCGTGCGGCAGACGAAGCCAAGCGCGGCAAGATGTTCGGTTTCTTTGTCGGCCAGGCGATGAAAGCGTCCAAAGGCAAAGCAAACCCGCAACAGGTCAACGAGCTGCTGAAAAGCAAACTCGAAGGCTAAGCCACTCAACTGTGGGAGCGGGCTTGCCCGCTCCCACAGATTTTTGTGGTTATTTCCCGCAACAGAAGGATTCCCCCATGAAGCAGCTACTCGGCGCCTGCGCCCTGCTCAGCTTGCTCGCCGGCTGTGCCAGCCATGACATAGACCCCCGCGGCTATGACAAAACCGGCATTGCCTCCTATTACGGCGCTCGCCACCACGGCAAGCGAACCGCCAGCGGTGAACCTTTCGACCAAAATGCCCTTACCGCTGCCCATCCCGCCCTGCCTTTCGGGACGCGGGTACTGGTCACCAACTTGAGCAACGACAAATCCGTCGTGGTACGCATCAATGACCGCGGCCCGCATACGCGCAGCCGCTTGATCGATCTTTCACGCCAGGCCGCCAGGCAGTTGGATATGCTGCGCAGTGGCACGGCTAAAGTCCGGGTCCAGGGCTTGAGCAACTAAGCGAGGGGGTCACTATTTTCGGCTTGAACGCATTATCTGCGTGGAGCGTGCTGCAACTGTTCGGCGGCCTGGTGCTGTTGATTGCAGGTGCGCAGCTGTTGGTGCGCTGCGCAGAGCACATTGCGAGCAAATTGAAGGTACGGCCACTTCTGGTCGGCTTGACCGTGGTAGCAATGGGCAGCAGCGCCCCCCAGATGACGGTCAGCCTGCAGGCCGCGCTCAATGACACCGCGGACATTGCCGTGGGCAGTGTCATTGGCAGCAATATTTTTAACATCCTCGTCACCCTCGGGCTTTCGGCGCTGATTATTCCACTGCGGGTGTCGCGACAGCTGGTGCGCCTGGACATTCCGTTGATGATTCTCGCCAGCATCATGGTGTTTGCACTGGCCCTGAACCATCAACTCGACCGCCTGGACGGCGCACTGTTGCTGGTCGGCTTGCTGGTGTACCTGTTCTTGCTGCTGCACCAATCCCGCCACAGCGGTCACCACCACCCCGGCCGCGACACCCCTCACGCTTCATGGCTACGCACACTCACGCAGATGGGCTGCGCCTTGCTCCTCCTCGGCTTTGCCGGCCACCTGCTGCTGGGCGCTGCCGTCGAGGTGGCGTCAGAGCTGGGCCTGTCCGAACGCATCATCGGCCTGACCATCATCGCCGTGAGTACCTCACTGCCCGAGCTGGCCACTTCCCTGATTGCTGCATTTCGCGGCCAGCGTGAAATTGCGGTGGGCAACGTCATTGGCAGCAACGTGTTTAACCTGCTGGGCGTATTGGGGCTCACCGCCCTGCTGGCGCCCGCGCCACTGTCGGTGTCGCCCAATGCACTGGCCTTCGACCTGCCGGTAATGCTGGGCGTCGCAGCACTGTGCCTGCCGGTGTTCTATAGCGGCTATCGGGTGACACGGGCGGAAGGCTTGCTGTTTCTCGGCTTGTATCTGGCGTATGGCCTGCACGTAGTGTCATTCACCACCGGCATGCCGCTGGCAGGCAAGCTCGAGCATCTGATGCTGTTTTACATTCTGCCGGCTTTGTTGCTGTTTCTGCTGTTCAGCACTTTGCGTGCATGGCGCCGACAACATTGAGGCGTGGTGACTACCACTTAATGCAGGAACAAAACCTACAACAAAGACAGTTACATCCTGCTGAAGTATTTAGATAACTCCCGTAAACATGGAGGATGCCGCGCGATACATGCGCCTCTGGTATTTACGGGCCTGCCATGAACTCACTTCGCTCCCTCGTTTTACTCGCCCTCACCCTGCTGACAAGCGGTTGCAGTTACGCATCGGATGCCGCGATGGCCTGCTTCATCAACAACGGTCAAGATTTCAGTAAAGTATTGGGCTGCTACAAACAGGCTCAAGCTGATCAGGCGCTGACGCATAAGTTCATCGGCTCAACATTGTTTCCCGGGGTGGAAAGACGTCGCTTCGAGCTTCAGTCCCAGCGCTGGACAGGGCATGACTTCGCTCGCCCGACCGACTGGGTTCACACTGTCGATATCTATATTCCGCAAGCTGCATTGAATAGCCAGGCACTATTGATCGCCAATAACGGGATCAATATCCCTGCAACCGACAAACCCCTGCAACCTTCAACAGACTTTACCGAAGAAATGGCACTCGGCATTGCCCGGCAAACGCAAACCATTGTGGTCTCTGTCAGCAATATCCCGAATCAGTACCTGACCTATACCGATGATGACCTGGCGCGTCGCGAAGATGACAGCGTGGCCCATAGCTGGTCTCTGTTTCTAAAAAACCCTGAGACCCGGCCATTTCTTTCGCTGCACATTCCCATGATGCTCACACTGGTCAAAGCCATGGACCTTGCCCAGCAGGAGCTCAAGCCATGGCAAATAGATCGTTTTATTGCTAGCGGCGCGTCCAAACGGGGGTGGGCGGTATGGATGACGGCGCTGACAGACTCGCGGGTGAGCGCAATAGCCCCCTTTGTTATCGATATTCTCAACACCAAAGCGGTTCTGAAACACACCTATGGTGCTTATGGTAAAAGCTGGCCGATTGCTTTCAATGCCTATCACCACGAAGGCATTACGCAACAGTTAGAAACGGCTGATTTCGACAAACTGATGCAGATAGAAGACCCTCTGCTCTATGTCAAATCATCAACCGACAGGATGACAATCCCCAAGTACATCGTGAATGCCAGCAGCGATGACTTTTTTCTCCCGGACAACGCACGGTTTTATTTTGACGCGTTGCCTGGAACAAAAATGCTCCGTGTCGCACCCAACGCAAGCCATTACGGGATCAAGGCATTTATCGAGAGTTCGTTGATTGCTTTACCAACCGACTGCAACAGAAACGTCCATTACCGACCCTAACAACCATCGAAAAAACCGAATCGGCAAGTTCAAAAATGCAACTTGGGTTTTCTGAACGCCCCACCAAACTGGTTCAATGGCGCGCGTTCAATCTCAATGATCGTGATTTCCGACTGGCCTGCGGTATCAGGTACGAAGCCACCTCGATTGTCATGACCGAAAACAACACGCTTACCGTTGAGTTGAACTCACCCGAAGAGGGCTGGAGCGCCAACTACATAGAGGCCACGATGGCCGACGGCCTGGTCATCAGTACGCCTGTACTGGTTTTGCCGCACACCTATCCGACCTGGACACCCAAACAAATCGGGCCTGCATGCAGAAACCTGAACGATCCAGCCTGAGATTAAATCCAGCCGCCCCACTGCAACACAAAAATCCCGATATTGGTGGTGATAGCCGCCATCAAGGTGGTGATCACGATAATCGCTGCTGCCAGCTCGTGATTACCATTGGCTGCCCGCGCCATGACATAACTGGCAGCCGCCGTAGGGCTGGCGAAGTACAGGAACAAAATCCCCAGTTCCGGCCCGCGAAAACCGCAGATCCAGGCGCCGAGGGTTGCCAGCAGCGGCATGCTGACCATTTTCACCAGGCTGGCGCTCAGCGCCATGTCGCCACTTTTGCGCAGGCTCGCCAATGACAGCGTGCCACCGATGCAAATCAGCGCCAGCGGCAAGGTCATCGCCGCCAGATACTCACCCGATGCCTGCAACCAGCCAGGCAAGCTGATCTTGAACAGCGCAAAGGGCACTGCAGCCAGAACACTGATGATCAGCGGGTTCTTGACCACACTTTTGCAGATACTCCACGGATCGGACTTGATGACCGGGCTGTAAACCGCCAATACGATGGTCGACAGGGTGTTGTAGAGCAGGATCACCAGGCCGGCGAGCACTGCCCCCAGTGAAATCCCGTAGTCGCCGTACATGCTGGCCGCCAGAGCCAGGCCGATAACCCCGTTATTACCGCGAAAAGCGCCCTGGGTGTAGATGCCGCGATCTTCCCGCGGGCAGCGCCAGATTGACCAGCCCCACGCCAGGGCAAAGCTGAACAGGGTCGCCGCGACAAAATACGCCAGCACCTTGGGCTGCAAGGCAGCCCTGAGGTCGGCGTGCAAAATACCCAAAAACAACAACGCCGGCATGGTGACGTTAAACACCAATGCCGACGCCGTATGGATAAAGTTGTCATTGATCCAGCCCACGCGCTTGAGCACCACGCCTAAAAACAGCATGGCAAACACGGGAGCCGTAATGGAGAGCGTCTGAAGGAATATAGCCAGCATGTCGGCGCTCTCGTGAAGACAGGACAGGTTGAAGCCTTCCAGGGGTCAGCTTCAACGACCTTTATTACATACCTTTGACGGCATAAATGCCGGCAGCATTACGCCAGTAGCCTTTGTAGTCCATACCATAGCCAAACACGTAACGGTCAATGCAAGGCAAGCCCGTGTAGTCGGCCTTCAGGTCAGGACGCGCCTTGCGGTCATGTTCCTTGTCGATCAATACCGCGGTATGCACCTGACGGGCACCGGCGTGTTTGCAGAAATCAACGATCGCGCTCAGGGTGTGACCTTCATCGAGGATGTCATCGATGATCAGTACATGACGGTCTATAAACGAGACTT
This sequence comes from Pseudomonas sp. WS 5051, assembly GCF_012985715.1. Lineage (NCBI taxonomy): Bacteria > Pseudomonadati > Pseudomonadota > Gammaproteobacteria > Pseudomonadales > Pseudomonadaceae > Pseudomonas > Pseudomonas sp. WS 5051. Next base: position 259,955 of record NZ_JAAQWV010000006.1, read on the forward strand.
CAGGCTTGGCTTTCCAGAACAGGTCACCACCCGTGGTTTCATTGCGATAGCGTGTCGCATGCAAATACGACGCTTCAAGCGGAAATTGCAGATGGGTAAGCAGCTTGCCGGAAAAAATCAGGCCGCCGTTCATCACACAAAATACCACTGGATTGGTCTCGGCCATTTCAGCCGTGATTTGCGCGCCAACGCGGGCAATGGCTGCCTCGACTTCAGCTTCGGTGTACAGGCAGTCAGCCTCTCGCATGATTTGACGGATATGCTCGAGATCAGCAGACATGACGCTCTCCAGGGGGTGTTGTGCAAGAAAAGCGGGCAAAGGTACGCATCCGCTTGGCTCAGATCAAGCATTTATGGACTAACGTGCAGTAATGTCTGTAGGACATCACCCCGGATTAGATTAATCTAGGCCGGTTTTTTTGCCTGCCCCCGGAGTTTTTCCCTATGCCTATCCGTGAGATACGCCATCCGCTAATCCGTCACAAACTCGGCCTGATGCGTCGTGCTGACATTAGCACGAAGAATTTCCGCGAGCTCGCTCAGGAAGTCGGCGCGTTGCTGACCTATGAAGCCACAAGTGACCTGACCCTCGAAACCTACGATATCGACGGCTGGTGTGGCACTGTTCAAGTTGAAAAAATCGCCGGTAAGAAAATTACCGTCGTCCCGATCCTGCGTGCAGGTATCGGCATGCTTGAAGGCGTCCTTAGCCTGATCCCGGGCGCCAAGGTCAGTGCTGTCGGCATTGCCCGCAATGAAGAAACCCTCCAGGCCCACACTTACCTGGAAAAACTGGTACCGGAAATCAACGAGCGTCTGGCGATGATTATCGACCCGATGCTGGCCACCGGTTCCTCGATGGTTGCCACCATTGATCTGCTGAAAAAAGCAGGCTGCAAGGAAATCCGCGCCATGGTGCTGGTTGCTGCGCCTGAAGGGATTGCAGCTGTTGAAGCCGCTCACCCGGACGTAACCATCTACACCGCCTCCATTGATGAGCGTTTGAACGAGCACGGCTACATCATTCCGGGCTTGGGTGATGCCGGCGACAAGATCTTCGGCACCAAGCAAAAGGACATTTAACATGCAGGACGAGTTCAACGACCCGCTCTGGCGCCAGATCATATCTGGCGCGCAGATGCTCTTCGTGGCCTTTGGCGCGTTGGTGTTGATGCCTTTGATTACAGGCCTGGACCCTAACGTTGCGCTGTTCACGGCGGGTCTCGGGACTCTGCTGTTCCAGATCGTGACCCGGCGCCAGGTGCCGGTCTTTCTGGCTTCGAGTTTCGCTTTCATTACTCCGATCATTCTCGCCAAGGGTCAGTTCGGCCTGGCCGCGACCATGGGCGGCGTGATGGCAGCCGGTTTCGTGTACACCTTTCTCGGTTTCGCGGTAAAGCTCAAGGGCACCGGTTTTATTGACCGCCTGCTGCCACCCGTGGTGATTGGCCCGGTGATTATCTCGATCGGCCTCGCGATGGCACCCATTGCTGCACACATGGCCATGGGTCGCGCTGAAGATGGCACCGAGCTGATTCACTATCAGACGGCCATGCTGATCTCGATGCCAGCACTGCTGACCACCTTGATCGTGGCCGTATTCGGCAAAGGGATTTTCCGTCTGGTGCCGATCATTGCCGGCGTGCTGGTAGGTTTTGGCATGGCGTTCTACTTCGGTGTTGTCGACACCGCCAAGATCGCTGCCGCCCCCTGGTTTGCGCTACCGCACTTCACCGCGCCCGAATTCAACTGGCAGGCGATTCTGTTTATCGTCCCCGTGGCACTTGCCCCGGCCATTGAACATATCGGCGGTGTCATTGCCGTAGGCAGCGTAACCGGTCGCGACTACCTGAAAAAACCGGGCCTGCACCGCACACTGTTCGGTGACGGCATTGCCACCACTGCAGCCGGCTTGCTGGGTGGCCCACCCAACACCACGTACGCCGAAGTGACAGGCGCGGTGATGCTGACCAAGAACTACAACCCGAAAATCATGACCTGGGCGGCGATCTTCGCCATCAGCCTGGCATTTATCGGCAAGTTCGGCGCACTGCTGCAAAGCATTCCAGTGCCGGTGATGGGCGGGATTCTGTGCCTGCTGTTCGGTTCGATTGCGGCGGTGGGCATGAACACCCTGATCCGCCATCAAGTCGACCTGAGCGAAGCACGCAACCTGGTAATCGTCTCGGTGACCCTGGTATTCGGGATTGGCGGCGTACTGATCGGTACGGGGATGGGGCCTGAGGACTTCGGTCTCAAAGGCATCGCGCTGTGCGCCATTGTGGCGATTGCGCTGAACCTGATCCTGCCGGGCAATGACAGCTGGAAGCACAAGAAAAAAGGTGACGGCCCCGTCATCTGACCTGTAATCCTTGTGGGAGCGGGCTTGCTCGCGATGGCATCACCTCTATCCAACAGATAGACCGCGTTGACTGCATCGCGAGCAAGCCCGCTCCCACAGGGGTTTTCTACAGGGCCAGCGGCGCCCTCTCACACAACGTGTTCAACGCCTGCGCCCACTGCGGGTGGTCATTGAGACACGGCACCAGCACCAACTCCTCGCCCCCCGCCTCGATAAACTGCTCGCGTCCGCGATCGCCAATCTCTTCCAGGGTTTCAATGCAATCGGCCACAAACGCCGGGCACATCACCAGAATCTTCTTTACCCCTTGCTTGGCCAACGCATCCAGACGCGCCTCAGTGTAGGGTTCAATCCACTTGGCCCGGCCCAGACGGGACTGGAACGCCACCGACCACTTCCCTTCAGGCAAGCCCATGCGCTCGGCAAAGGCCTGTGCGGTGCGCAGACACTGCGCCCGATAACAGGTGGCAAGTACCGCAGGCGATGCATTCTTGCAGCAGTCATCATTTTTGAAGCAGTGGTTGCCGGTCGGATCCAGCTTGTGTAAATGCCGCTCGGGCAAGCCGTGAAAGCTCAGCAGCAAGTGATCGTAATCCTGCTCCAGATGCGGTTGGGCACTTGCCACGAGAGCATCGAGGTATTCGGGCTGATCATAGAACGGTTGCAGGATGGAGAACTGGACAGGCAGCTTTTTGGCCTTTACCACCCGCTTGGCCTCTTCAATCACCGTGGTCACGGTGCTGTCGGCGAACTGCGGGTAAAGCGGCGCCAGAGTGACCTTTTTGATGCCCTGCGCAGCAATACGGGTCAACACGGTTTCAATCGATGGCTCGCCGTAACGCATTGCCAGCTCGACCGGGCCCTGGCTCCACTCTTTGGTCATGGCCTGTTGCAAACGGCGGCTCAGTTCCACCAGCGGCGAACCTTCCTTCCACCAGATCGAGGCATAGGCATGGGCCGATTGCTCGGGCCGCTTGATCAGAATCAGCGACACCAGCAAGCGTCGCACCGGCCACGGCAGATCGATGACGTACGGGTCCATTAAAAACTGATTCAAGTAGCTGCGTACATCCGCTACCGAAGTAGACGCCGGCGAACCCAGGTTAACCAGCAACAGCGCGTGATCGGTCATGCAACTTCCTATTTCAGGGGCGGGCGGCGACATCTTCGAGCGCCGCACGCAAATCGGTGAACTGAAAAGTAAAACCCGCTGCCAGCAGTTTTGCCGGTTGAGCCCGCTGGCCACCCAGCAACAAACCGGCCATCTCGCCGAGCAGCACACGTAACACAAAGGCAGGCATGGGCATAAAGGCCGGGCGGTGCAACACGCGACCCAGCACCTGAGCAAATTCGCCATTGCGTACCGGATGCGGCGCGCAGGCATTATAAGGACCGCTTGCGGCATTCTCATGCACAAGAAAATCAATCAGGGCGATTTGGTCATTGATATGAATCCACGGCATCCATTGCCGACCATTGCCTATCGGCCCGCCCAGCGCCAGCTTGAACGGCAACAACAGGCGCGACAAAAAGCCGCCTTCGGCCGCCAGCACCAGCCCCGTGCGCACCAGGACCACGCGCCCCCCCAAAACCTGTGCCCGCTGAGCGGTCTCTTCCCAGGCGATACACAAGTGGCTGGCGAAATCCTCACTCACCGTCGGCGACTCTTCTGTCAGCTCGCGCTCACCACCGTCGCCATACCAGCCCACCGCCGAACCCGATACCAGCACTGAAGGCTTTTGCGCACGACTTTGCAACCAACCCACAAGGGTCTCGGTCAAGGTGATGCGGCTGCTCCACAACAAAGCCTTGCGCTTGCGGGTCCAGGGCCGATCGGCAATCGGCGCGCCGGCCAGGTTGATCACCGCATCAATCGGCTCCTCACCAAGCTCTTCAAGCAGGGCAATCCCTTTGACCTGGGCACCGCATAATTGAGCCACCTGTTCGGGGCGCCGGCTCCACACACTGAGGCGATGGCCTTGCGCCAGCCAGTGACGACAGAGCTGACGCCCTATCAAGCCTGTACCGCCGGTCAGCAAAATGTGCATGAGTTGATCCTCACAAGGAGTTTTATCGGGAGCACTGGTCTATTTTTATATAAAGACCTTTTATCGGTCGTTGAGCTGATTTAAGAATAGGCCACATGGATCTGAAGCAAACACTAAAACCTATACTAAAAAACATAATTGTACAGGTATTGCCGACGGCGTAGTCTGTGCAAACAGAGATCGGGGGCCACAATGACTGTACCCATCGCAATTATCGGTGCCGGCATAGCCGGGCTGTCAGCCGCAAATGCCCTGCACAAGGCGGGGCATGCAATTCAATTGTTCGATAAAAGCCGGGGCAGCGGTGGACGCATGTCGAGCAAGCGCAGTGATGTCGGGGTACTGGACCTGGGGGCTCAGTATTTCACCGCACGCGACCGCCGTTTTGTCGATGAAGTCCAGCAATGGCAAGCCGAAGGCTGGGCCGCCGAGTGGGAACCGCACCTGTACCACTATAAAAATGGCCTGTTAAGCCCCTCACCCGACGAGCAAACCCGCTGGGTGGGCACGCCGCGCATGAGCGCCATTACCCGAGGCCTGCTGGGCCATTTGCCCGTGAGTTTCTCCTGCCAGATCACCGACCTTATACGCGGCGAAAAACGCTGGCACTTGCTGGATGCCGAAGGTGAGGAACACGGCCCGTTCAGCCACGTCATCATCGCCACTCCGGCACCACAAGCCACGTCCCTGCTGGCCAGCGCACCCAAGCTCGCAAGCGCTGCTGCCGGTGTGAAAATGGAACCGGCCTGGGCCGTGGCACTGGCGTTCGAATCCCCCCTCGACACGCCCATGGAAGGCTGCTTCGTGCAAGGCAGCCCGCTGGACTGGCTGGCCCGTAACCGCAGCAAACCCGGGCGCGACAGCCAGCCTGACACCTGGGTCCTGCACGCCACCAGTGCCTGGAGCAAACAGAACCTCGACCTGCCCAAAGAGTCAGTGATCGAACATCTGCACGGCGCATTTGCCGAGTTGATGCACTTCCCTACTCCCGCACCGATTTTCAGCCTGGCCCACCGCTGGCTCTACGCCCGCCCTGCTGCGGCGCATGAATGGGGCGCGCTGGCCGACTCCGATCTGGGCCTGTATGCCTGTGGGGACTGGTGCTTGTCAGGTCGCGTGGAAGGCGCCTGGCTCAGCGGCCAGGAAGCAGCGCGACGGCTGATCGAGCATCTGGATTGAAGCCACAACACGCGCCGCAGCAGCTGCCGCAGGAACGAGCAGCTGCTACGCGGGGTTAACAACCCTCCAAATACCTGTACAAGAAATTTGACTTGTACAACATCTGGCATATGATGAACTCAAGTTGTACATCACCAAAAAGATGTACAAGTAATTCTTGGAGGTTCGTCACATGCCCAGCCCCGCATCTGCCCGGCACAAACCCAAAATAGCCATCAGCGCCTGCTTGTTGGGGGCTGAAGTGCGGTTCAACGGCGGGCATAAAGAGTCACGCCTGTGCAGCCAGGCCCTGACCCAACACTTCGAATTTGTCCCGCTTTGCCCCGAGGTCGCCATCGGTCTGGGCATTCCGCGCCAGCCGGTGCGATTGGTGGGCAACCCCTTACAACCCCAGGCTGTCGGCACGGTCGACAGCACGCTGGACGTGACCCGGCCCCTGCACGACTACGGCGTGGAAATGGCCGCGGCGCACACCGATATCTGCGGCTACATCTTCATGCAGAAGTCACCTTCCTGTGGCCTGGAGCGGGTCAAGGTGTATCAGGACGGCGGACGCCCTGCCGAACTGAGCGGGCGCGGCATCTACGCCCGGGCATTCTGTGACGCTCAACCCGATTTACCCGTGGAAGAAGACGGCCGTTTGAACGACCCGGTGCTGCGGGAAAACTTCATGACCCGGGTGTACGCCTACAGCGCCTGGCAGGCACTACTCAAACAGGGCGTTACCCGCCGCTCACTGACCGAGTTTCATGCCCGCTACAAATATCTGCTGATGGCCCATCATCCGGTGCAGTACAAAACCCTCGGCAACCTGCTCGGCAGCCTTGGCAAGCAAGACCCTATGGGCATCGCACCGCAGTACTTCAGCGAACTGATGAAAGCCCTGAAAAAATGCGCCACCCGCCGCACCCACACCAATGTGCTGCAACATATCAGCGGCTACCTCAAGCAAGCCATCAGCGCCGAAGACAAGCAGGAAGTCCAGCAACTGATTGGCCAGTACCTGCACGGCATCGTGCCACTGGTGGTCCCGTTGACCCTGCTCAAGCATCACTTTCGCCTGCACCCCCACCCGTACATCTCGCGCCAGGTTTACCTGCAGCCGCACCCGGAAGACCTCAGCCTGCGTAATGCCATCTGACCATGAATGATGACCTGATCATGTCCAACACCCCTGGTACGGACTACAGCCAGGCACTGGCCGAAGGCTGGTTGCCCATCCGCGAAGTATCGCGCATCACCGGAGTGAATGCCGTGACCCTGCGTGCCTGGGAACGCCGCTACGGCTTGATCGTGCCGCACCGCACGGCCAAGGGCCATCGCCTGTTCTCGACCGAGCATATCCAGCGCATCCAGCAGATTTTGTTGTGGCTCAACCGTGGCGTGTCGGTCAGCCAGATCAAGCCGCTACTCAACGCGCCGCCTACTCTCGCCCCGGCACCTGACAGCGACTGGCAGGCGTGGCGGCAAACCATGATTGAAGCCATCAGTGAGCTGGCCGAACGCCGCCTCGACGACTGCTTTAACCAGGCAATGTCGCTCTACCCTGCCCGCCCGCTCTGCGAACAACTGCTGCTGCCTCTTTTGAGCGAGCTGGAACAACGCTGGCAAGGGCAGTTCGGTGCGCAATTGGAGCGGGTGTTTTTCCACTCCTGGCTGCGCAGCAAGCTGGGGGCACGGATTTATCACAACAACCGTTCGCTCAAGGGCGCGCCGGTACTGCTGATCAATCATTCCGACCTGCCCTTCGAGCCGCAACTGTGGCTGACCGCCTTGCTGGTCAGCAGCAGCCACTGCCCGGTCGAAGTCTTCGACGCACCTGTGCCCGGCGGCGAACTGGGCCTGGCTGTCGAGCATTTGAAGCCCCGCGCCGTGGTGCTGTATTCCAGCAAAACCCTCAATACCCATCAACTGCCCCGACTGCTGCAGGGTATCGACTGCCCGATCCTGATCGCCGGACCGACGGTATGCATCCACTTCGACCAGTTGTCCGTAAGTACAACCGAGATCGCAGGATTGTATCTGGCCCACAACCCGGTAGAGGCCCATCAACGCCTCAGCCAACTCGGCCTTTATCGCTAGGAAATGATATGCAACTGATCTGGCTGCGCACCGACTTGCGCCACGACGACAACACCGCCCTGAGCGCCGCTGCCAAACGCGGCCCCACCCTGGCCGTATACCTGATCAGCCCCGAGCAATGGCTGGCCCATGACGATGCGCCAAGCAAGGTAGACTTCTGGCTGCGCAATCTGCGCACGCTGAGCAACAGCCTGCAACAGCTCAATATTCCTTTGCTTATTCGTACTGCGCCCAGCTGGGACCAGGCGCCTGCGGTGCTCCTTGAGCTGTGCCAGCAGCACGGAGTTGAGGCGGTACACACCAACCAGGAATATGGCATCCATGAAACCCGCCGCGACCAGGCAGTTGCCCGGGCCCTTGAAGCCCAGGGCATCGAGTTTCACGGTTACCTCGACCAACTGTTGTTCCAGCCGGGCAGCATCCTCACGCAGTCGGGCTCGTACTTTCAGGTCTTCAGCCAGTTTCGCCGCATCTGCTACAACCGCCTGCACATGGCCTTGCCCAAGCTGGTTGCCAGGCCTGAAAAACAATCACCGCTGAATATCCAGAGCGACGTCATACCCAAGTCTGTCAGCGGTTTCGCCGTACCCAGCGATTCGCTGCGCGCATTGTGGCCAGCAGGCGAGGATCAGGCTCGCCAACGCCTGGCACAGTTTGCCGATGAGCAGATCCACTACTATCAGGACGAACGCGACCTGCCCGCCAAACCCGGTACCAGCCAGCTGTCGGCCTACCTCGCGGCAGGCGTGATCTCACCCCGCCAATGCCTGCACGCCGCATTGCAAAGCAACAACGGCGAGTTTGAAAGCGGCAGCCCGGGGGTATTTACCTGGATCACCGAGCTGCTGTGGCGCGAGTTCTACAAACATATCCTGGTGGGCTACCCACGGGTCTCACGTCACCGCGCCTTTCGTCCGGAAACCGAATACCTGCCCTGGCGCCACGCGCCGGATGAACTGGCCGCCTGGAAACAGGGCCGCACTGGCTTCCCGATTATCGACGCGGCCATCAGGCAACTGCTGGAAACCGGTTGGATGCACAACCGCCTGCGCATGGTAGTGGCTATGTTCCTGACCAAAAATCTGCTGATCGACTGGCGCGAGGGCGAGCGCTTTTTTATGCAGCATCTGATCGACGGTGATCTGGCCGCCAACAATGGCGGCTGGCAGTGGAGTTCATCCACGGGAACCGACTCGGTGCCGTATTTCCGTATTTTCAACCCGATCACCCAGTCCGAACGCTTCGACCCCGAGGGTAAATTTATCAAGCACTGGCTGCCCGAACTGGCCGAGCTGAACAAAAAACAGGTGCACAACCCCGCGTCGGTGGGCGGGCTGTTTGGCGTGGCGAATTACCCGGCGCCCATCGTCAACTTGAGCCAAAGCCGCGACCGCGCCTTGAGCGCGTTCAAAAATCTGCCCTCCCGGCAAATGCTGGAGGCCAGCCATGGCTGATCGGCGGCGGATCTGGCTCACGGGCGCGAGCAGCGGCATTGGTGCGCAAATGGCCGAAGAGTTGCTCAGTAGTGGCGCCCGGCTGGCATTGACAGCCCGCACGCTGGCGCCTTTGAAAGCCTTGTCCGACCGTTACCCCGGACAGGTCTTGCTGGTGCCCGGCGACCTGACCGACAGCCTGCAGGTACGCGAAATTGGCAAGCGCATCATCCAGGCCTGGGGCGCGCTGGACACCGTAATCCTCAATGCAGGCACCTGTGAGTATGTTGATGCCCGCCACTTCGACGCCGCACTGGTCGAGCGCGTGGTGCGCACCAACCTGCTGGCCAACAGCTATTGCCTGGAAAGCGCACTGCCACTGCTGCGCGCAGGCTCGCGCCCGCATCTGGTGGGAGTGGTCAGCTCGGTCACCTTATGGCCATTGCCACGGGCCGGGGCCTACGGTGCGTCAAAAGCCGGCCTGCGCTACTTGCTCGAATCGTTGCGCATCGATCTGGCCCAGGAACAGATCGATGTCACCCTGGTCAGCCCCGGCTTTGTCGATACCCCGCTCACTGAACACAATGACTTCCCGATGCCCATGCGCTGGCCTGCACACAAGGCGGCACGGCATATTTGCCAGCGCCTGGAAAAACGCCCGCTGGAGATCGCCTTCCCGACGCTGTTCATTGCCTCCTTGCGGCTGCTGGCAAACCTGCCAAAGCGCCTGCAAGTGGCGTTAGGCAAGCGTCTGGCACGTACATCCGACGGTAAGCCATCATGAAAATAGCGATCATTGGCAGCGGGATTTCAGGGCTGACCTGCGGCTACCTGCTGCATAAAGAACATGATGTCAGCGTGTTCGAGGCCAGCGACTGGATCGGCGGGCACACCCATACCGTCAATGTGAGCGTCAAAGGCCAAACCTATGCCGTGGACACCGGCTTTATTGTGTTCAACGATTGGACTTACCCTAATTTCATCAAATTGATGGAGCAATTGGGTGTTGGCTCCAAAGCCACTGAAATGAGTTTTTCAGTCCACGACACCGACAGCAACCTCGAATACAACGGCAATACCCTCAACAGCCTGTTCGCCCAGCGCAGCAACCTGTTGTCGCCCAGGTTCTGGGGCATGTTGCGCGATATTTTGCGTTTCAATCGCGAGGCCATTCGCGACCTGGACGAACAACGTATTGCCAGCAACACCCGGTTGGGCGACTACTTGCGACTGCGGGGTTATGGCTCGCGCTTTATCGAACACTATATCGTGCCGATGGGGGCTGCGATCTGGTCGATGTCCCTGGTCGAGATGCAGGCCTTTCCATTGCAGTTCTTTGTGCGCTTTTTCAAGAATCACGGCCTGCTCAGCGTCAGCAATCGCCCGCAATGGCGTGTGATTGAAGGCGGTTCCAGTAGCTACCTAAAACCCTTGAGCGCAGGATTTGCCGACAGGATTCGCCGCAACTGCACGGTTCTCCAGGTTGAACGCAATGCCGAAAGCGTTCTGGTGCACAGCGTTGGCGGTACTGAATCTTTCGACAAGGTGATCTTTGCCTGTCACAGCGACCAGGCCCTGAAGCTGCTGTCCAAGCCCTCGGTTGCCGAACAACAGATTCTGGGAGCCATGCCATACGCCGACAACGAGGTCGTGCTGCACACCGATACCCGATTACTACCCGACCGAAAGCTGGCTTGGGCTAGCTGGAATTATCGCCTGGGCGGTGCAGGGCAAAAACGTGCAGCCGTAACCTACGATATGAACATCCTGCAAGGGATTCAGAGCGAGACCACTTTTTGCGTCAGTCTCAACCAAACCGCAGCAATTGACCCGCTCAAAGTGCTGGCCAGCTACACCTATGCCCACCCGCAATACAGCCTGGACGCCGTCGCCGCGCAAGCGCGCTGGCAAGAACTGCTGGGCGCACAGCACAGCTACTTTTGTGGCGCTTATTGGGCCAACGGCTTCCATGAAGACGGCGTGGTCAGCGCCTTGCGCGTGGCCCAGGCCTTTGGTCAGCAATTATGAACAGCGCCCTGTACAGCGGCTGGATCGGCCATCGGCGCTTTGCTCCAAAGCCCCATGCCTTTCGCTATCAGATCGGCCTGTTGTATCTGGATCTGGATGAGCAAGACGCTGTACTGGGGCTTTCACCACTGGCAGGCAAAAGTCGCTTTGCGCCCTTCTCGTTTCGTGAAACCGATTACCTGAAAACCTTCACCGCAACCGGCATGCGCCTGATTGATGCGGTACGCCAGCAAGTTTCCAGCGCTTTGGGTTATACGCCGCAAGGCCCGATATGCGTGCTCACACAAGCCCGCAGTTGGGGGCTGTCCTTCAACCCGGTGAGCTTCTTCTATTGTTACGAAGCTGACGGAAAACTGGCCGCCCTCCTGTGTGAAGTCACCAATACGCCTTGGCGCGAACGTTATCACTATGTGCTTCCCGCCAATGGAGACGGTTTTTCCCACGTTGCCGTGGCCAAAGCCTTCCACGTATCACCTTTTCTGCCACGGGATCTGGAATACCACATGAGCTTCAGCCCGCCCCAGGCCCGGCTCGGGGTGCATATGGCCGACTGGCAAGGTGATCTGAAACTGTTTGATGCCACCCTCAACCTGCAACGCACTCCCCTGGACCGCCCGGGCCTGCACCGCTATCTGCGGCAGTTCCCGTGGATGACCGCCAAAACCTGCCTGGCCATTTACTGGCAAGCGTTGCGCCTGTTTCTTAAACGCACACCGATTTTTTCCCACCAGGCCGCCGACGGCGCCTTTCGCATTGCCGCCCTGCAACCCAAGGATCAACGCCATGAAGAGCCCTAGCCTGGTGAGCAAAACCTCACTGTCGACTACCCATAACCTGACCAGCGCACTACTGCGTCGCGGGGTGCTGCGCCAGCTCAGTCAATTGAAAAGCGGGCATCTGGTGGTCACCGAAAACGGTGAACGCCTGATCTTCGGTGACAGCGGCGCGGGCCTGGTCGGCGAGGTGCAGATTCACGATACAAGTGTCTGGGGCATGATCGCCAGCAACGGCTCGATTGGCGCCGGCGAAGCCTTTATTCATGGCTACTGGAGTTCACCTGACCTGACCAAAGTGATCCGCGTACTGGTCAGCAACATGGACGTGCTTGATGCCATGGAAGGTGGCCTGGCCCGCCTGGGTCGCCCGCTGATACGCGGCTTGCACTGGATCAATCGCAACACCCGCAAGGGCTCGCAAAAAAACATTGCTGCGCATTACGACCTGGGTAATGACATGTTCGAGCAATTCCTCGACCCGACCATGATGTATTCCGCCGCGCAGTTCTTAACGGCTGACGACACCCTGGAGCAAGCCCAGCTTAACAAGCTGCAGCGCATCTGCCAGAAGCTCGACCTCAAGCCCGCAGACCATTTGCTGGAAATCGGTACCGGCTGGGGCAGCATGGCGCTGTATGCAGCGCAACATTACGGCTGCAAGGTGACGACGACTACATTGTCCAAAGAGCAATTCGACTACACCCAAACCCGCATCGAGGCGCTGGGCTTACAAGAGCAAGTAACGTTACTGCTGGAGGATTACCGCGACCTGACCGGGCAATACGACAAGCTGGTGTCGATCGAGATGATCGAAGCAGTCGGCCATCACTTCTTGCCCAGTTACTTCAAGCAATGCGCCCGCTTGCTCAAGCCCCACGGCCTGATGCTGCTGCAAGCCATCACCATTCGCGAGCAGCGTTACGAGCAGGCAAAAAGTAGCGTGGACTTTATCCAGCGCTACATCTTTCCCGGTGGTGCACTGCCTAGCGTGCAAAAAATGCTCGAAATTGTCGGCAAGGACACCGATATGAATCTGATGCATATGGAGGATTTTGGCCTGCACTACGCCAAAACCCTGCGCTTGTGGCATGAGAACTTTCGCCGCGCACACGGCCGTTTAACGGAATTGGGCTACGACGAATACTTTCTGCGCCTGTGGGAGTTTTACCTGTGCTACTGCGAGGGCGGCTTTCTCGAGCGCAGCATCGGCACCGCACAATTGTTGCTGGCCAAGCCGGCGGCCATGCCCGAACCATTGCTTGGCCGGTTCAATGCTTAAAAACCTGGTAAATGCCGGGCTGTTCCAGCTCGGCTGGTTTGCCTGTGTACTGGGAGGCAACAGCCTGTGGTTGCTGCTGGCCGCGGGCGCCCTGCTGGTGCATCTGCTGTTTATCAGCCGCTCATTGGCAGAAGTGCGCCTGGTAGTGGTCGTGTGCGTGCTCGGCAGTACGGTGGACAGCCTGTTGCTCAATGCCGATGTTTTCGCCTTCAAGCAGCCCGGCATAGTGATTCCGTTCTGGCTGATGTTGCTTTGGGCCCTGCTGGCCATCACCTTGAACCACTGCCTGGCGTGGACTGCCAAGCCCTGGTGGCGTGCTGTTTTGCTGGGAGCCATCGGTGGACCGCTGTCGTATTACGCCGGGCAACGTCTGGGCGCGGTGCAATTCCCGCTGGGCCTGTGGCCGACGCTGGCCGGGTTGAGCCTGTTGTGGGCTGGGTTGTTTGCGGTCCTTGTAGCGATTGCCGACAGGCTACGTCCGGTTGCGCAGCAAGCGTAAATCCTGAGAGCGAGTTTCATCTGGCAAACCGCAATGGCTGACTTTACGACGGCTGCGGCAGCTGCAAGGTCTGAAGGAAATTTTAACTGTGGGAGCGAGCCTGCTCGCGAAAGTCGTTCGCGAGCAGGCTCGCTCCCACAGGGAGGGTTGACCGGCAACAGAGTATCTACGGGGGGTTATACATCTGCGTTCATCAGCACATTCACACCTGATGCCAGCACTGCCTTACACTGCACGCCTATGACCAACATCCCCCTGACCGAAATTACCGAACCCGCCGTTACCTGTTCAACGTGCGCGGCATGCTGCTGCCAGCTGGAAGTGATGCTGATCACCGATACCGGTGTGCCCGAGCGTTTTATTGCAGAGGATGACTGGGGCGGCGAAGTGATGCTGCGCCTGGATGATGGTTGGTGTGCGGCTTTGGACCGCAACACCATGATGTGCACCATCTATGAGCTTCGACCACTGATTTGCCGCGAGTTCGAAATGGGCGAAGTCGAATGCCTCAATGAACGCCAGGGCATTGCCACGGCGTATCGCTAAATACCTGCCCCTACAGCGGCATGGTGTAGTGCAGCGCATAGCTTTCTACGCCGTCATTGGTGCTGGAGATCCCGGCATTGGAATAGTGGGTCGCACGTATCCCGACCTCATGACCACCGGCAAAGCGCAGGCCAAACCCCAAACGGTCTTCAAACTGGAAAGCTGTTCCCAGACGGTTGCCCTCCACTTCAGTGTGCGAGAACAACGCCACCCCGATCCCGGCTTCGAGATAGGGCTTAACGCTTCCACCGGCAAATTCGTACACCAGCACGGGCGAGAACGACAGGCTATTACTCGCGGATGACTTGTCACCTTCCCAGTAGGTGTAAGCCCCATCCCAATAGCCGGTCAGACGCCCCACATCACTTTGTAGCCAGCTTTTGTCCCAATCAGATTTCAAGCCCAGACGGTAGGTCATGGTCGATTCGCTGGTGTGCCCCACCGCAAATTCAAGCCCGGCAGCCTGTGCAGTAAAACTTTGCCCCAGTGCAGCGGCTGCAAGCGCAGCCAAACAAAACAGTCGCTTCATAAGAAAATCCTATTTTCATATGCCCATGTCAGTAGTTATGCGCTTCATCAGGCAGGTGTCATGAAGCATAAGTTCTGTTTTTTTACAGACCGAAGCTTCGCACAACGCCAGATTTATTCCACAACACAGGCAGGATATTTCCTAAGTGTTCAGGAGAAGCGCTGGTCCAGAACTGCGTTTCAGCAGGCGGGCCAGCTGCCAGCAAGCCGCGCTCAGCCAACAATCGCTTGAGCTGGCGCGCCACGGCGGCACCGGTGTCGATCAGGGTAATCGAACCAGGAAGCATCTGGCTTAGCAGAGGCTTGAGGAAGGGGTAATGCGTACAGCCAAGAATAATGGTGTCACAGCCCGCGGCCAGCAACGGTTCGACATAACCGCGCAACAAAGTACGCAAGGTATCGCTGTGCAGGTCGCCGGTTTCGATCAGCTCCACCAGGCCCGGGCATGGCTGAGTGACAACCCGCACATCGCTGGCAAAACGATCGAGCAAGGCAGCAAATTTGGCGCTCTGCAATGTGCCGGTCGTGGCGAGTACGCCTACCACTCCACTGCGGGTGGCCGCTGCCGCCGGTTTGACCGCTGGCTCCATACCGACCATGGGCCAGGTCGGGTAACGCTGACGCAAATCCGCCACCGCAGCCACCGTTGCAGTATTACAGGCCAGCACCAGCGCCTTGGCGCCTTGCTGCTGGAAAAATTCAGCCATTACCGCGCAGCGCTGACGAATGAATTCGGGGCTTTTTTCGCCATAGGGGATATGCCCGCAGTCCGCCACATATAGCAGCGACTCGTTGGGCAATAGCGCGTGGATCTCCTTGAGTACCGACAAGCCACCGACGCCGGAGTCGAAAACGCCAATCGGCGCCTCACTCATGGCCAGTACCGCATACGCTGCAGGCCGGGTCGCGCTTGACCCGCAATTCGCGAAAACGCGTGCTCGAGGCATCGACCAGCAACAGCCGGCCCACCAGTGGCTCACCAAACCCGGCCAACACCTTGAGCGCTTCAAGGGCCTGCAAGCTGCCGATCACCCCCACCAGGGGACCAATGACGCCGGCTTCGCTGCAGGTCAGCTCCTCTTCGCTGCCATGCCCGTACAGGCAGTGATAGCAAGGACTGGCGCTCTGGCGCGAGTCAAACACCGACAGCTGCCCCTCAAGGCGAATCGCCGCGCCACTGACCAACGGCTTGCGCGCCGCAACACAGGCCTTGTTCACCGCTTCACGGGTGGCAAAGTTGTCGCAGCAGTCGAGCACCAGATCCACCGCGGCAACGGCCTCGGCCAGCGAATCGGCATCCAGCGCCGAGCGGTGGGCAACCAGCTTGAGATGCGGATTGATCAGGCGCAGTCGGCGCAACGCCGAGTCCACCTTGCTCTCGCCAACATTGGCAGTGTCATGAATGATCTGACGCTGCAGATTGGTCAGGTCAACGCTGTCAAAGTCAGCCAGATGCAGCTCGCCGACACCGGCGGCGGCCAGGTACAGCGCGACGGGCGAGCCCAGCCCACCCAGCCCGACAATCAGCACACGGCTGTTTTTCAGCTTCAGCTGGCCATCGATATCAACCTGTTGCAACAGGATCTGTCGGCTATAGCGCAACAGCTCCTCGTCGGTCAGCACGGCAGGCGGCCCAATGTAATGCGTTCGTGGCCGCCCAGGTCCGTGCGGCTTTCAACCTCGGCAAAACCTGCGTCCTGCAACAGTTGGCGCACAGCTGCAGCCTGATCGTAACCGTGCTCCAGCATCAACCAGCCACCTGCATTCAAGTGCTGCGCAGAAGCGGTAATGATCTGGCGGATATCGTCCAGGCCATCGGCACCGGCAACCAGAGCGCTTTCAGGTTCGAAACGCACATCGCCTTGCGCCAGGTGAACATCACCGGCAGCAATATAGGGCGGGTTGCTGATAATCAGGTCAAAACGCTGGTCGTCCAGCGCGCTGAACCAATGGCTGGTAAACACATTGACGTTGTCGAGCTGCAAACGCTGGCGATTGCGCTCGGCCAGAGCCACGGCCTCAAGCACGCGGTCAACTGCCGTAACGTGCCAGGCGGCACGTTCACTGGCCAAAGCCAGGGCGATTGCGCCGCTGCCAGTGCCCAGGTCCAGCACTTTGGCCGGGGTTGCGGGCAGCAGGGCCAGCGCGGTTTCCACCAGCAGTTCGGTGTCCGGGCGCGGGATCAACGTATGCGGCGCCACTTCCAGATCAAGGTTCCAGAAACCCTGCTGCCCCAGAATATAGGCCACCGGCTCACCGGCACGGCGGCGCAGCAAGTACTCGGCGAAGGTCAAGGCGGCTTCGCTGCTGACGATTTTTTCGGGCCATGTGTGCAGATAGCTGCGCGACTTGCCCAGGGCAGCGGCCAGCAGCAGCTCCGCATCAAGACGGGCCGTAGGTGAATCAGGCAGTTCAGCAGCACGCAACAAGCTGGCAATAATAGTCATTTATTCACCCAGGGCTGTCAGTTGATCAGCCTGAAACTCCGCCAATAAAGGCTCGATAACGGCATCAACGCCGCCAGCCAGTACGTCATCCAGGGAATACAGGGTCAGGTTGACACGATGGTCAGTCACTCGCCCCTGCGCGAAATTGTAAGTGCGGATGCGCTCGGAACGATCCCCCGAGCCCACCAGCGACTTGCGCTCGCTGGCAATGGCATTAGCCGCGGCGCTGGTTTGCTGGTCATTCAATTTGGCCGAGAGCCAGGACATCGCCCGCGCCCGGTTTTTATGCTGGGAACGCTCTTCCTGACACTCCACCACAATGCCCGAGGGCAAGTGAGTAATGCGGATAGCCGAGTCGGTCTTGTTGACGTGCTGGCCACCGGCTCCGGAGGAACGGTAGGTATCCACACGCAAATCGGCCGGGTTGATCTCGATGGCTTCCTGCTCATCGGGCTCTGGCAGCACCGCCACGGTACAGGCCGAGGTATGGATACGACCCTGGGATTCGGTTGCAGGTACACGCTGCACGCGGTGTACACCGGACTCGAACTTCAGCTTGGCGTAAACATTCTCACCTTCGACACGGGCAATGACTTCTTTATAGCCACCATGCTCGCCGATGCTTTCGGACAGGATTTCAACCCGCCAGCCACGGCGCTCGGCGTAGCGCGAGTACATGCGAAACAGGTCACCGGCAAAAATCGCCGCTTCATCGCCACCGGTGCCGGCGCGAATTTCCAGAAACACGTTGCGCCCGTCATTCGGATCCTTGGGCAGCAGCATGCGTTGCAGGTCTTTTTCCAGTTCGATCAATCGCTCTTTGGCTTCACGAACTTCCTCGACCGCCATTTCGCGCATGTCCGGGTCGTTGTCCTTGAGCAACGCCTGGGCGCCTTCAAGGTCGGCCTGCACTTTGAGCCACTGCGCGTAAGCGGCAACAATGGGTTCAACTTCCGAGTATTCCTTGGAATAGGCGCGGAATTTGGTTTGATCGGAAATGACTTCGCCATCGCCAAGCAATGCGGTCAGTTCTTCAAAACGGTCCTGGAGGATGTCCAGTTTATTAAGCAGTGACGCTTTCATTACTATTTTTTATCCGCAGAGCTATGCGATGAGCCCTCACCGAGGGCAAAAAGTTCTTGGGCCATGGCCAGCGCATCGAGGCGGCCTTCGGCGGAAAGTTTTTTCAGTTGTACGCTGGGGGCATGAAGCAATTTGTTGGTCAGCCCGCGCGCCAGTTGTACCAGCACATCTTCCGGATTGCTGCCGTTGGCGAGCATGCGCTGGGCCTTTTGCAGCTCTTCGTCACGCAGGCGTTCGCTTTGCTGGCGGTAGGCCTTGAGCACATCCACAGCCGCCAGTTCACGCAGGCGCACCATAAAATCGTCAGCGCCTATGCTCACCAGCTCTTCTGCCGCCTGGGCCGCGCCCTGACGGCTCTTGAGGTTTTCCGCAACCACTTCATGCAAGTCATCGACGGTATAGAGGTACACGTCGTCCAGCTCACCGACTTCAGGCTCGATATCCCGGGGAACGGCAATATCGACCATAAAGATCGGTTTGTGCTTGCGCAGCTTCAGGGCGCTTTCGACCGCGCCCTTGCCCAAAATCGGCAATTGGCTGGCCGTGGAGCTGATCACGATGTCGCTGTGTACCAGCTCCTGGGGAATATCCGACAGCAGTACCGCGTGGGCGCCAAACTGCTCAGCCAGGGTACTGGCGCGTTCCAGGGTACGGTTGGCCACCACGATACGCTTTACTCCCAGGTCATGCAGGTGGCGGGCGACCAGGGTAATCGTCTCGCCCGCACCGATCAGCAAGGCCTGGCTGCGCTGCAGATCGCTGAAGATCTGCTTGGCCAGGCTCACCGCGGCAAAGGCCACCGAAACCGGGTTTTCACCGATGGCGGTGTCGGTGCGCACCTGTTTGGCCGAGTTGAACGTGGCCTGGAACAAGCGCCCCAACAACGGCCCGACCGTGCCCGCCTCACGCGCCACGGCATAGGCAGACTTCATCTGGCCGAGAATCTGCGGTTCGCCCAACACCAGCGAATCCAGGCCTGAAGCCACGCGCATCATGTGACGAACGGCTGCGTCGTCTTCATGGATATAGGCGCAGGCACGCAGTTCATCGAGGCTCAGGTCATGATAGTCCGCCAGCCATTGCAGCACACGGTCTGCCGAAAGGTGGTCCTGCTCTATATAGAGCTCGCTGCGATTGCAGGTGGAGAGGATCGCAGCTTCGCGACTGTCGGTTAGGCGGCAGAGCTGCTGCAAGGCCTCAACCAACTGCTCCGGAGTAAAAGCCACGCGCTCGCGGACGTCTACTGAAGCAGTCTTGTGGTTAATACCGAGTGCGAGGAAGGCCATTCAAGATCGCTGATGATGACAAGAAGCCGACAATTGTCCTACTTCGCCAGATTCAGAACAACCATTGCTGACTATTGTCTCTATAGTTAACGTCTGTTGAACACATCATCAGCCCCGGATATCGATAGTCGCACCTGTTATGGTTTGCACCATTGCATGTGTCATGATGCCCAGACCGCAGGTAAGTCGCCCATCTCTTATATGAATAGATCCTCCGCGTTGCTCCTCGCTCTCGTCCTTCTCAGTGGCTGCCAGGCTCTGGCCCCCACGTCCCCGGATGACTCATCCGCGGCAGAAGACGTTTCCTCCACCCCGGAAAAACCCACGGTCTACAGTTCGTTCAGCGAAGACACGCTGTACAGCCTGTTGAGCGCCGAGCTGGCCGGCCAGCGCAATCGTCTGGATATCGCCCTCGATAACTACGTGACGCAAGCGATCAACACGCAGGATCCGGGAGTTTCCGAACGCGCTTTCCGTATCGCCGAGTATCTGGGCGCCGACCAGGCCGCACTGGATACCTCGCTGATCTGGGTGAAAAACGCGCCGGACGATATCGAGGCGCAACGTGCTGCAGCCATTCAGCTGGCGCGCAACGGCCGTTATGACGAATCCCTGGTCTACATGGAAAAAGTCCTGCAGGCCAAGGGTGATACTCACTTCGATTTCCTGGCCCTGGCGGCCATAGAAACCGATGCGGATACCCGGGCAGGTCTGCAAAAAAGTTTTGACAGCCTGCTGGCCAAGCACCCGGACAACGGTCAGCTGATTTTCGGCAAGGCCTTGTTGATGCAACAGGACGGTGATGCCGAAGGCGCGCTGAAGCTACTGGAAAAGAACCCGCCGCAAAACGGCGAAGTCGCCCCGATTCTGTTGCGCGCCCGTTTGTTGCAAAGCCTCAACCGCGGCGATGAAGCGTTGCCCCTGCTGAAAAAAAGCGTCAGCCAGTACCCCGATGACAAGCGCCTGGGCCTGACCTATGCGCGCACCCTGGTCGAGCAGAACCGCATGACCGAGGCAAAAGTGCAGTTTGCCAGCCTGGTGGAGCAATACCCCGAAGACGATGAGCTGCGATTCTCGCTGGCACTGGTTTGCCTGGAAGGCAAATCCTGGGACGAAGCCGAAGGCTATCTGCAAGAGCTGATCGAGCGCGACAGCCATGTCGACTCGGCGCATCTGAACCTGGGCCGCATCGCCGAAGAACGCAATGATCCCGAGGGCGCACTGGTTGAGTACGCATTGGTAGGTCCCGGCAGCGAATACCTGCCCGCACAACTGCGCCAGGCGGACATCCTGATCAGCCATGGTCGCGGCGCCGAAGCCTCGAAAAAACTGGCCTCGGCCCGTGGTGCACAGCCCGACTACGCCATCCAGCTGTACTTGATAGAAGCCGAAACCCTGGCGGCGAACAACCAGAGCGATCGCGCCTGGAACACGCTGCAACAAGCACTCAAGCAATACCCGGACGATCTCAACCTGCTGTATTCACGCGCCATGCTGGCCGAGAAACGTAACGATCTTGATCAGATGGAGCGCGATTTACGCGCCATCATCAAGCGTGAACCTGACAACGCCATGGCATTGAACGCCCTGGGCTATACGCTTTCGGATCGAACCACTCGCTACACGGAAGCCAAGGCGCTGATCCAGCAAGCCTACGATCTGAACCCGGACGACCCTGCTGTGCTCGACAGCCTGGGCTGGGTAAATTATCGCCTTGGCAATCTGGATGAGGCCGAACGCTTGCTGCGCCAGGCACTGGAGCGTTTCCCTGATCAGGAAGTAGCCGCTCATCTGGGCGAAGTGCTGTGGGCCAATGGCAAGCAGCGTGAAGCGAAAAAAATCTGGGGCACTTTTCTTAAAGAAAATCCTGACAGCCCTATTCTGCGCAAAACCATTTTGCGCCTGACCGGATCAGAGACTCTTTAACTCATGTTTTATCGTCACTTGCGCCATCTCGTGGTTTTCAGCCTGATTGCCGTGCTCGCCGGTTGCGCGGGCTTCGGCGCCCGCGAATCCGTAGAAGGCCACGGCAGCCCTGCCCTGTGGTCAGCCCACAAACAGCAATTGACCCGGCTCGACGGCTGGCAAATCAGCGGCAAAGTCGGCATTCGCGCCCCTAAAGAATCGGGCAGCGCCACGCTGTTCTGGCTGCAGCGCCAGGACTATTACGACATACGCCTTTCCGGTCCGCTGGGCCGCGGAGCCGCTCGCCTGACCGGGCGCCCGGGCAGCGTGCTTCTGGAAGTGGCCAATCAGGGCCGCTATGAAGCACCGACCCCTGAAGCGCTTTTGGGCGAACAATTGGGCTGGAGCCTGCCAGTGTCACATCTGGTCTGGTGGGTACGCGGCTTGCCTGCGCCCGGCAGCAAAAGCCGGGTAACATTGAATGGTGACAGCCGCCTGGCCAACCTGGAACAGGACGGCTGGAAAATCGAATATTTGAGCTATGTCGAGCAAAACGGCTTCTGGCTGCCTGAGCGGGTCAAGCTGCACGGCCCGGATCTGGATGTCACGCTCGTGGTTAAAGATTGGCAACCTCGCTTGTTGGGTCAATAAGATGCAAGACCGTCTGAATCGAAACACTCTGGTTTTGCCCTCCCCGGCAAAGCTTAATCTGATGCTGCACATTCTCGGTCGTCGCGAAGATGGCTATCACGAACTGCAAACGCTGTTTCAATTTCTCGACTACGGCGATGAAATGACCTTTGCCGTGCGTGACGACGGAATCATTTGCCTGCACACCGAATTCCCCGGTGTTGCTCATGACGACAATTTGATCGTCAAGGCCGCAAAAAAGCTTCAGGCACAATCCGCTTGCCCGCTGGGGATCGATATCTGGATCAAAAAAGTGTTGCCCATGGGCGGCGGCATCGGTGGCGGCAGTTCCAATGCCGCCACAACACTGCTCGCGCTCAACCATCTTTGGCAACTGGCCTGGGATGAAGACCGGCTGGCAGCGCTGGGCCTGACTCTTGGGGCCGACGTCCCGGTTTTCGTTCGTGGCCACGCCGCATTTGCTGAAGGTGTCGGCGAAATTCTTACGCCTGCCGAGCCAGAAGAACCCTGGTATCTGGTGCTTGTCCCGCAAGTATCTGTAAGTACTGCAGAAATATTTTCAGATCCGTTGTTGACACGTGACTCTTTGCCCATTAAAGTGCGCCCCGTTCCCAAGGGAAACAGCCGAAACGACTGCGAAGCAGTAGTGAAGGAGCGTTATCCAGAAGTACGTAACGCTTTGAATTTGTTAGGTAAATATACCGAAGCAAAATTAACTGGAACTGGAAGTTGTATATTTGGGGCCTTCCCAAACGAAGCAGATGCTGATAAAGTGCTGCACCTTCTTACAGAGACCCTTACAGGGTTTGTAGCAAAAGGAAGCAACGTTTCGATGTTGCATCGCAAGCTGCAAAATTTGTAAAAGGAAACGGGTACACGGTACTCGTAGCAACAGATACAGGGGCGTCGCCAAGCGGTAAGGCAGCAGGTTTTGATCCTGCCATGCGTTGGTTCGAATCCAGCCGCCCCTGCCATTTCTTATACTCATCCAGGTTACCCTCAGCCTTCAGGTACTGCGCGTGTCCAAGATGATGGTCTTTACGGGGAACGCTAACCCCGATCTGGCTCGGCGTGTCGTACGTCAGCTGCATATCCCACTCGGTGACATCTCTGTCGGCAAGTTTTCCGACGGCGAAATTACCGCTGAGATTAATGAAAATGTCCGCGGTAAAGACGTTTTCATCATTCAGCCGACTTGTGCTCCGACCAACGATAACCTGATGGAACTCGTCGTGATGGCTGATGCCTTCCGCCGCTCCTCAGCGACTCGTATTACTGCTGTTATTCCTTACTTTGGTTATGCCCGTCAGGATCGCCGTCCGCGTTCCGCACGTGTGGCTATCAGCGCAAAAGTTGTTGCTGACATGCTTACCGTAGTCGGCATCGATCGTGTTCTCACGGTTGATTTGCATGCTGACCAAATCCAGGGTTTCTTCGATATTCCTGTAGATAACATCTATGGCTCCCCAGTTTTGGTGGATGACATCGAAGATCAGCGCTTTGAGAACCTTATGATTGTGTCCCCGGATATCGGCGGCGTCGTGCGTGCACGTGCTGTTGCCAAATCCCTGGGCGTCGATCTGGGTATCATCGACAAACGCCGTGAGAAAGCCAATCACTCTGAAGTGATGCATATCATCGGTGATGTCGAAGGGCGTACCTGTATTCTGGTTGATGACATGGTCGATACCGCCGGCACGTTGTGCCACGCGGCTAAAGCCTTGAAAGAGCATGGTGCTTCCAAAGTGTTCGCCTACTGCACACACCCTGTGCTGTCGGGTCGGGCAATCGAGAATATCGAAAATTCCATGCTGGATGAGCTGGTGGTGACTAACACCATCCCGCTGTCCGCTGCCGCACAAGCCTGTTCGCGTATCCGCCAACTGGATATCGCACCGGTTGTGGCTGAAGCGGTTCGCCGCATCAGCAACGAAGAATCGATCAGCGCGATGTTCCGATAAGGGCCCTGCCCTTTCAGGACTTCTGCTGACGAAAAGCGCCCCGCCCCAGCAATCCGTTGGGGCGGGGCTTTTTTGCCCATACCGTCCATGGCGCTGGTCGCAAACGCCAGGGCGGATGTGGTTATTTTGGAGATACAACATGAACGATTTTACTCTGAATGCTGAAGTGCGTTCCGACCTGGGGAAAGGTGCGAGCCGCCGCCTGCGTCGTCTCGCAAGCCTGGTTCCAGCTGTAGTTTACGGTGGCGAAAAAGCCCCTGAATCCATCAGCATGCTGGCTAAAGAAGTTGCCAAACTGCTCGAAAACGAAGCTGCTTACAGCCACGTTATCGAACTGACCGTTGGCGGCGTTAAGCAAAACGTGATCATCAAAGCTCTGCAACGTCACCCGGCTAAAGGCCACGTGATGCACGCTGACTTCGTACGCGTTGTTGCTGGTCAAAAACTGACTGCAATCGTACCGGTTCACTTCGTTGGTGAAGCGGCTCCGATCAAGAAAGGCGGCGAGATCTCCCACGTTGTTGCGGAAATCGAAGTTTCCTGCCTGCCAAAAGACCTGCCTGAATTCATCGAAGTTGACCTGGCTAACGCTGAAGTCGGCTCGATCATTCACCTGTCGGACATCACCGCTCCTAAAGGCGTTGAGTTCGTAGCTCTGGCACACGGTAACGACCTGGCAGTAGCCAACGTTCACGCTCCACGTGTTGCACCAGAAGCAGCAGAGTAATTCATTACTCTGTCGTTGGAGTCTTGAGAAACATCGCGAGCTAACACGCAGCGAGTAAAGCGGACAAGATCGCGAAGTTTACTCACGTAAACCCGCTTTCTTGTCCGTTTTCGCCGCTAACCGTTAGCGGCGATGTTATCCACAACTCCATAGAAGGGCCCTTGTCGTGACCGCCATAAAACTGATCGTTGGCCTGGGAAATCCAGGCACCGAATACGAACAGACCCGGCATAACGCAGGGGCCCTTTTTGTTGAGCGTCTCGCGGCAGCCAATGGGGTAAACCTCGTTGCAGACCGCAAATATTTTGGCCTGACCGGGCGCTTCAGCCACCAGGGTCAGGATGTTCGTCTGTTGATTCCCACCACCTATATGAACCGAAGCGGCCAGGCCGTTGCGGCGCTTGCCGGTTTCTACCGCATTGCGCCGGAATCCATATTGGTGGCCCACGACGAACTCGATCTCCCGCCAGGCGTTGCCAAGCTCAAGCTGGGCGGCGGCCACGGAGGTCACAACGGATTGCGCGACATCATCGCGCAACTGGGGAACAACAAAGATTTCTACCGTCTGCGGCTTGGCATTGGCCACCCGGGCGTCGCCAGCATGGTGTCCAACTTTGTCCTCGGTCGTGCGCCACGCGCCGAACAGGAAAAACTGGATGCCAGCATCGATTTTGCCCTCGGCGTGCTGCCGGATATCCTCGCCGGGGAATGGAACCGTGCGATGAAAAACCTGCACAGCCAGAAGGCCTGACTCTTTTTCCGAGGGGAAACACCATGGGATTCAACTGCGGCATCGTCGGCCTGCCTAACGTCGGCAAGTCCACCCTGTTCAACGCCCTTACCAAGTCCGGTATCGCGGCCGAGAACTTCCCCTTCTGCACGATCGAGCCGAACACCGGTATCGTGCCGATGCCCGACCCACGCCTGGACGCGCTGGCTGCCATCGTCAAGCCACAGCGTATCCTGCCGACCACCATGGAGTTCGTTGATATCGCGGGCCTGGTGGCTGGCGCATCGAAAGGTGAAGGCCTGGGTAACAAGTTCCTGGCCAACATCCGTGAGACCGATGCCATCGCTCACGTGGTCCGCTGCTTTGAAGACGAAAACGTTATTCACGTTTCCAACAGCGTTGACCCAAAACGCGACATCGAAATCATCGACCTTGAGCTGATCTTCGCCGACCTCGACAGCTGCGAAAAGCAACTGCAGAAAGTCGCGCGCAATGCCAAAGGCGGTGACAAGGAAGCCGTAGCCCAAAAAGCCCTGCTGGAACAGCTGATCGCCCACTTCACCCTGGGCAAGCCGGCACGCAGCCTGATCAAGAACATGGACGCAGATGAGAAAGCCATCATCAAAGGCTTCCACCTGCTGACCACCAAGCCGGTGATGTACATCGCCAACGTGGCTGAAGACGGTTTTGAGAACAACCCGTTGCTGGACGTTGTGCTGGCTATCGCTGAAGAAGAAGGCGCGATCGTTGTTCCGGTCTGCAACAAGATCGAAGCAGAAATCGCCGAGCTGGATGACGGCGAAGAGAAAGACATGTTCCTGGAGGCCCTGGGCCTTGAAGAGCCTGGTCTTAACCGTGTGATTCGCGCCGGTTACGAAATGCTGGACCTGCAAACCTACTTCACCGCCGGCGTGCAGGAAGTTCGCGCCTGGACAGTAAAAGTAGGTGCTACCGCCCCTCAAGCAGCCGGTGTGATCCACACCGACTTCGAAAAAGGCTTTATCCGCGCTGAAGTTATCGCCTACGACGACTTCATCAAGTTCAACGGGGAAGCGGGCGCGAAAGAAGCCGGTAAGTGGCGTCTGGAAGGCAAGGAATACATCGTTAAAGACGGTGACGTCCTGCACTTCCGTTTCAACGTGTAATACAGCACACGTATAAAAAACCGCGCCCAGGCGCGGTTTTTTTTGGCCTGGCGTTTGTGGCGCACTCCGGGGCGCAACAACGGTCTATGGTTAACGCCATCTCACCTCATGATCGGGAGCCTCAATGATTCCCCGCGCCAAATTCCTCAGCCGCTATACCGACCCCATAGTCGAAAAAATCAAAGCCCGCTGGTCCCTGGGCTGGCGAGACGCCCTGGCCTCAGCCATTGCCGCCGCACTGGCGTGGATTATCGCCCGGCATTTTTTCGGTCACATACACCCCGTGTTTGCCGCAATCAGTGCCGTGGTGTGCCTGGCTCCAGGCCTGCCCAGTCATGGCAAGCAAGCGGTGGGCCTGATGGTGGGTGTCGCCACCGGGATCATCGTAGGCGAAGCCGCCTTGTGGTTGCCGGATGCTTACCCGTTGGTGCGTATTGGCTTTGCCACCTTCTCTGCCATCGCCATCGCGGCACTCTATGGCCTGGGGGCCGTGGTGCCCATCCAGGCCGGTGTATCGGCGGTGCTGATGCTGGCCGTAGGCCCGGAAAGTGCTGGCGTGGTACGGATGCTTGATGTGGTCGTGGGCTCATGCGTCGGGCTGGTTTTCAGCCAGATACTGCTGACCCCCAACCCGATCGGCATTATCGACAGCTCCGCCAAGGAGTTGCTCGAAAAGCTGGCGTCGGGATTCGGTAAAAGCCTGCAAGCTCTCGAAGGACAAGATGCGGCCAAGGCTCAAAATGCCGTGCAGATATTTTCCAGGGCCCACGACAGCCTTATTGCCCTGGAGAACGGCATCAGCATGGCCCGCAATACCGCCCGCTGGACCTTGCGCGGGCGCTTTGTATCACGGGAAGTCAAAGACATTGCCAGCCGTTACGAGCGCCACGCCGTGCGTTTATACGCCAGCTCCCTGTTGTTTGCAGAAGCCTTTGCCGATGCCTTGCGCAAGGAACAGGGCCCGGCACCGTCCTCCCTCCACGAACGGCTGGCAAACGTTGCTTCAGGGTGCGCCTCGATCGCCAGCGACGATGAACACCCGGTACTCATCCCCGTAGCCGGCGATGAATCGGCCGATGTTGTGTCAGCACCATGGCAGCTGTGCATGCAGCACTTGAGCACCGTTGAAAGCGCCCTTCTGACCTTCGGATTTACGACTCAGGGCGATAGCAGAAAAAACCCTGAATAAAAATACGAATAAATACCCGTTTACCCTTACCTCCACGAAGTTCGATCCATGGAGGTAAGGCACGCTATCCCTACGCCAATAAATACTAATCCTTACCGTGTCTATGTGTTTTAGCTCTCGACAGGCGGCCAGTTCAGGCCTTGGTTTAAACCGTCAACACCTTCAAACTATAAAATAAAAAGCGTTGTTTATACCTGTTTAACATTGCGAATTTCCCCTACCAAAAAAACATGGCGCCGGAGTATATTCAATGGGATCCTTTCGCCCGGACAAAGAGCCTTCAAGCCTATATTTTTCCGATGACACACAACTTCACGCTACTGTCAGAAATGCGGCAGCACAAAATATCGACATAATGATTCATGGTGAAACAGGCACAGGCAAAGATACATTGGCCGAGCATCTGCATACCTTATCCGGGCGCCGTGGTCGTTATATTGCACTCAATTGCGCGGCCATCCCCGAGAGTCTGGCGGAAAGCCAGTTGTTTGGTGTCACCCAAGGCGCATTCACCGGCGCCCTGCAATCACGTGCAGGATTTATAGAAGCTTCAGATAAAGGCACTCTGTACCTGGATGAAATAGACAGCATGCCGCTGGCTTTGCAGGCCAAATTGTTGCGCGTTCTGGAAACCCGTGGTGTTGAGCGATTGGGCTCGACAACATTCATCCCTGTGGACATGCGTGTGATTGCCTCGGCCCAAACCTCCCTTGCGAAGTTGGTGGCACAAGGTCATTTCAGGTGCGACCTGTACTATCGCCTGAATGTCGTGAACCTGCACTTGCCGCCTTTGCGAGAACGACGCGAATACATTACCCCCTTGTTTATGGAGTTTATTCAGCGTGAGGCCCGGCATTTCAACTCATCCATACCAGTACCGAACACTGCGCTGCTACAACAGATCATCTGTCATGACTGGCCGGGCAATGTCAGGGAGTTACGCTCCGCAGCAAAGCGCTTTGTGCTCGGGCTACCCCCGCTGGATACCTCTTCCTGTGAACATGAATCCACAATTCTAAATTTAAAAATGCGCCTGCAACAAATAGAAAAGCAGTTGATCGCAGATTGTTTGCGACGCCACTTTAATTGTATCGATTCTGTGGTAATCGAACTTGGGATTGCCAAGCGCACGCTGTACCACCGAATGAAACAATTAGACATTTACTGAGTAGTTCCCACTGGAACTGCCCACATGGATATCGACACTTAAATAGCGAACAGACGTTCTGTTGCACTCCCAATACCGAACCACAGAGGCACATACATGTTCCCTTTACTTTCACTTGTAATGCCCTTTGCGAGCCAGGTCCTCAACGCGCTTGGCGGATTTGGAAACACAAGAATGCCCCCTGCAAACCCGGCAAATACTCACACCAACAATATCGATCACTCTCAAACGAACATATATATAAATAATAAAATTTCGTTCTGACCTTCCTGTAAAAAACCAAGAGGATACAGACCATGATTGGAGCAATAATTGGATTGATTGCAGGAATGTCGCGCGCTGCTGGCGACGACCCCCTCCAAGCGCAAAAGAATTTTGCGCGCGAACAAGAATGGAAAGCCGCCGCGGCCGCCATGCACAAAACGGGAGTTGACACGAGAAACGGCATAGCCGCCGGAGTAATGGACTCAAGTAGCAAGTCAATGAATGCAATCTTTGCAGGTGCCAAGGCCATCTCGTACTGATTTTATTCATACCGCCCCATCTCGAATGGGGCATCCGGCCAATCGGGGCGTGCAGCCACACAAGCATGCAACTACAACTCACAGCTTGAGGTTTCAAATGAAAACCCACTTTCCTTCGAAGCTCCCCCAGGCCGTCTTGAGTGCCTCTGAACTACCCTCGAACACCCCCGAACTGGCCGATATCCATTGGTTCAACGCCTCTTTGCTTGCCACGGCAACTAAAGCAACCAATACCGAGATATCCGATAAATTGACCAGCCACCCACTCAAACAGCGCTCTGCACTTTTAGCGGGTCTGTCGAGTACCGCCGCAAGGGCCCTGCAAAAAGCCAGTACCAGCACCGACCCCCTCGACATGCTCAAATCCACCCGGGCCCTGTCGGCGCTCCACCTTGAGACCGTGCTGAGCGCCAAGATGATCAGCAAGACGTCACAAGCCATCGAAAAACTCACCAATCTGTCTTAGGTAACCGCATGGCAGCGCGCCTGATCAAGAGCGTGTGTTTCCTGCTCGTGCTGGCCGTCACCGGTTGTGGTGAAAGCGTGGTGCTTCACAGCCAGCTCTCCGAACAGGAGGCCAATGCAGTCATTGCAGAACTGGCAGACAAACAGGTCCACGCTCAAAAAGTCCCCGATAAAAATGGCATTTCCATTCGTGTCAGAACAGAAGCTATCAGCCGGGCGATTAACTCGCTGTCGGCGGCTGGCCTGCCCAGAACAAAGCGCTCCACACTGGGTGATATTTTTCGCAAGGAAGGTGTCATTTCTACGCCACTTGAGGAGCGCGCCCGTTACATCTATGCGCTGTCACAAGAGCTTGAAGCCACACTGTCGAGCATTGACGGGGTGATAGTCGCGCGCGTGCATGTGGTACTGCCCGAGCGTGTGGCGCCAGGTGAGGCCGTGCAGCCCGCATCCGCTTCGGTGTTTATCAAACACGATGCCAGACTGGACCCCGACGGCATCCAGTCGCGGGTACGGCGGATGGTTGCCAGCAGCATTCCGGGCATGGCAATGGCAATCGACAACCCGCACAAAATAACCACGGTTTTTGTTCTTGCCGCCGCGTTTCAGGACAACCAGCAACTGCTGTTCTTCGGACCTTTTCTGGTGCCGCAGCAAGACCTGGGGTTCTGGAAAAGCCTGTTCGCTGCACTGGTGACAGGGTGCCTGCTGGCAATCATTACGTCAGTTGTATGGTTAAAGCTGCGCAAAAAGGGCTCTGCATGAATGACATTGATGCCTGGGTACAGTGGTGGGCCTTGCCATGGCGCTACGCTCATCCGCACTGGCAGATCCTTGACGCATCGCCCGCCTTGCTGCGCAACCAGCATGCAGGCGCCAGCAAGAGCTTGGGTATCGCCCCCTGCCTGCCCTGTGCGCCCACAACCAGCCTGATGCAGCTGGCACTGGCGCAACCGGCGCACTATGACGCGTTGCTGCAAAGGGTCGAGCGTATCTGCCGCACTACACCTTCTGCTGCACGGGATGACACGCAGCGTTTGTGGTGCCAGCGCCTTGCCAGGGCTTTGCACACGCAGGACTGGCTCGAGCCCGCCGACGATCCCTTGCAACTGCTCAGAGCATGGCTCGAACCACCGGTCTGGCAGAGGTCGCGACTGCGCTTTGCCCCTGCACGGATCGAAACGCTGGAGCAAAAACCGGTGCCGGCCATTTCACCGGCCAAACTCCGAACGCTCTGGCAAACAGTGTTGTGGCACACACGACCCCGCGACGAGGGGCACAACCATGCTGACACGCCGCACGATTGAGCTGCAGCCAGGCGCAACCGGGCTGCCCCAGGTACTGATCAGCAGCCAGAACCTGATCGATTGCGGCCTGGCCAATGAGGTGCTGGCCCAGGCACGTGCCCAGGCAGACGAACTGCTGAGCAACGCTGAAAACGCTGCCGAAACGCTGCTGCAAAAGGCCCACAGCGAATTCTGGCAACAGGCCAATGCCCATCTGGCGCGTTGGCAACAGGAACATGGCGCCTTGTGCCAAGCGATTGAAACCAGCGCCTCGCAAGTGGTCAATCAGGCTCTGGAGCGATTGCTCGGTGAGGTGCCGCCACAGATGCGAATCAATGCCTTGTTGGCGCAACTGCTGCCAGCCCAATGCCCGCCATTGAATGCAACCCTGCGCTGCCACCCGCAGATGCTTGCACCTGTACGGCAGTGGCTAAGCACCCGCCCGGATACCGCATGGCAACTGCAAGCAGATGAACGCCTCGACCCCTTCGCTCTGGTGCTGGTCACTGCGCAACACGACCTGCGCATTGACTGGGCCACAACGCTCAAGGCGCTGCTGATCCCCATGACCACTGATGGAACTGATCCGGCAGGAGCTACCACTGAGTGGTGAGTATTGACTGATGGAGGTTCTATGGCTTCGTTCGAAAGCATTCAGCGTCGCATTGACACCCGCTTTATCCAGGCCCAAAAAAAACTGGAGGAGATCGCCCTGAACAATCAAGCAAGCCCCGAAGACATGCAGCGCTTCCTCGACGCTTCACAAAAAATGGCCATTGCCAGTTTCTCGATCAACGAGCAAACCCGATTCAAGCACAGCCTGACCAAAAGCATTATTGATGCCGTGCAGTGATGCTCAGGTTCAAGCACTCCTTGCAACGGACCCTGTTGCCAGCTCTTTTTTTGCTAGCCAACGGGGCGATGGCCGCCGTTCCACAGGAGTGGCAAAAAACGCCTTATGCCCATGAAGCCAATAACCTGTCAGTGCCTGATTTTCTAGGGGCCTTTGCCCATACCGTGGGCCTGCAACTACAGATTGATGGCGCGCTTCAAGGCGTCGTAAACGGCAAGCTACGCGCCGACACGCTCACCGGTTTAATGGAGCGGCTTGCACTGGAACACCGTTTCCAGTGGTTTGTGCATAACAACACGCTCTACATCAGTTCGCTTGACCAGCAGACCACGAGCCGCCTTGAAGTTGCGGACGATACCATTGCCGATCTGAAGCAGGCCCTGACCCGGATAGGCCTGCTGGATGAGCGTTTCGGCTGGGGCGAGTTGCCGGATATCGGCGTGGTACTGGTGTCCGGGCCCAAACGCTATATCGAGCAGATCAGGCAGTTCAGTCGCAAACGGGCAGAACCCGCCAATAAACAGGATGTGCTGACTTTCACACTGCAGTTCGCCAATGCGGCAGACCGGCAGATCGATTATCGGGGCGAAAAACTGAGTGTGCCCGGTATCGCCAGCTTGTTGCGCGGGTTGCTCGATACCAAGTCATCGAGCCCGTTCGCTGCTCCCTCCCCCGGCCCCTCGCCAGTATCCGGCACGGCCTCCCCCATGCCTTATTCAAGCAATCCACCACTGCCCGCGCTCACCGCCGATTTGAAATCATCAGGCCTGAACGCCATCCGCGTGGAGGCCGATGTACGTAACAACAGCGTGTTGATCTACGACGCCAGCGAACGCGGGACGCTCTATCAGGCACTGATCGCCAAGCTCGATGTCCCGCGCAAACTCGTGGAAATAGACGCCGTGATTATCGATATCAACCGCACCCAACTCAACGAACTGGGGACGAAATGGGGCTTTCAGAGCGGCCGTTTCGGGATGGCTACTGGGTTGTCTGGCACTTCCTCGACAACCGTGTCCATGATCCAGGCTGACCGTTTTGCAGCCGAGATCAAGGCGCTTGAAGCCCGCGGGCTGGCAACGGTGGTATCCAACCCCTCGATCATGACCCTGGAAAACCAGCCCGCTGTTATCGATTTCAATCGCACGCAATATATCCAGGCCGTCGGTGAGGGCGTGGCCAACATCATGCCGGTCACCACCGGCACCAGTTTCCAGGTCATACCCCGGGTAATCGAAGCCAGTGGCGCCAATCAGATTCACCTGATCATCGATATCGAAGACGGCACCTTTGCCGATAACACAGGGCAGCATTCCACACCGGATGTTCGCAAAGGCAACATCAGTACCCAGGCAGTGATCCACGAAAAACAATCCCTGGTCATCGGCGGTTTTCATGTCGCTGAAGAGGTCGACAGCCGCAATCGAGTCCCCGTATTGGGAAATATCCCATGGCTGGGCAAGCTGCTGTTTTCGTCCACGCAGAACACTAAAAATCGCCGTGAGCGACTGTTTATCCTGACACCCCGCCTGATTGGCGACCAGACCAACCCTGCCCGCTACCTGCCACAATCGGATCAGGCGCAACTGGAGGCAGCGCTGACCCCATTGAGACGGCGTGATGCGAAGCAGCCAGTGATTCAGCGCTCCGATATTACCCGGGTGTTCCGTCAACTGGTCACGGGCCACGTGCCTGGCCGGTTCACAGCGATGCCGATGCCGACCCGGACGGGCAGCCTGTGCAAAGCGTTCACGTCTCTGAAGGTCGATACCGAGCGTCATCAGTGGTACGAAAGTGAGGACTACAACGTGGCCGTACTGGTATTGCACAACCAGAGCCAGAGCCGGGTGCGCGTCGATGAACGTGATTGCAGCACTGCCGGCACCCTGGCGGTGAGTGTCTGGCCGACTCCGTGGCTGGCGCCCGGCGAACGTGCGGAGGTGTTTATCGCGACACGAGCACCCGAGCCCGACGAACAATCAAGCGTGTCTCGGCCATCATTGCTGGAGGTCGCGCCATGACTCGGCTGATCGCAGTTGCCATGGCGGCGGCCCTGGCTGGACTGTTGCAAGGCTGCACCTCGGATTGCCGTACAGACCTGTGCGCGCGCCCGGCCTCCAGCGCCAGGACGCTGGTGATCTGGTGGCCACCACACATGCGTACAGATACAGGCTCGTATGCTGAACGTTCAGACCATCACGTTGTGCCTCTGGAACCCTAGATCAACCGTGCAACGACCCATTGCCCCGGTGATCTGAAGACATTCAAACCCACGCATCCAATCCTGCGCAGAGTCTTAGCCCCCACCCCCATGTACCGGCCTGTCTGATTATCAGCCAGGCCGGTATTGTCATTACATCAAAGGGCTGCGGCCATGCCGGATCTTTTGGTCAAGCTGCTCGGGATTCAGCTCCCGAATACGAGCCGAGGGCAACGTATCCTTGAACTCAACGCGCAAGGGAGTGTTCTGATCCATACCGTATTTCAACTCAATGTTGAGGAGTTTGCAGGAATTGCTCAAGGCTGCCCTGCTGGAGTAGGCCACAAGAGGAATGGGGGTCTTCATAGCGTCGGTTCTAGTTGCCGTATAGCTTACAGCCAAGGTTTTAATCCGCAGGTTGTCCGGGTTTTCCAGGGCCTTTTGCACATCATTTATGGCGTTAGGCCCATCCCCTATCTGATTGTCAATCATGCGCAGCACCTTCGGCTTGACCTCCAGCCTGATCACTACCGAGGTGCCCTGGCTGCTTTCCAGGTCGTTGATGATCCGCTCGAATTGTGGCTGCTGGGCAAACAGCCGGAGAATTGCCGCCTTGTTAGCAGGCGCAGCGTCATTCAGCCACTCATGGTCAGGGCCACCTTTTACCCCCACATAGGAAACCGTTCTTTCAACTGATTTGAGTGCTCGCCGACCTTGTGCGGCCAGCGCCTCCTGGTGAAGGCAGGTTTGCAGCTGTTCATTGAGGGCATGGTGCTCTTCAGAACGGGTAGCGGGTGACGGTAGCTGAATGAATAGACGATGCAGATGTTGCAGTTGCTCCACCAGTGGGCCCTGTGCTGCAAACGAGGTCAGGTGTTGCTTGAGTGGCGCAGAATGCCGGGACAAGGCATCGCGTAATCCATTGACTTGCGCCTGATCGATCACAGCAGGCTGCTTGAAGGTAAAACGCATGCTGCGGGCAACACTGCGATCAAACCCCAGGGTGAACGAAGAATCACTCGTGATATACGGCACCCACGTAGGTCCATCGGCACCGAGCTGAGTCCACAAGGCGCCATTGGCCGGCGCCATACCTAAAGAGGCACTGCCTCTGGCTAACCATTGGGTATTCACGCTTTGGGCCCGGGTTATTTCATCCTGCCCCAAGACGACAGCGCTGCGTTGATCAACATGAAACAGTTGAAGCCCCCCCCCCGCATTCACCATAGTACGTACCAGGCCACCAGGTGTATTCGAGGTTTCCGGCATCAACATGTGAAAGCGGGGCTGCACATGAGCTGACACACTCCAGCCCAAAGCATTTTTCGAGCTCGTGCCGCTCTTGTGATTGCTGCCAAGATCCAGCAAGTCGAAAACGTTCCCTTTCTCCCCGGTGAGGATGGCCATCATTGCGGGAAAATCTGCCTCCCTGATATCAAAGCTGACGCTTTGCTCGTTTTCATGCGTCAACGCCAATGTAGTCTCAGCCCCTACCCTGAGCCGGCCTTCGAGTGGCACCTCGGAGGGAAGCAACATGTTACCGACGCCTACAGAACCAGTGACGGTATGGCCTGTGCCCATATTGATGTCAACGCTGACCCCCTGATCGGTTCGAGTCAGCGTTATACCGTTGGTTTTGTCTCTTGAAACACCCCCTATGATTTCAAGCAACGGGACTGGAAGTAAGAACAGGGATGCCGATAAGGTTTTGCTCCGGCTCGATGCAACTGACTGGCCGCTTTCAGACTTTTGAATGCATTGCAGCAGAGCCTGCTTGACCGTCTCTTGTGGATTGAGCCCCAAGGTAGTGGTTATATGAAAATTGAGCGCTGATCCCGGGGTACCCAAGTCCCTGGCCAACAACTTGAAGTTGTTATAGAGCGTTTCTGCCTGCTTCAATCCATTGATGTTCTGCGATGTTTTCTTGTGTACCGGGCTGCTTTGATAGTCCTCTATCGCACTCTCCAGGCGGGCTGTTATTTCGGCCTGATCAGGCGCTTTACCCTCCAGCCGGTCGACCAGTTTGACCAGCCTGAAAAGTGTGCGGGCGTGCTGAATCAAATCGCTCTCGATCAGCCCGGTCGAATTGCTCAAATCACGTTTCAGGCCAGCGTCGTGCAACGACAAACAAACTCCCTGTTTTTCGTAACTGCGCAGCAAGGCCGCTGTGATATCAGACTTTGAAGACCCCATATTCTCGAAGGACTGGCGAATTCGGGACAGGTTGCTCGCTGAGCCTTCAGTGGGTTTGCCACTCGTTGTGGGCAGATAATCCGGGATCACACGGGCTCCCTTGATGTCGCCCAATCGCCTGGCCAATTGCACGCTGTACTCTTCTACCTGACTCATAAAATGCTTGAGTTTTGTGGCCAGGGCCTGGGTTGGCTTGCCCTCGCCCAGGCGGTCAAGGCGACTTGAAATATCCATCGTACGGGGTGTCACGCTCGCCAGCGTACGCAATAGCCCCTGCAGTTCCCGCACATCCGCGTAGAGGTCTGCCAGCCCGCGTCGCCCTTTAACATCATGCTGGATACCAAGGCCGATATTCTTGATCCCCTGAACAGGATGAAAATGGGCTAAAGCACTTTTAATAACCCCACGATCAACCGACAGGGCTTCAGTCTTGTGGCCAAAACAATCGGAGGTCACGGCCCAGGAGGTGCCGTTGTCCTGACTCTTCAACTCAGCGTTGCCCAACACCGTACCCAGTGATCTCGCGGGGGTGTTTGAGTGTGCCGTTAAAGGTTTCCATTGCGGGTCGCCATCCGCTGAAACAATCAACTGCCGATAGTGTTCACCCCATCTTTTTTGTTGCGCATTGTTTTCACCCCAGCTGACGATCAATTGCTGACCTGCTCCCATACGCAACGACTTGACCGGCGCATTGTCCGGCACCGGCACGGGAGTCCAGGTGAGCGCTGAGGTGCAAGGGGTTTGCCAGTGAGCCTTGTCGAGCTTGAGCAGTTCGCCGGCGCCGGTCTGTGCATACAGATCTCCCTGACGGTCAAGTGCCAGCGCCACAAGCTCTTTAGGCCGGGTAAAGGTCAAGACCCTGGCCTTTCCGTTGACGTGGGCAATCAGCTTGTTTTCAGCATCAAGCGTTACAAATTGCCTGGCGTTATCGATAGCAAAACCGGTGATCTTTCGCTCGTTATTCTCAACCATGGCGCCACCAAGGTTGATATGGGCATGAGCATCATTAACAGGTGTCAGGTCATAACTGGCACCGCTGTACGCAGCATCCCGCGTTTTATGGATTGCCAGCGCTTTCAGCTCTGCACCTTGCAATACATAAGCGCGACCATCCAGGCCACGCTCCAGTCGCTCCACATTGTGGTGAGCGCTTTTATCCCATTGCTGTGAGCGCTCGTTCCAGCACAGCAATGTGTTGCCCTCAAGCGCAACCTTGCCCCGCGGCCCAAGGTCCACACTACCGGCGAGTGTCTGCAGCCCTGGCTCGGGCAAACCTGTGTCGTTCACTCTGAGGATCACATCACTGAGGTTCCAGCCCGATGCCTGATCAGGGCCATGGCTCAAAGGGGTGCTGTGTAACTGGCGGCGGGAGTCGAGGACAAGGGCGTTGAGCCGGCCTTGATCATCATGCATAAAGCCCTTGATGCTGACTGCGCCCTGATGCAGCTGCTCAAGATTATCGAGTGGTTCAGGGCGCATGACCAATTGCCCGTCTTCGGCATTGCGCAGGTTCGCGCACAAAAACTCACCCTGAGGTGTCGAGGCGTACAGCACATCACCCGCCAGCCCCAGATGCGCCAGTTGCACCGGTTTACCCGACTCGTTGACGGGAACAAGACAAAGAGCAGCATCGGCTGTGTCGCGGCTGATTTTTAGCGTGAAACCCTCAAGGCTCGCCTGCGTTTTACCATCAATGCTCATGTCTGCGACCCCCTGCGGCACTTTCATCAGTTGCCCTTGAGCACTCAAGCCAATACGGCTGTATCGGGCCTCGTCCTTGTCGGGCAACCAACGAAGCGTCTGTGCTTCTAACCGGTACAGGCGTTGCTCGACCACACGAAACTGGCCGCCTTCGGCGGTTGTTTGCACACCGCTTATCTGCCCCAGATGGGCACGCCCGGGATTGATCGGGGGCGACGGGTAAAAACTCAGGGGAAGACTGCTTTTAAGTACTGCAGCGGCCGCAGGGGTGGACTGGATATGAAATACATTAAATTTGTCGTCCCTGATTCGCAGGTTCCGGGCAGGGCCTGCGTAAGTGGCATCTTGCTTGAACGGCCTGGACAACTGATTCAGTTGGGCGGCAATGTCCTGGCCCACATACGAGCCTTGGGTCACGACTTTTCCTTCAACCAGGCTGGCGCTGAATGCCAGAGAGGGCTGCTGATAATGACGAAAACCGGTCATTTGCACCGATTCGGTGGGGCCAGAAGTGTTCGGGGAGGCTGTGCCGCGCATTTCTGACGGCGCTGGCTTTGCGGGTTCAAAAAAATTGACGTCCATGACTGCTCAACTCTGACTGGCTGATGAAGAGTGAGTGACCATGTAATAGCGCCCGGTTCCTGCCCCGATCAGCGTTGCTCAAGTTCCGCCAACTCGATGACTTCACGGCGCTCGTCATCATCCAGTTCTCGCAGAGTGCGGTAGACCAGCGCAACCGCCTGCAGGGTCTCGCGGCTGATGCAATGCCCGGTCTCGATGCCATACAGCGTGCGAGCCAGCCACACACACTGAATCACCGGAACATCTGCTGCCCGTGCCCTGTCGATCATTCGCCGTGCCCGGGCATCAGCCCCCTTGGCAATCACGGTCGGCAAAGGCGTCTGTGGCGGCCGGTAGTACAGCGCCACGGCAAAATGCGTAGGGTTGATCAGCAGCATGTCGGCCTCTTCCAACGGCGGAGTCGGGGCCACAGGCTCTTCATGGGCCAGCTCCTGGGCCAGTGCCCGACGCAGCATCTTGGTATGTGGGTCACCTTCCATGCCCTTGTACTCCTTGACCACTTCGACATGGGTCATGCGCATGCGCCGGGCAAAAAAATACCGCTGCAACGCCAGGTCAACCACTGCTAGCACCAGCAGCAGGCCAAGGCACACATGCAGCAAATGCCGGAACAAGGCGATCAGCGCGACGATATAGCCCGGCAAGTCAGCGTTGACCAACCCGACCAACGCCCCCAGGGAAGGCCCGATCACTCGGTAAAGCACCGCACAGATCAGCAGTGCCTTGATCAGGCCGGTGAGCAGGGTCAACAGTGACTGGGCCGAAAACATCTGCCGGGCCTGATTGACCGGGTTGAGCCGGTTGAAGTCCGGGATCAGGACTTCAGGGGCAAACAGAAAGCCGAATTGCAGCCAGCTGCTGATTAATTTCATCAAGACTGCAACGCCGGTCATCAGTAAGGCGAAGTCAAAAAACAGGTAACCCGCCTCGACGAACACGGCCTGCAGCGAATGACCAAAGGGTTGCCCGACCAGTGAAACGGGCAGCATCAGCAATTGGCCAAAACGCTGCAGGCTGTTCTGAGCCGTGATCAAGGCGACCTCACTGATAACCGCCAGCGTCAGCAGTTTGGCGATGTCCTGACTTTGCGCAACCTGGCCTTTTTTGCGCTGGTCCTGCAGTTTTTTCTGGCTGGCGTCATATTTCTTCTCACCCGAATCGCTCATGACTCACCTACTTTGAAGAGCTGGCCC
Source organism: Pseudomonas sp. WS 5051 (assembly GCF_012985715.1). Classification (NCBI taxonomy): domain Bacteria; kingdom Pseudomonadati; phylum Pseudomonadota; class Gammaproteobacteria; order Pseudomonadales; family Pseudomonadaceae; genus Pseudomonas; species Pseudomonas sp. WS 5051. The sequence goes on from NZ_JAAQWV010000006.1 coordinate 300,004, forward strand.
AGTGCGTGCCCAAGATCCCCCAGCAGACTCATCCGTCCCACGATCAGCTCCTCCAGTTGTGGCAGGTAGAGCAGCAGAAAGCCCAGCCCGGCCAGGCTTTTGGCCGGCATCGACAGCACAAATACCTGCAACTGCGGGCTGTAGAGGCTCAACAGGGCAACAGCGAATTCGATCAACAACAACAGCGCAATAAAGGGCGCGGCGTAGAGCAGCAGATGCGTGAAGGTATCGCCGAGCAAAGAAAGAAACACGGCAAAACCATCCGCAGCAATGGTCGGTAACCAGAGCGTGGGGGGCCAGATCAGGTAGCTGTCCCAGATCCCCCGGGTCAAGCTGCCCAGCCCGAGGGTGACCATCAGCAAAAAAATGCTCAGTTGCTTGAACAGGTGCCCGACAGGTGTGGCATCCGCCCCCAGCGAAGGGTTGAGCTGCCCGCCGATCAGGGCACCACGCTGGTTATCGAGCAAAGCCCCTACCGACTCGAACAGCCAGAACGGCATGGACAGCAGCATGCCCAGCAAAAAGCCCAGCATGGCCTCTTTGAGCATCAGACCGCCGAGCGCCAGCAGGGTGTAATTCACGCCCGACAAGGCGTGATAAATACCCGGGGCAGGTATCAGGGCCAGCGCAAAAACGATGACATGCCGGGGCATGCCGCGCACATGTTCGAAGCAGAATGCCGGGATCAGAAAAAAACAGGGATACAGGCGCGCCATCGCAATGGCGAGGCTGGGCAGGTATTCGAGAAACGCAATCTGTGGGGCCATCGGGTGTTCCCTCTAAAGCGCCGAGCGGGCGACCATGTCAAAGGTGAGGTTGATCAATTGAATCAGCTCAACCCCGATCCAGCGCCCCGTCAGCGCCAACGTGACGCCCACTGCAACCAGTTTGATGCCGAAGGGCAGCGTCTGGTCCTGTACCTGCATCAGCGCCTGCACCAGCGAGGTCAGCACACCCACCGCTACAGCCACGATCAGCGGTGGCGCAGACAGCACCACCACCAGCAGCATGCCCTGCTTGAACAGCAAAATCGGCTCCATGGACGCCTCACAGATAGGACAGGAACAGACTGTCGAGCAGACGTGTCCAACCCGAAACCAGCACAAACAGCAACAGCTTGAGCGGCAATGAAAGGGTCATGGGCGAGACCATCTGCATGCCCAGCGCCAACAACAGGTTCGAGACGATCAGGTCGATCACGATAAAGGGGATGTAAATCAGAAAACCGATTTCAAACCCTGCCTGTAGCTGCGACAGCACAAATGCCGGTACCAGCAGGATAAGGTCGTCACGCTTGACCTCTTGCGCCAGTTGCGCAGGCCATAGACGCGCAGTGTTATCCAGCAGATGGGTCAGCACATCGGGAGCAGTGTTGCGTGCCATAAAGGCCCGCAAGGGCTTTACCGCCTCCTCCCCGCTCTCCTGCAAGGCTTGCACACTGCTCATATCCAGCGGCGTCTGCTTGAGGGCCTGGGCGGTTTCATACCCCACCGGTGCCATGACAAACATCGTTGCAGCCAGGGCAACTCCATAAAGGGCCATGCTCGGCGGCACCTGCTGCACACCAATGGCGTTGCGGGTAATCATCAACACAATGCAGATTTTCAGGAAGGCGGTGCACACCATCAGCAGCATGGGCATCAGTGACAGGCCGCCGAGAAACAGCGCCAGCAGAAAGGGATCGATCCCTTGAACGGTCATTGCGAAAAACTGATGCGCGACAGTTGCAGGCCAAGGCGCCCCTCAACCTCCACCAACTGCCCGTGACCGATCGGCCGGTCGCCGTAATACAACCCGGCCATGCCCGTGTCATAGCCCTCGATGCTCAACACCATGCCGGGGGCCAACTGGCGCAGCTCACCCAGGCTCAACTTGAGTGCGCCACAGCGCACGCTCAGCTCTACCTGCAAGGTTTCAAACGGCTCATTGCCTTTATGCCGTTCAACGTCCGTACCCGCAAACATCACCTCTTCCACAGCCGACTCCTCGAGAGCACACACGGTCAGGCAGCGACGCCCGCCTTCATCATCAATTTGCGATGTGATCCGCCACCGCCCAATCCTCAACTGCCCCACGCCATCACCGCTGAACAACAGGCGCTCCGGCACCAGCACGTCGCCTGGTCGTACCCTGCGCAACTGCTCAACCGTCAACGGCAGATAGCCAAGCACCACGGGCACAGGCACGGCAAAGCAATCGGGCAACGGCGCCTTGACTGCCTGCCATTGCCCCGCCTCGCAAAGCGCCAACAGGCTGTGGGCCGCCAGCATCAATCGGCCGACACTTCGCGATGGGCCCAGCACTACACTGAGGCAGCACTCGAATGCGCCCACCTGCCTGTCGGCAAGGGGCCGCAGATAGCCAAAAAGCGCCCTTAACTGCGCACTCATGCGCTGCTCAAAGTGCGCCCAAAACCATGACCGGGGATCGTTGCCGGTCTCGGCCAGCACCACCGGGCACTCGCCAAACAGGCTAAGCAAGGGCCCTGCATCACTGAGCGTAAAGACCCCGCAGCGGCTCTCGAACGAGACACACGCACCACCCCCTGGCGCCCGCCCCGGTTCCAGCAAAAGCTCACCGGGCTCGCCTGCGACCTGAAATGAATAGCGCAGGCCACGACCCAACCGCCAACAGGCCTGGACCGTGGTTGCGTCCAGCTGTGGCAAGGTGATCGGCGCTACCGTCATCACTGGCACTCCTGCAGTAACCGGATCCTGACGACCTGCCCCAAGGCACGGGCCAGACGCCGTTGACAGGGTTGCTGCTGACGGGAGAGCCATTGTCGGGTGGCGGATTGCTGCGCCTTTAAAATGATCAGCCAGCCATGATGTTCATAACGGGCGCTGACACTGACCCGCCCGCGATGTGCCAGATGCAGCACAAATTGCACTGGCCATGGCCCTGCCCCCGGTGCACGGGGCATCAGTGCCTCGGACAACACCTGTGCCAAGCCCCTATCCGCGCCTGCCAGGCTGTCTGCAAACAGTTTGCAGTCGGCTGCGCGCGCCGGGGCGGCAGGCAGATACCGGGCCAATGGCAACGGCACCGGGTTTACTCCTGATGACTCGGCCATCCCGCCTCCTCTGCCAGCAACATCGACAATTCCAGAAGTTTTTCGACCTTTCTCTGGCATTCACCCGCGTACTGGCGGGCACTCTCGACATGGATCGCAACCACGCGCTGCTGCTCGAGCAGCGCTTGCAAGGCACTTGCCTGCTGCGCTGTTTGAGCCGCCCACTGGCGCTGTGACTCGTCCCAGCCCGACAGGGTCCTGGGCGACACCACCTGCCCCTGGTACCGGCCGGTCAGTTCGGCTTGCTGCCGGTTTTCGTTTTGCCTGGCCTGCTCAACCGCCGAACGGGCCTGCTCAATGTTCAGGCCAAGGGCTCGCAGCTCCATACGTTTGATGTGCAACAAACGCTCAGCCCGATCGGCCCGATGTTGGCGCAGGCGCCGCAAGGGCTCGGTGGCAGGCGGGCGGTTTTCAGAAGGGCACATGGGCAGTCAACTCGCTCAAGTGCTCCAGGGTTTCCTGAAACGTTGCAGGCTCGCGCAAGTCCTGACGCAAAAAGGCCTCCACACGCTGGCGGCTCTCGACGGCCAGGTCGGTCAGGGCATCGTTGCCCGCCTGGTACTCACCCAGCCTGAGCAGCAGTTCGATCTGCTGATGCGCGCTCAGCAATCGCCTGAACGCGGCCATGTTTTGCATATGTTCTGGCGCAGCCACATTGCTCAGGATCCGTGACAGGCTGCCCAGCACATCTATCGCCGGATAGTGACCGCGCTCTGCCAGTTTGCGGGACAACACAATGTGCCCGTCCAGCAAGGATCGAACCTCATCGGCTACCGGATCGCCCATGGAGTCCTGCTCAATGAGTACGGTATAGATCGCGGTGATAGACCCCTCGCGAGTCAGGCCTGCGCGCTCTACCAGACGTGGCAACAGGCTGTAAACCGAGGGCGGCAACCCGCCTCTGCCCAAGGGTTCGCCAGCGGCCAGACCGATTTCCCGCTGAGCGCGGGCAAAGCGCGTCAATGAGTCGATCAACAATAAAACCCGCCGGCCTTTGCGTCGGAAACCTTCGGCCAGAGCAGTTGCGGTAAAGGCTGCCCGCGCACGCTCCATACTTGTGCGATCAGAGGTTGCGCACACCAGCACGGCTTTGCCCCGCAGCCCCTCATCCAGCTCATGGTCAAGAAACTCACGCAGCTCGCGACCGCGCTCGCCAACCAGGCCAAACACGATCACATCGCACTCGACGTTGCGGGCGATTTCGGCCAGCAGGGTGGTCTTGCCACAACCGGCACCGGCAAACAGCCCGACCCGCTGGCCCTCACCCAGGGTCAACAACCCGTCAATGGCCCGTACCCCTGTTGGCAAAGTGCGACCGATGCGCGGCCTCTGAGTGGCCAGGGGCGCCTCGCATACAACAGCATTGGCCTCCTCACAAGGCCGCCAGGCGAAGCCCCCCCCGTCGCCCCCGGCAAGCGGTCGGCCAAACCCGTCGAGCACTTGCCCCAGCAGATCATTGCCGACGCGAACCTGATGCACAGCCCCCAAGCGTTCAACGGCCGCCCCTGCGCATATTCCTTCGAGGCTCGCCAAAGCACTGAGGGTGGCGTCTTGCTGATCGCAGCCGATGACCTCTGCCAGTATCCATGCGTTGCTCCCTGCCTGAACCCGGCACAGCTCGCCAATGCGGGCCTGGGGCAGGCAGCATTGCAGCAGCATGCCATTGATCCGCAGGAGCCGACCGCTCAGGGTCACCGGTGAAAAACCCGCCAGGTGCGTGAACTGGCGTTGCCGCCAGCGCTCAAGGCGCTCAGCAATCGTGCCGTTCACCAGCTCACCTCATAGCGCTGCGCGCCTTCAAACAGTACTCGGCGGTTGTCGATCGCAGTCAGGCGCACACCCTGCGCTTCGTCACCAAAAAACAGCCTACGCCCGTCGGCCAATACAACATGGGCCTTTTGGCCACCGATTATCTGGACGATCCTGAAGGGCAGTACCGTGCAGATTTCCTGGACCTGATTAATGATCGCAACCGGCGTTTCAAACTGCGCCTCGAAGCGATCGAGCATCCGCGAGACCAGTGCCAGCGAGTCTTTGCCGACATCACCGTCCAGGATGATTTGCTCATCAACCATCTGCAGCCGGATGGCGTTGTCCAGATCACGCTCGATCAACATCTTGAGTAATTGCTGATGGACCTGATACGTTGTTGCAAGCTGACGCCTGTCACTGACAGCCAATGGCTTCGGAGAAAGTGCCTGTGCCGTGTTTGAAGGCTGACAGACTTGTGCCGCCAATATCAGCACCGACACGCTCAGGGCCAGCGCCAGCCACTTGCCAGGGCGGCGCGCAGGCACCATGCCCGAGCGCGCGGCGGCCGTTTCGCTCTGCACCCTGGTTACTTCTGCCAGCTCATCCACCCAGGCACTTTGCGTATTGGCGATGCACAAGCGTATCCCGCCAATGGCGAACGCCTTACCCGCAGCCAGATCGGCAATCTGTGCCCGGGCAGTGCCGGTTTCATCCTGCAAGAGACCTTCCTGCGCCTGCACTGTCCAGCGCCCGTCCACACAGTGCAACCGGGCATGCCTGGCTTCAACGCCAGGGTCGTACAACTCCAGGTCGGCATCTTGATGGGCACCGATGCTCCAGCATTCACCGAACAAAGGCAGTGCAGCCCCCTCATGCAAACCGCTCAGCACTCGCAACTCGAACAGCAGGCCAGGCTGCTGCGAATCGAACACCACGGTTGCGCCATCAGGTAAGCCATGCCCCGGACTCAAGACACGGCCTCGCGCAGCACACCGTCGAATTGCAGATCAAGACGCCCGAGCACCTTGACCTTGGCCGAGCCGGTCAACTCGGCGAAAGACATGACCGGCACATGGTTGAATTCATCGAACAACAGCGTGCGCAACGGGCTGCGCAGATCCTGCGCCACCAGCAATACGCTTGCGTCGCACTTGCGCGGTGCAAAAGCCTCCTTGAGCAGCGCCACAAGTTGCGTACTGTGCTCATTGTCCAGGGCAAAGAACACGCCCGATTGGGTTTGGCGCAATGCCTCGCGAAAAAGGTTTTCGCTATGGGCAGACAACAGCCAGGCATGCAGACCGTCAGCCTGACTGTACAGATGATAGATCTGCGACTTCAGGGCAATCCGCGCATAGTCCGCCAGCGCTGACACTTCGCGCTCGTGCTGGCCATGTTCGGTCAGCACTTCGACAATCAGGCGTACCGCCCGCAGGGGTACGCCTTCACTGGCCAGGCGCTGCAGAACGGCAGAGAACCGGGACAGCGGCATGATCCGCTGCAACTCTTGAACCAGCTCAGGCTGGCTGTGCTCAAGCCAGCCGAGAATCGACTTGCTCTCCTGCAACCCCAAAAATTGCGGCCCGCTGATCATCATGGCTTGACGCATGCGCTCAACAATCAAGGCATGGGCACTGAACGACTCGACGCCCTCCCGGGCCAGCAGCGGATCACCGGGGTTCAGCCATAGCCAGTCCCGTTCATCTCTTTGCTCGCTGCCTCTGAGAGCACTCTGAGGAGCATCCGTGACACTGTCCCGTGCCACGGCCCGTCGTTCATCAAAAGTCGCCTTGAGCGTGGGCACTTCGTGAACACAAAAGCGAAACTCATCCTCGGGCAGCACGTCGCTGTATTCGATTTCAAAACTGGGAAGTGTCACCCCGATACGGGTGACGATACTGTTGCGCACCTGACGAATCCCGTGAATCAGCCGCTCAGTAAGCTCCAGGCTTTGATGGGCACTGGCGAACTGCAGCAGATACGGGCGTGTCGGATCAAACACTCTCAGATCTTCGTCGCCGTTGTGTTCAGGGGCCACCTGCACTGCTTGCGCCGGCTCCAACGCCTCAGCCTTGCGGCTTCGCGACCACCAGTAAAAACCCGGCGCAAACGTACACAGGGCAATCAAGCCAAACACCGGGGCGGGCATTCCCGGCAGGGCGGCGAAGGCCAGCATGGCCGCCGATGCGATCATCCAGCTCTTGGGTTCACGGGTTATCTGCTGGCCGATTTGTGCCCCGACATGGCTGCCTGGCGATTGGTCGTCGGGGGCGACACGGGTGATGATCATCCCCGCGGTCAAGGCAATCAACAGCGCCGGAATTTGCGCGATCAGACCATCACCGATGGTCAATACCGAATACAGCGTGATGGCCTCGCCAGCACTCATCCCGTGTTGCACTACCCCCGTGGAAAACCCGCCGAGGATATTGATCAGCACAATCACCAGGCCTGCGATGGCGTCTCCTTTGACAAACTTCATGGCGCCATCCATGGCACCGAACATCTGGCTTTCCCGGGACAACTGGTCACGCTTGTATCGGGCCTGTGCACCATCGATCAACCCGCCACGCAGGTCACTGTCGATGGACATCTGCTTGCCCGGCAGCGCATCCAGGCTAAAGCGCGCCGCCACTTCAGCGACACGTTCCGAACCCTTGGTAATCACCAGGAAATTGACGATGGTGATGATCAGAAAAATCACCAGCCCCACCGCCAGATTCCCCCCCACCACAAAGTTGCCAAAGGCCTCGACGATCTCGCCCGCATCCTGCTCCAGCAGGATCAGGCGGGTCGTGGCAATCGACAACGCCAGACGAAACATCGTGGTCAGCAGCAAAAGTGCAGGAAATGTGGAAAATGCCAAAGGGTTGGGCAGATAAAGCGCCAGCACGATCAACAGGCTGGCCAGGCACATATTGAGCGCGATCAGCACATCCACCAGCCAGGTCGGCAAGGGCACGATAAAGATAAAAACAATGCCCAGCACTGCCACGGCCCCGAGCACTTCGCCCGGGCTTGCCACCCTGCCAGGGCCTTCACTGAGCCATTTGACGAGCCTCATCGAATCGGTCTCGTCAGCCCTGCCGACAGCTGGACGATACCTTCGCTCTGAGTGTGTTCACCCATCAAGCTCAAAAAAGACTGCAATGCGTCCTGACGGCTTGCAGGGTCACTCCAAACGGCCAACGGGAGACGCTGAATCAACGGATAAACTTGATTGAGCAAGACCAGTTGACTGGAAAGGTTTTCGCCACCCAACTCACGACTCAGGCTTTGCACCTCATCGCTATCGATGCCCGTGCCCGCATACCCCAGCAGACGTTGCAACAGGGAGACTGGCGACAGTTCGGCCTGCCGTTCGCGGGATGACAATCGCTCAATAAACCACCGGCAACTGTGCAAAAGGCTGCTCAACTGGGTGCAGCCTTGAAGCCCGCTCAACAGAGTACGCAGCCTGATGCTCGGCACCGAGGGCCGGTGGGCGGCGATATCATCCGCCAGCGCGCGCGCCATCACGCGCAACCCGTCGTTGACCCTCTCTTCATCGAATAAAGCCAGCAAGGCCTGGATAATGCTCGGCAGTGATTGTTTGCGCACCACACTGGAGTAATACAGCGTGCGAACAGCCTGGCGCAGCGCGGCATCGCCTTCGGCTGCTGCCAGCGCCAGCGCAATATTCAGGCCCGCCTGAATTTGCCGGTCATAGCGGGTATGCAACTGTGCCTGAACCTTCTGCACCCGCTCGATATCACCTTCACGCCCTTGTGCCCGGGCCTGAGCAACCATGTACTGCAAGACAACACTGGTGCGGGCCGGGTCGTCGCCGGTCAACGCCAGCAAGGCTTCGACCCCTGAGTCTGACGCCAGTGCCAGACGAACGTGCCGGGTCAGCAGCCCCAGGCTGAGCTGAGCGGGATGCCCCAGTTGCTCATAGAGCTCGTTTAACTGCTGGATACCCTCAACCTTCTGCACCCGGTTATCTACCGTGCGCAGCACGCGCTGAGCCAATGCCTTGCTGCTGCTTTCGGCTTTCTGGCTGAACAACATGCCAACCTCTTCAGCGGCACTTTGCGCAGAAGACTGGGGCATCTGCCCCCCAACGCTCCGAGAAGAGAGCAGGATCTGCGCGGTGTCGTTTCGCCCTTCAACTTTCATAGCGCTGCCAAGTCAGGAGGTTTCATTGACCTGTGTGGTTGATCACAGGCAAGCGGTTCCCTGGCAGTAGCATTGGCATGTTTTTGAAAAAACTGGCGCACGCACAAGGTCCGCTACGCAAGATCCGGCACAACCGCGCCTGTTAAAAACCTGTAAAGCTCATATAAATCAGATGGCTATATTCGATCCGCAAATTGGCACAGGCGATGCTTGGGAGGTCCTTGTCGAAACCATTTTCGATAGCACTCACCCTGAGGATAAAAAATGGATCACCTTGATAAGGCTTCCCCCCCTGCCCCTGACTTTCTGGATCTGTCGACTGAACTTCAAAAAAAACTTAAAGCGTTTATCCACAAGCGCGTACTGAACCCCGAAGATGCAGAGGATATTTTTCAGTTGACCTGCCTGGAGGCGTGGCGCAGCAAAGCACGCTTCAACGGCCAGGCAACGCTCAGCACATGGATGTGCGGCATTGCCCAGAACCTCATTCGCAATCATTTTCGTCGGTTGCACGCAAGGCCGGTGCATTGCGAGTTCGACGAGACGCAGTGCCATGAGCAGGACCACAGCCCCGACCTGTATGGTCAATTTGAGACTCACCGCAGGCTTGAGCTCACGCTGATTGCCTTCAACCGGCTGCCCATCGAAATGCGCGACACGTTGTATGCATCGGTGCAAAGCGGCAGCAGTTATCGCGACACCGCCAGCGCTCTGGAAATCCCTATAGGGACAGTTCGCTCACGCATCTCGCGAGCTCGCGAACAACTCAAGATGGCCACCCACTGCTAGTGCCCGCCACGGATGCTCAGAGGGGTCCATGATTGAGGGCACGCCCGGAGCAAGGCCAGGGAATGGCCCCCACTACCGACTCAGACTTTTTTCGTTCGCGGCAGCAAAATCGCCAGCACGCCGAACAACGGCAGGTAAGAGCACAGGGTGTACACATACTCGATGCCATGAATGTCCGCCAAATGCCCGAGCAAGGCCGCACCAATCCCGCCAAAACCAAACATCAGGCCGAAGAAGATACCGGCAATCATCCCCACATTGCCCGGCACCAGCTCCTGGGCATACACCACAATGGCCGAAAATGCCGAGGCCAGGATAAAGCCGATGATCACGCTGAGCACACTGGTCCAGAACAGGTCGGCATAGGGCAGCAGCAAGGTAAACGGCGCCACCCCGAGAATTGAAAACCAGATCACCGCCTTGCGGCCGATACGGTCACCGATGGGGCCGCCAAAGAACGTGCCCGCCGCAACTGCGCCCAGGAACAGGAACAGGTACAACTGCGAGGTGGACACTGACACGTCGAACTTTTCGATCAGAAAGAAGGTGTAGTAGCTGGTCAGACTCGCCATGTAGAAGTACTTGGAGAACACCAGCAAGCCGAGCACCGCCAGGGCACCGAGTACCCGCTGCTTCGACAACCCATGAGTCGCCTGCTGCCCGGCCTTGAGCTTGAACAGATTCAAATGGTTGCGGTACCAGCGACTGATGACATACAGCAGTCCAACGGCGAACAGGGCAAACAGGCCGAACCAGGCCACGTTACCCTGACCGAAGGGAATGATGATGGCCGCAGCCAACAACGGGCCAAAGGCCGAGCCGGCATTGCCACCTACCTGGAAGGTCGATTGCGCAAGCCCGTAACGCCCGCCCGAAGCAAGCCTCGCTACACGGGAAGCTTCGGGGTGAAACGTAGAAGAGCCAATACCCACCAGGGCGGCGGCCAGCAAAATCAGCGGAAAACTGCCGACCTGAGACAACATCAAAATCCCGATCAGGGTGCAAACCATCCCGGCAGGCAACAAAAGCGGATTGGGATGACGGTCGGTGTAGTAACCCACCCACGGCTGCAATAGCGAAGCGGTCATCTGAAACGTCAGGGTTATCAGTCCGATCTGGGTAAAGGTCAGGTCATATTTGGCCTTGAGCATCGGATAGATCGACGGCAGTACAGCCTGGATCAGGTCATTGATCAGATGCGCCAGGGCCACGGCGCCGATAATGCGCATGACCAATGGGCTTGACTGAGGGGCTGGAGGGGACGCGATTGTAGTTGTTTGAGCGTTGCTAAGAGCCATTTGGGTTTCCGTACGACAGGTGAATGCGCGCTTGCAGATCCGTCAATGTGCCATTCTTTTACAAGATCTTTCCATGCAAACGCCGTAAAACCTTAAGCAATTGATAGAACGAAGATTTTTTTTAGATATTTGCTTGACACACCCCCCGTACGAGGGAATAATGCGCGCCATCGGCTACATAGCTCAGTTGGTTAGAGCATAGCATTCATAATGCTGGGGTCCGGGGTTCAAGTCCCTGTGTAGCCACCAAACGCTTGTTTACAGAAGTCTCCATGAGTCTGCAGACAGTACAAGAAGCCCGCCTAGTGCGGGCTTTCTTGTGTCTGGGGGTTTCTTCTTGTCTCCTCCCAAATCTCCCCGTCGCGTCCTGCGAGCCCTCGGCCAAAAACCTGGCAACTGCGTCCAGAACTCGCCTCCCGCCCTGACGTCATGACCGATCCGAATCAGTCTGCTTCACACCTGTTCGCAGCCCATGATCTGAAATGGACAGGTAGCCCCACTATTCCCTGACACTTTTAATATAATAAATATTTACCTTTAAATCTGGGTTACCTAAAAAAAACAATGCTAGCCTGCGCGTTTTTGGAGAGCCGCTTATATGAAGGCACTTAAATACGTCACTTTTAAATACCCCTGCTCCGTTATTTTTATAATGTCTTTTTTCCTATTTGCTGCCCTGCAATACAGGCCCGCAGTGCTCAATTACACAACACGCTTCGTCGACTTCGCCCACTATATGTTCCAGGACGGATTGACGCTTTTTCCAATCTCTGATGACCTGCAGCCCTATCCCGACTACACAGTGACCCATACGCTCCTCGTTTATCTGATTTCACTGCCATTTGGCCAAGTATCCCTTCTCTCCCTGGCGACGCCCTTTTGTATTGCTGCCGCCTTGACACTGGTATTCATATACAAGCTGGGTGAACGGCAGGAAAAGAAATGGGGCGCATATGGTGTTGTGTTCGCGCTATTCACCTGGTCATTTCTGGACGGCGTAAACTCCTTATCAATGGATATATACCCTGCACTTTTTACCGTGATATGTTTTTATCTGGCCTGTGCAGGAGACGAGCATAAACAAACATCCCGATTGCTGCTTATACTCGCAGCCCTGGCGCTGGGCTTTGCATTCCGTGGTCCTGTTGGCCTGATCGTCCCAGCCAGTGTAGTCGCCTCTTATTACCTGCTGAGCCGGCAATGGCGCAGGCTCGTTGTGTTCTGCCTGCTCGCCGGCCTGGTCCTGGGCGCTGCCCTTTTGCTGCTGATAGCGGCTGCCTACGCACAAGGTGGACATGCTTTCTTGCAGGAGGTATTGGTCAAGCAAGGGCTGGGGCGGTTTGACAGTAACCAGGCACCTCGTTATTACTTCTACTTCTCTGCCGGCTTGCTGACCTACGGTGTAACCGTTTTTATTGCCTTGAACGTCATCATCAGAAAGGGCAAAGATTTTTTTGCACCGTCGCCTCTACCGTCGACAAGCATGCTCTTGTATCTCTCGGCCTGGTTTCTTGTCGTGGTCGTACTGCTGACAATTCCAAGTGCCAAGAAAGCGCGTTACATACTTTCAATCACACCCGCGATTTCCTTGTTAGCGGCCTATATCTTTGTAGATCGAAGCCAACGATTCGCCAACACCAGAGACAAACTGCTGAAGTTCTGCTTGAGACTACCCGTTATTGGCCTCGGGATGCTTCTGTTTGCATTTATTTATAGTCACTTTGCGGCGTCCCCTGTTCAACCGAACTACCTTGGTGCAATGACGGGCTTGATTATTCTTGCCGCGGCTCGCCCTTGGATGGAGTCACGCCTTTATTCACATCCACATCGCGAGTTTTTGACATTCTCTTTTGGGGCGGCGACTTTTCTCGTACTGGACATGTTTTTCTTTAACGCCATTACCTACCATCTGGAATTGGCCAATGAACCGACCCCCAAGTTCTTGCCTTATTGGTTTTGGTGACGCGCGCGCTCACAACGTCATCCATTACGGATTCCGCTCGAGTGAGCGACTATCAAGCAGCCGCCTGATGCGGGCTTAGTCTTGCCTGACGATATCGACTGAAATCTCCACCGCCTCAATCACTCCCCTGTTCTCAAGCCAGTGCGTGGTGTGCCTGTCTTCAGGCCAGCCCACACCCGGGCCATACTCCGTGGCGATACCATTTCTATGGTCAGTGATAACCCCGTGAAGGATATAGACGGTGCCAGGCCTGTCTGTATGGTTGTGAACCGGCCCGAAAACGCCCCCCGGCTCAATCGTCACCTTACGCATGCGAAGCTGGCGCCCTGCCATTCCCTCGATCTCGGGGCCAAGGTCGATGGTGGCCAGCAACGTGACCGTAACGCCTTTGGTCTCGGGTACTGCCTGTTCATTGCTCATCGCACCCACCTCTTCAAAAGACAAAGCCTTATTGAAAGTAAACACCCTGAAAGGCGTAACGAGTGACGAGGCGACAAAGGGATAGGCAGAACAGATTTGCTCCACCCGAAAACAAAAAACCCCCGAAGCCATAAGGCATCAGGGGTTTTGCTGTTGTGGTGCCCAGAGACGGAATCGAACCGCCGACACGGGGATTTTCAATCCCCTGCTCTACCGACTGAGCTATCTGGGCAAGGCGGCAATTAAACGTGTTTTACCGTCGGGGCGTCAAGCACGAAATAAAAAAAAGACCAATGATTACCTGCGCTTACATCACCGCCCAGGCCTGATATCACCCCTGGGGCAGGATTTTCCCCGGGTTCATCAGCCCAAGAGGGTCGAGAGCCTGCTTGACCAGGTGCATGACACCCAGTGCGGCGCCATGCTCCAGGGGCATGAACTTTATCTTTCCCGAACCAATGCCATGCTCTCCGGTGCAAGTGCCCTCAAGGGCAATGGCGCGCTCGACAACCCGCTCATTGAGCGCTTCGGCTTCAACCAGTTCTGCGGCATTGCCCGGGTCGACCACCATCCCCAGGTGAAAGTTGCCATCCCCGACATGCCCGACCATGCCTACGAAAAATGAAACCCTGGCCACATCTTCAGCCGTTTCGGCAATGCACCGGGTCAGCGCCGAAATCGGTACGCAGACATCCGTACTCCAGATCCGACCATTCGGCCGCATGGACTGCATTGCATAGTGGACACTGTGCCGGGCACGCCACAGGGCATTGCGCGCATCAGCATCGCCAGCCGCCTGGAAACCCAATGCACCATTGCTTTCAACAATTTCCCGGGTCAGTTCCACCTGCTCCGCCACACTGGCCGGGGAACCGGCGAACTCGAAAAACAGCGTCGGCGTTTCAACCAGGCCCATCTGCGAGAAACGGTTGACCGCCTGCACTGTGCGCGCATCGAGCAATTCGACCCGTGACACTGGAATGCCATATTGAATGATCGACACCACCGAACTGACCGCCGCCGCTATCGTCGGGAAGGTACACACCGCCGCGCAGGTGGTTTCCGGAATACCGTAAAGGCGCAGCGTGACTTCGGTGATGATCCCCAGGGTGCCTTCCGAGCCGACAAACAAGCGCGTGAGGTCGTAGCCAGCGGATGATTTTCGCGCCCGTCCACCGGTCTTTATCACCTGGCCGTCAGCCAGCACCACGGTCAGGTTCAACACGTTTTCGCGCATGGTCCCGTAACGCACCGCATTGGTCCCTGAAGCGCGGGTCGCTGCCATGCCTCCCAGGGTGCTTTCACCGCCCGGGTCGACCGGAAAGAACAGCCCGGTGGTACGCAGTTCGGCATTCAGCTGCATGCGGGTTACCCCGGCCTCCACAGTGACATCCAGATCATCCGGGCGCACGGCGATGATTCGCTGCATGCGGCTCAGGTCGATACAGACCCCGCCCCGGGTAGCGCCTACATGGCCTTCCAGTGAAGTGCCACCACCAAAGGCAATGATCGGCACTCGCTGCGCTGCGCAGAGTTTGACGATGGCCGCCACCTCGGCCGTGGACTCGGCGTAACACACCGCGTCCGGCGGCAAGGTCGGGTGGTATGACTCACCTCGGCCGTGTTGCTCGCACTCGGCTCGGCCAGTGCTCAGGCGCTCACCGAGCAGCTCGCGCAGGGCATCGAGCAGGGTGGGCATGGGAGAAGCGTGAAATGCAGGGTTAGAGGCCATGGAAACGTCCATATTATTGTTGGGAGGGACGATTCCAAGGTACAACAAACGGCCACTGTGATCACCGGCAGATCCGCAAGCCCGCTGAACGTGGCCGTAACGTTACTGGCTGCCGGGATATAACGCCCCGTCAACCAGCCTCGCGACCACCCTGCGCAAACGTTCGAGCAATACCTCATTGGCCGCGACCGAGACCGGGTTCAAGGGCTCACGCAACAAGGCAATTTCGCACTGATTGCAGGCCTCAGCCAAATTGACAGCGCCCACCGTGGCAAAAGAACCGTGCATCCGGTGCACATAACTGATCAGTTTCGAGGTATTGCCCTGCTGCAACGCCAGCTGAGCCTGCGCCAGATCCTCCTGCATGGTGGCGATAAACAGCCGATGCATGGCTGGCGACAGGCTGATCCAGTCTTGCAGATCATCCGTCTGCAGGGGTGCATCGGGGGCATCATGGACGCCAACAGGCAGCTCGGCAGGCGCTGCGCACAAGGCGGACAAGGTCTGGCGTAATGTGGTCAGGCTCAGGGGCTTGACCAGCCATACATTCATTCCCGCTTCCAGGCAGCGCTCCCCTTCTTCACGCAGGGCATTGGCGGTCACACCAATAATCGGCACCCGCGGGTCAAGCTCACGCAAGCGGCGCGTCAGCTGATAGCCATCGAGTCTGGGCATATTGACGTCGGTGATCACCAGATCAAACGACGCTTCCTTCCAGCGCGACAGGGCTTGTTCACCATCGTCTGCCAGCGTGACCCGAACCCCCAGGGCTTCCAACTGCTCCCTGAGGATCTCCTGATTGACGGGGTTATCCTCGGCGACCAGAACGTTCAATTCCAGGTTTGCGGCATAGGGCACCACACTGGCGGACGCCTGGGGGACAGCCCCATGGGCGATCTGCATCAGCGTTCTGCCAATGGCGCGAATATCATAGGCATTGACCTCCCAGCCACGGGCAGTTCTTTGCGGCTGGCTGCCCCCCGACTCGGTCGCCAGCAGCCGCTCACCTTGCCAGGGCACTGTCAGCGGTTGGTCAGGGTCCAGATCCAGCAGGATTGCAGGGTAGTCGGGAGGAAGCGCTGCCGGCATAACCTGGGCGCGAGCGCCCCAATGGTTTAACCAGTCTGCCAGGATCTGCCCTATATCATTGCGCGCAGCGCGCACGTAAACACGGACCCCCTCAAGGTCGATATCGGCACAACTACCCAGTGAACCGGCGATAACCGGTAAGCTCATATGCAACGAAAAGCTGCTGCCAAGCCCCGGTTCACTGACCACTCGCAAATTCGCGCCCATCATCTCGCTCAAGCTCGCACAAATGGACAGGCCCAGCCCCGCACCGCCTGCACGTTCGCTGCCACCCACCTGGGAGAACGGCTTGAACAGACGCGTCAGTTGCTCTTCGCTGATCCCCACGCCGGTATCGGAAACCTGCCACTGCAACGCGGCCTGCCCTTGTTCGATGCCAATCACCTTGAGCCTGAAGACAACCCAGCCGGTGTCGGTGAACTTGATTGCGTTACTCAGCAAATTATTGATGATTTGCCGAATACGTACCGCATCGCCACTCAACAATGGCGGCAACTGCGCGTCGGCACAGGCAAAAATCTTCAAGCCCTTATTGCTCGCCGCGGCTGAATAACTGCGCACACAGTCTTCAAACAAGTCCAGCGGACAGAAGGACTTGGCCTCGACAGCCATTTGCCCGGACTCGATCTTGGAGACGTCCAGCACATCACTGATCAACTGAAACAACACCGTAGACGACCGCTGAATGGTCTGCAGGTATTCACGCTGGCGCTCATTCAGAGACGTAAGGCCCAGCAGTTCAAGATTGCCCAGTACCCCGTATAGAGGCGTACGAATTTCATGGCTCATGGTTGCCAGAAACAGAGTCTTGGCTTTGCTCGCTTCGTCAGCCGAACGCCGCTCCTGCTCCATCAGGTTGGCGTCATCCACATGCCGGGTGACGTCGTTGAAACCACAGAGCACCACGTTCTTGCCCTTGTAACGGGTAAAGACAAAACAGGCCTGCAGATAGCGCCCCGCGACTTCCAACTGGACCTCTCCCAGTTCGTGCTCACCATAATCGCGCTTCAGCAGGGCAATCAGTTCAGGGGTACCCTGCCACTCATGCGCCCTCTGGTTTTCCAGCAGGATCTCTCCCGTGCTGCGCTCGACCACGCACAACCCCACGGGTGCGCTGTCGAGCATGGCCCGATTGAATTCTTCGCTCTCGGCCAGGGACTGGCTGGCACGTTGGGCAGGTTCGATGATTTGCTTGCGGTACCAGCGGTTGAAGCGCCAGCCGATCAGCCCAAACAACACCAGCAGGCCCGCCGCGCCGGCCAAAGGCCATTTGGCATAGCCAAAGAAGTTCTGATAACTGATCGCGTACAACCCGACCCAGGGCGTGGCCCCGCCCGAACTCAGCTTGAAGCGCAGACCATCGCGGGTAATGCTCAAGCCCAGGGGCAGATCCTCGACATCCCCGGCGTCCCCCAGCAATACATCGCCGGCAGGCGAGATCAGGGTCAAACGGCTGTTGGTGGGGTGCATCAGCAAGCGCTCCAGATCACCGATATCGCTGACGTCCAGTAACGCGTTCAGGATCACCAGGTCATTGGCTTCAGCCCCCGGTGGCATGAAGTTGCGCGACAGATTCAGCCCGACGGCGCCGACAATGTACTTGCGCTTTTGAATCAGGTCCTGCGGAGCTTTTATCCAGATCAGTTCATCACTGCCAAGGGCATGGCGATGCACCATAAGTTCATCGTACAAACGTTTGGTCACATCGAAAAAGTTGCTTTTGAGCAACAGGGGGGACTGCCGCGTGCCCTCAATACCGGGCACCGCAATAGTGAATTGATCGCTGGGGGAAAAAACAAATACCTGCGGCGCCACATAGTGGGAATCGGACCAGTAAGCCGTGAAAAGGTCGGTCAACTGCACACCGAGCGAGTAGACGCCCTGCATTTCGGCATGGGTGAACTTGTCTCGCTGGCTCACCGTAAAGGGCAATGACTTGGCCGTGTCACGGTTCTGGAACAAGCGCTCATCGCCCTGACGGATCAGTACCTCGTGCGAGTGCGGTTGGCTATCTATCAGCAGGTTTTCATTGGCCTGACTGTAGCTTTGAACGGCAATACGCAAAAAGGTCTCATGCTCATGAATGCTTTCCATCAGCCGCGCGAAATGAAAATCCGTCTTCTCGCCCTCCTCCTTCAGCACTCGATTAACCGCCCAATAGCTCATGCTCACCAGCAGCAGGGCAAACCCGGTGAGCAGGAGCAATAGTTTGTTCAGTCTGAGTGAGCTCAGTGCCAGCGCACCGAGACGTACCTTAGCTTGCTTCATGATTTAGCGCCGTCGATGACTTGGGAGGAAATAGGCAAGCCTGTTGCTAGCCAAAGGGTTACACATTGCACTATCCGCCAGCCCCCACTGCGCTCGCCACGAGCCTTGAGCCGCCACTTCTGCGCCCTCGAAATGGCCTGAGCAAGCCGAACAGGAATTGTCTGATGGGGATTCTCCTCTGGCAATTGCATCCTTTGCATCACCTGCCGCGGCGAGCCGTTGGCAGGGGGGGCATTAAATAATGGAAATCACACATCATTGGTTTGTAGAGGGCTTCTCTCATGTTTCATAAATTTGGCAAATACACCGCGCTTTGTGGCTCTTCGCTGCTGATCGTAATGGCTGCTGCTACCGCTCAAGCGGCTGATGGTCAGGTTGAATTCACCGGCACTATCAACGACAACGCATGCACCATCAACAGCGAAAGCGTTAAAAAAGCGGTTGATATGGGCCAGGTCCGTATTGCCGACTTCCCTAACACTGTAGGGGCTGTCGCCACTGCTGGCGCCACACCATTTTCGATCTCGCTGGAAAACTGCAGCGGCTCGACCCTGAAAAACGCCTCCATCAAATTCAGCGGCCAACAAGCTGGCACTGATGCAACCGTGTTGGGCATGACCGGTGACAACCAGGTACCCGGCGTTGGTATCCAGATCAACGACGCGCGCACCGGTAACAAGTTGCCACTTAACACGGCCAGCAACGATTACGTTCTGCGTCCGCAGTCCAACACCTTCGACTTCACCGCATCCTATGTTCGCCTGGTTGCCGACACCGCAGCTTCGGGTGAGACCCCGGGTGTGCGTGGCATCGGCACCGGTAAAGTCAATGCATTGGCCAGTTTCGACGTTACCTACAAGTAATTTATGCATTTAACGAAGAGCTCGCGGTTGATCGCGATTGATCGCGAGCTCTGGCGTTAACCAGAGGACATCTTAATGCGTTTAAAAGTTGCAGCCTTTTTGGCACTGGCAGCAAGCTTCTGGCTGCCCCAGGTTCATGCAGGCGTCAACGTGGGTTCTACGCGCGTTGTGTATCAAAGCAAGGAGAAAGAAGCCAACCTTGCACTTTCAAACTCGGGTGATGACGGTGTGCCGTATCTCGTGCAGTCGTGGGTCAGCCCGTTCGATGACCGCGACGCCAGCGCCGATGAGTTTATTGTCACACCGCCGTTGTTTCGCCTGGATGCCAAGGGCCAGAACCTTCTGCGCATCATTGCCACCAACGCTCAGAACCTGCCCGATGACAAAGAAAGTCTGTTTTTGCTCAATGTCAAAGCCATCCCGGCCAAGAGCGAGGAACAGCGTAACCAGAACGTGCTGCAAATAGCACTCAAGACCACGATCAAACTGTTTTATCGCCCTGCCAACCTCAAGGGCACATTGCCCGAAGCTGTTGAAAAACTTCAGTGGCGGACCGAAGGCGGGAAATTGGCGGTGCATAACCCGTCAGGCTACAACGTAGTGGTCAGTGAGTTGCTGGTCAACAACAGCGCCAGCAAAGGCATGCCCGAGGTTATCAAGCCCGGCAGCACCGTCACCACTCCGATAGCGCTGAAAAACAGCGACAGCCTAGAACTTAGCTACATCAACGAGTACGGCAGCACAGTCAAGGCCGCACCCGTTACCCCACATTGATCACTGAATAATCCGCTGAATGGAAGGACCCCCTCATGCTGCGATTGCGCATGTGCGCCTTCGCGCGCCGAGTAAAGTGCTGGAGCACGATGACCGTTGCGGCTACAGGTCTTGCAACAACCGCAGTGCATGCAGACTACAGTTTTGACTCTTCTTTTCTGGAAATTGGCGGCGGCAACGCTTCGAGCGAAGTGGCCGAGCAAGTAAAAGCCATGAGCCAGGGTCAACTTCCGGGGATCTACCGGGTAGACCTGTCAGTGGATGACCGGCTTGTGGAGCAGCGCGACCTGCACTTTGTGCGAGAAACCGCGAGCCAGATATCGACTCCCAACGGCCTGTTCCCCTGCTTCAGCCTTCAGGCCCTGATGGATTTGGGAATTGACCCCACACGCCTGAAAAATGCGGACATCAGCGCCGACAATTGCGTGTACTTCAACCGTGACCTTACCGGCGTCACCTACGATTACGACTTCAACAAGCAGCATTTGAGCCTGCAGGTTCCCCAGGCGTATATCGGCAGCGTGCCGTTTGAAACCCGGCGCAAGACCTGGAGCGATGGCGAGCAGGTGGCCTTCGCCAACTACAGTTTTTCCGGGAGCGACTACGAGAACCAGTTCGGCAGCCGCCAATCCCAGTTCGGCAGTGTTCATAGCGGGTTCAACAGCGGCGCCTGGCGCTTTCGCAATTTCTCGACCTGGCAAAAAGGCACTAACGTCGACGGCAGCTGGAAATCGGTGGACACCTATGTCCAGCGCGACCTGGGCAACCTTATGGCCATTGCCACGGTGGGTGAAAGCGCCACCGACAGCGATCTGTTCGACACCATCTCTTACCGCGGCGTGGGGATCGCTTCTGATCTGGACATGCTGCCCGATGATGCGCGTAATTTTGCCCCCGTAGTGCGTGGGGTTGCCAACGGCCGCTCGCTGGTGACATTGCGCCAGCGCGGTTATGTCATCAGTGAACAGTGGGTGCCGTCAGGCCCGTTCGCCCTCAAGAACCTGTACTCGACCGCGGGCAACGGCGATATCGAAGTCACCATCGAAGGCCCCAATGGCGAGCGCCAGGTCTACATCCAGTCATTTGCCTCTGTGCCTTACATGTTGCGTGAAGGCCAGCAAAGCTACGCTGTGACCGCAGGCCAGTATCGCCCGGCAGAAGGCGCGCAGAATTCGCCCAAGCCCAGTTTTGTACAAGGCACCTATCGCCGCGGCCTGACCGAGGGCACCACGCTGTTCGGTGGCAGCATCGTCAGCGAACAATACAAATCGGCGCTACTTGGCTTTGCCCACGACTTTGCCGGCTTTGGTGCGATTTCCCTGGACGTGACCCATGCCATCAGCGAAGACATGGGCGCAGACGCCAAAACGCTGTCGGGCCAGTCATATCGCTTCCGGTACTCCAAATCCATCGATCTGACCGATACCAGCTTCAGCCTGATTGGCTATCGCTACTCCACCAGCGGCTATTACAGCTTCAACGAGGCAATCAACGCACGCTCCAACAACTCGCTAGAGCCCTATGTCGATGAAACCCTGAATAACAGTGCGGCGTTTTCCCCCTATTTGACCGGCCATATGAAAAGCAGCTTTACCGCCAACGTATCGCAACAATTCGGTACCTGGGGCGGCATGTACGCCAACCTGACCAAAACCGATTACTGGAACCGGGCCAAGAGCAATACCTCCATTCAGTTGGGCTACAGCTTCAGTGTTGCCAGCGCCTCCTACAACCTGGGGCTGTCACAGAACAGCGGCATGGGCGACGACATCCGTAGCGTGTCGCTGAGCGTCAGCCTGCCGCTGGGCAGCCCGGGCAGCAGCAGCCGCATCGGCCTGAGCACCAACCAGGACTCCGCCGGCAATGCCAGCCGCAATGCCACCTTCAGCGGCTCGCAACTGCAGGACGATGCCCTGTCGTACAACCTGGGCATCAATCAGCAGATCAGTGACGATGACCGCGTGCTCGGCGGCTCGGTGGCGGCCCGCTACAACGCGGCCAATGCCATTTGGCACGGCTCCTATAACAAGGATCAGAACACCCGTCAGATGGACTATGGCGTGGAAGGCGGCGTGGTTGCCATCCGCAATACCGTGATGTTCACCCAGCCATTGGGCGAGACCAACATCATTGTCGCCACCCCCGGCGCCGCCGATGTGGGCGTGCTGACCAAGAGCGGGATCAAGACCAACGGCAGTGGCTACACGATTATTCCCTCGGCGCAGCCGTACCGCAAAAACAAGGTATCGCTCAACACTGACTCACTGTCGGACAACACCGACATTGCCAACCTGGTACAGGAAGTCACCCCCAATCGTGGTGCCTTTGTCCTGGCCAACTTCGAAACCCATAACGGCCGCCGCCTGCTGGTCAGCGTCAGCTCAAGCACTGGCAAGCCCGCCCCTTTCGCCGCCGAAGCGCAGCTGTATGACCTCAAGGGCACTCTGCTGAGCAGCGCGATGGTAGCCGACAAGGGCCGGGTATTTATGACTGGCGTGCCGGACAAGGCGCGGCTGCTGATCAACGTCAACGGCCAGCCTTGGTGCGCCAAGGACCTGGACCTGAACACCTACAACCTGTCAGAGACTGGCATCGGGCAACTGACCATCCGTTGCGATGCCAAATCGCCAGACACTCAAGGTACTCCCGATGCATGAATCAAACGTCAAATCCTCTCGTCCGGGGCTGGTCAAAGTCTGCTTGTTGCTGCTCTGCCTGTTGCTGGGACTTGTCAGTCAGCAAGCGTTTGCCCTGATTGAAAACAACCTCGCATGCCCCCCTACGGGCACCACCGGCATCATTCAGCTGGGCGACCTTGCGCCATCCACCAGCTATACCGCCAACATGACAGCCAACTGCCGGGTTACCCGTTGGTTTCCCTTTGGCGCGTCATTGCAGCACAGCCAGTTCTACAACCAGGGCAGAGGCAGCAAGGTCCAGGTGTTTCATACCAACTCTGGACTGATGGTTCCCGAGCTGCCCATCGGGACTGCGACCACTACATGCATGCCGTGGAGCTGTGTGCAGCTGTACGTGGGCAACACCTTTTCCTACAACGTTCTGCTTTATGGAACGGCGCCCGTCACGCCTGGCAACTACATGGTCAGTGTCACGCTCACAGACACCTCTATCCAAGGTTATGAGGCTTACGGCGACTACTTGCAGACCGTCATTCTCAGCTTCCGGGTCATCCAGCCCGCCTGTTCGATGGGCTCGGCAAAAACCCTCAACCTGCCCTTTGGCACACTCAGCAGCAATGACTTCGCCAGTTCGCAGCAAATTGCCAATATCACCATGAATTGCACTCGCGGTACGCAAGCGACCGCCACGCTGGTACCCACCCAGGCGGCCATCAGCGGCAGCCCGGGCGTTTCAGCCACAACTCTGGCCGGTCTGTCGATGGCTGCCACCTGGGCTGACACCAACACGGCAGTGAGCTTCAACAGCCCACGCACGCTGGCGCTGACCAATGGCAGCAACAACATCAGCCTTGGTTTTCGCCCGCGCCTGAATACCAGTGTTTCGCCTACCGGAAATTTTTACAGTCAGTACACCCTCAACATCACCTATCTCTGATCAAGTAAGGAGCTCAACCATGAAATTATCCCTGACATTGGCTGCGACACTGTTCGCAGGCCTGCTCAGCTCGACCGCCAACGCCGTAACAGACACTGTGACCATCAACCTGAGCGGCACCCTGACGCGTCCGCCCTGCAACCTGACCAGCAGCAAGACGCTGACCGCCAACTTCGGCAGCCTGCGTTATGACCAGGTGGCCGATGCCGCGCTGATCGACATCCCCCTCACCATGACCTGCCCGGCCAACTCGGTACTGGCGGTGAGCATTCTGGCAGCCCGCACGATTCAAGGCTCAACCACACAGGCCTCAACGGGCAAAACCAATCTGGCTTATTCATTGCTCTGGAACAGCGACAGCACGGCGGCCAACATTACCGGGACCAAACGCAACCTGACCAACCAGAGCGGCACGGTCGACCTGAGTATGAAAGCAAAGTTGATTGCCCTTGGTGCGTTGACCGAGGGTGCATTCAGCACTTCGGCTGTTATCAGTATCGAGTACCTGTGAGATGTCCATGCTCGCCAGAGTGAGCCTGTGGGTGGCGATGCTGTCCACCGCAGCGCTGTTGCTCAGCCCGGCCATCTGTGCAGAGGATGCCGCCCTGATAGAGGTGGGCGGCACTCTGATAAAACCACCCTGCACAGCCAACTTCCCGGCCTCGCAAAGCGTGGATATCCCCAAGACAAACCTCAACTCGCTGAACTCGGACATCACCGGCTGGACCGATGTCAGCCTGGACTTTCAATGCATCAAAGGCAGCCAGGTACACCTGCGTTTCAGCGCCGGCAATGGTGCTTTTGACAGCAGCACACTGCGCACCACGCTCGACAGACTGGGGCTGAAAACCCGCCTGAGCGACATGACCAGTACGTTGAAAGTGATTGACCTGAAGCTGGGCGAGCAATTGATCTTCCCGGTTGAAGAAACGCGGCTCAAGCTCCAGCTCTCAGTGCGGCCGGTCAAGACCGGGGAGGAGCTGCCCGCAATCGGCAGTTACAGCTCAACGCTATTGATGGAAATGATCTATCTGTAAACCGCTGCGTCAGGCAAACAGATTGGCCTTGACGCACAAGATCAGCAGCGCTTGATCATTGTCGACATTGAGTTTGCGCATCGCCGAAATCTTCAGGGTACTGATGGTTTTAATGCTGCGGTTCAGGCTATGCGCGACATCGCTCACACTCACCCCCGTAGAGAACAGACGCAGGACCTCGAACTCCTTGACCGTCAGTTGGCTGAGCCTTTGCGAAAGGTCATCGGCGTCCTCACTCAAGGCCCCTTGCGGCTGGTCCTGCTGGTAGTGCCCTTGGCGATAGAACGCGTCCAGCGCCACCAGGATCTGCTCAAGCCCAGCGCTCTTTGAAATGACACCGCTGATACCCAGCTCATACAGCCAGGTCAGTACTTGTGCATTGGTTATAACGGTCAGGATCAATACCTTGGGCTCGGGAAAATGCCGGCGCAGGTACTCCACCAGGCGAGTGCCGTCACCATATTGATCGTCACCCGGCATGTTGTAGTCGGTAATAATCACATCAGGCTTGAGTAACGAAATTTTGTCGATCAACTCCGAGGAACTCATTGCTTCGCCCACAACCTTGAAACGCGGGTCACGCTCAATGATTTCACGCACGCCCATCAACACAATCGGATGGTCGTCGGCCAATAAGACTTTCATTTGCGGCATGGCAAACATGACTCCTGCACTGGAAGAGCACTACAGCTATTCGAAGGGGTCCGCTTTGATGCAATAGGTCAGCAAGGCATGGTCGTTAAGCACTTCCAGCTTCTGCATCGCAGCCACCTTTTGGGTGCTCACGGTTTTAACGCTGCGGTTCAATTGGCGGGCGATATCACCCACGCTATTGCCCGCAACAAACAGCCTCAGCACCTCAACTTCACGGGGTGAAAGTGTGGAGAAACGTTCATCAATGACTTTGGGGTTAGTCACCACAGAGATGGCTGGAGCAGCCGGGGCCGTATAGTCCCGATCGTTGGCCAACGCACTTAGGGCCTTGCCTATTTCTTCGCGGATATGGCTTTTAGCAATCACGCCTGCCACACCCAGCTCCAGCAAGCGCGAGATAATCAGATGATTGCTCATGACTGTCAGCACCAGGATCTTGACCCCGGGAAAATGCTCAATGATGTACTCGATCAGTTGCAGACCGTCGCCATAGGTTTCATCCCCTGGCATGTTGAAATCAGTAATCAGCAGTTCGGGTTGATGCAACTGCAACTGCTCGACCAACTGCGACGAGCTCAGCGCCTCGCCTACCAGGGAGAAATACTCATCACGTTGAATCATTTCCCGAAGCCCCAGTACCACCACTGGATGATCGTCGGCAATCACTACCTTTAATTCGCGCATTGCCTGGCTCCACATTGATGACATGGCAAGTCCGGCGCCCCCGGTTTCTACAGATCGAGCGCAGAACAAGACCCGTGGCGCCGCACTCAGCTACCCCGGTGATGGCTTAGAGCTATCGTCCAGTAAAAGAGTTTCAAAGTCGGCGCACGATATAGCGCCGCAAATAAGGAAACCTTGCACTTGATCACACTGGATGCTGCGCAGAAACTCGAGCTCGGCCTGTGTCTCGACGCCCTCGGCGACAACTGTCAGGCCCAGCTTGCGGCTCAGTTCAACAAGGCTGCGCAGTGCTGACGCCAGATTCTCGTTTTCGACACAGCCATGTACCAGCGACCGGTCAATCTTGAGCTCACTGAATGGAGTGGAAACCAGATTGAAGTAAGAGCTGAATCCCTTGCCAAAATCATCCTGGGCCAAGCCAAAGCCCATCATGCGCAAACGACAAGCTCCCGCATAGTAATTACTGAGCTCTTCTGTGGTTGAACTCTCCATCAGTTCAAAAACGATACTGCGTGGCTCGCCACCATCAGCAATCACAGCGTCGCGCAGACGGTCGGCGAGCGCATGGTTATCCAGCAAATGCGTGGGCAAGTTGATTGAAACCGGAATATCCCAGCCCTGCTCTCGCCATTGTCTTTGGGCTTGAAGTGTTTGCTCCAGCATCAGCCACAACAGCCGCTCTTCAAGACCGTGGCTGATCAACAAGGTCAGAAAGTCCTTGGGCAATAACAAGCCGGCCTCGGGATGCACCCAACGCACCAGGGCTTCTGCACTGAGAATATTGCCGTTGCGCAGGGATTTCTTGGGCTGGAACCATGCTTGAATCTGCCCGTTGGCCATGGCCAATTCGATACTCTGCGGGTCGACTTCAATGGCCAGTGAGGGGTCCGTATCACCGTTAAGGCGGAAAAGCTCCATTCGCTCTTTCAAGCGCTGTACCGCATTGAACTCGACCGGTTTGGAGATCAGGCCAATCACTGAAATACCCAGGTTTTTTGCTGCCAGCCCCGCACTAATCAGCATGCGCCGGGACGAGGCGCTCATCAGTGCCAACGCCGGTTTATTTTTCAGGGCGGCAACTCTCTGGATCAGTTGCACACCATCCATCACAGGCATCAGCAAGTCACTGAGCAGCAAGTCATAGTCATGACGCGCCAGACACTCCAGCGCGCCATCGCCATCCCAAACGGTGTCAACTGTAAAGCCACCCACCTCATTGAAAACGTTCAGCAAATACTCATGCTGAAAAGGGTGATCCTCAACGACCAGTACACGATAGGGCTTCACTGGATCCTCCTTTAGAAGTGCTGAAGACAGTTGTATAGGGTGTGCAGCGTAAAAGGCTTGATCAGGCAGTGATTCATCCCCGCATTCAGACAGCGCTCGCTCTCCTCACGCATGGCATTGGCCGTTGCACCAATGATCGGCAGCGTTATGTTCATGGCCCGCAACCGGGCCGCCAGCTCATAACCGTTCATTTTCGGCATGTTGACGTCGGTCAGCAGCAGATCAAAATCGTCGTCGCGCCAACGCTCGAGTGCTTCCAGTCCATCGCTGACCAATGTCACTGTGCAACCCAACTCTTCAAGTTGATCACGCAGAATCAGTTGATTGATCACATTGTCTTCGGCAACCAGAATGCGCAAACCGAGCTTGAGTTCCGTCTTCACCGTACCCGGTTCAAGATCGCTGCCAATACCCATGCCCTGGGCCTTGCACAGGGCACGATAGACGTCCTGCAAGCTGCTCAGGTCCGCTTGCCAGCAAGGGTTTTCAACGGCGGGAGCTACCGACATGTCACTGGCGGCTACCACCAGCGGTCCTGTCCAGCCAGGTTCAAGCAATTGCCGGGCAGCGCCGGGATGCAGCTCCAATAAAACAGCAGCATCGGATGCATCCCCTGGTTTCGGCGCCCCAAGATGAGCCCGCGCACCCCAACGGCGTAACCAGGCGCAATAACACTCGGCCAGTTCGCGCACGGGGGAAACCACATAAACAACGCGGGCAGCCAACTCGCCAAAAGGGCTAAAACGCGCCGGTTCGCTAACCTGCACCAAGGGCAGATGCAGGGTAAAACTGCTACCCAATCCCGGCTCACTGACCAGACGCATGGTGCCATTCATCAAGTGCATAAGGCGCTTGCAGATGGACAGGCCCAGCCCGGTGCCGGCGACCACGTTTTTCGCAGACTCCACTTGATAAAAAGGCTCGAACAGATGAGCCTGCTCTTCATGGGCAATACCTTTGCCAGTATCGGAAACCTGCCAGTGCAACATCACGCGCTCATCATCACGGCTGTCCATTTTCAGACGCAGGACAATTTTTCCGTAGTCCGTGAACTTCAGGGCGTTGTTGAGCAGGTTATTCAAGATCTGGCGGATGCGGGTGACATCACCGCTGAGCCACTCGGGCACCGTTGAATCAATCAATGCAAACAACTGCAGGCCCTTGGCCTGGGCTGCGCCACTGTAGCCCAGGACCACCTCTTCTATCAGCTCAAGAGGGCTGAAGGTGTTGAGTTCCAGTTGCAGCTGACCCGCCTCGATACGCGACACATCCAGCACGTCGCAAATCAGCTGCAACAAGTTGCCGGATGAGCGTTCGATAGCCTTGAGATAGTTGTTCTGCTGATCGTTAAGTTCGGTACGCGCCAGCAGTTCCAGCGTGCCCAAAACACCGTACAGGGGTGTACGGATTTCGTGGCTCATGGTTGCCAGAAACAGAGTCTTGGCCTCATTGGCCCGGTCCGCCAGTTGCCGGGCACGTTCGAGGGTTACTTCAATCTGTTTACGTGCGCTGATGTCGCTGAACGCGCAAATCAGCACGTCCTGACTTTTGTAGCGCGTAGGGGCAAAGGCCAGGTACAGAAGACGGCCATCCTCCATTTCGATCTCATCACTGTTGCGCAAGTCACATTCATCGAACGCGCGTGAAATCCAGCCATGGCATAGCTTGCTGCGCTCAGTGCCGTTACCCAGCCACTGTTGTGACAAGGAGTTTTCCAGTACCACGGTGCCGTCTGTGCGCCGGATTACACACAGGGCCATCGGTGCAACTTGCAATACGGCACGACTGAACGCCTCACTTTCAACCAGCGCCTGAATGCGTTTCTCACCCGGGGTGATCAGGCGCCGATCAATGCGCACAATCAGTAATCGCAAGCCGATGCAGACGGCAATAAACAACAAAACACAGCCCAACAAAGGCCCGCCCAAAACTGGCAATAGAGATTTGATATCTAAGGCATAAACGATTTGCCAGCCCGAATAGCCCAGCTTCTTCGTGATTGCCAGGCTATCGGGCAACCAGCCACTACCGATAAAGCCAAATGAATTCTTGGGTTCCAGCGTCTGCAATGAATTGACGAGAGTGGATTGTGCGGCGTTGGTGAACAGAATCTGGCCTTGACCGTTGAGCAGCATGAAGTCACCGGCACTTTCACTGCGCAAGGCCTCTACCAGATCCGGAACCTCGACCTCAATGCCCAGCCAGCCGGAAGACAGGTTACGGTTATCGAGTCGGGAAAATAAATAAAAGGGGGCATTCAGGACCTTGCTGTCGGTCAGCCACAGATCATCACCAAATGAATAGGCCTTGGCCCCTTCATCAAGCAGCCGCTGCAACACCACTTTGGGCAGCGGTTCAAGGTTGCCTGAAGAGTCGAACAAACACACCACTTTGGGCTTATCCGTCTGCGGCACATACAACAGATTGACTTTGCTTTCGTGCAAATAATCCATCATCCGCCGGGTCAGCCAAAGGTTCCAGTGGCCAGCCTCACTGCCCAGGCTGATGTTGACCTCTTCTTGTGGATCAATACCGGCGACCGTTTGGCCTGCCTGATGATCAGGCACAGTGGCCAGCACCAGGCTCTTGAGAAGCGTCTGGCGGCTGACGAAAAAATCCTGGGCATTGAACACCGCCTCGTTCATAAAACTGCGGCGCTGCGAGACCTCTTCGTTGAACACGGCACGCAAGTATACGAACGACCCCGCAAGGAGTCCGACGATCAGGCCACAGGCAAATAAGTGCAGGAGTTTTCGAGCGGCTTGGGGGGTCGATTTCATGCCGCAAGCCTGAGGCTGCGGCATGCAAAAAATAATCAGACAATTCCTGAAACCAGTCGTCGCTGACTCCGCTCTGCTACGGGGGAGTGACGCTTATTACGGACGCACCGCACGCAAATCCATCCGCCCTTCTTTCATCGGCGGGCACCAGTAGTAGCCACCGTTAAGTGGACGGCTGTAACGATACAAGCCATCGATGATGCCGTCTTCCAGACCGCTCATGCGCCGCAGTTGCACTTCAAAGGCATTCAGCGTGCGGCCAAAGGCAACAAACATCAGCCCGGACTTGCCGTTTTCTGTCCACGGCATGGAGCGACGCACAATAAAGGCTTCCGGGGTGAAGCTTTCCTGGGCCGTCCGCTTGACGTGGGCCGACTCCGGCGCATCGTCCAGCTCTTCGTTGTCGCTCTTGCGACGACCCATGATGTTGTCCTGCTCCTCGGACGGCAGTGCGGCAAAACCGTTCAGGTCATGCTGCCACTGCTGAATGGCCACAAAGCTGCCACCGTCCAGCCCGGCGCCAGCATTGGCAACGATGGCCGCGTCCACAGCCGCTTCGTCCACCGGGTTTTCAGTGCCGTCTTCGTAGCCGGTCAGGTCACGATCAGTGCCGTAACGGAAGCCTTCGGTCACTTGCAGCAGGTTGAACGCAGGCGCCAGCGCAGTCTCGATGGCCTGGCTGCGGTGCAGCAACTCGCCACGGTCTTCGCCCAGCAACCACAGCCACAGGGCGTGCTGGGTCGACGGGTTTTCAACCATGGCATTGATCGCAGGAAACACCCGCAACCCCGGGACTTTCGCGCCAAGGGCCAATACCAGCGGCGAACCAAAACCGGCCACCACGCTTTTGCCATCCACCCACTGCGACAAGGTGTCGAGTGCAGCCGGCAAAGCTTCTACTGACTTGAGGGCGAAAAACATGTAACGCGCTTGCGAAGGTATCGGTTTAGCAAGAATGCTCGACTGGTAGAGACTCATAGAAACTCCTTTGGAAAGCCTGGAGTTTACTCCTACCAGTACTTTTTCCGTCACCTCAGAGGGATTTTTCTTAAGTTCAACCCCTGCATATCAAGGCTCATGACGACAGCTGGTTGGCAAACTGACCCACGGCATCGACCACTTTCTGCGCGCCATCCTGGATTTCGACAATCACCGTGCCCGCTTCGGCGGCCAACGCCAATCCTGCTTCGGCCTGAAGCTTGCCATCGGCCATCAGGGTCACGGCGCTACGGGCCATGTCCTGGTTTTGCCGCACCACACCGATGATTTCTTCAGTGGCCTTGCTGGTGCGCGACGCCAATTGGCGCACTTCGTCAGCCACGACGGCAAAACCACGACCTTGTTCACCGGCACGCGCGGCCTCAATGGCGGCGTTAAGCGCCAGCAAGTTGGTCTGGTCGGCAATCGAGCTGATGGTCTTGACGATGCTGCCAATCACTTGCGACTGATCGCTCAAGGCTTCAATGCCGTCACCCGCCTGCTGCATGTGACGGGCCAGATCACGCATCACTTGCACCGCTTCGGTCACCACTTTGGTGCCGCGCTGGGCACTGCTGTCGGTTTGCAGCGAAGTGCTGTAGGCAATGCCTGCCGCTTCGCAGACGGCCTGTTCCTGATGAACCTGATCGGTGATCACCGTGGCGAACTTCACCACTTTGTACAGGTTGTCATTGGCGTCGCGCACCGGGTTGTAGGTGGCCTCAAGCCATACATCACGGCCGTGACTGTCGATGCGCTGAAAGCGTGCCGCGACAAACTCACCCGCATTTAAACGCTGCCAGAAGGCCTGGTATTCGGCACTGTTCTGTTCTTGCGGGGTGCAGAACATGCGGTGATGTTTGCCCTGGATCTGCCCCAGGGTATACCCCATGCCGGAGAGAAAACGCTCATTGGCGGTCAGCACTTCGCCCTTGAGGTTGAACTCGATCACGGCGGTAGAACGCATCAGCGCACTCATCAGGTTTTCATGGTCGCGGGAAGTTTCGATGGTGCGCGTCAGGTCACTGGAGAAAATCGAAATGCGCAGCACCCGCCCGCTGGAGTCCAGAATCGGCTGCATGATCGAGCGCAGCCACGCTTCCTGGCCATTGCCGCGCAGCAAGCGCACCGTGCCACTGTAATGTTCATTGCGCTTCATGGCGCTCTTGAAACGAAGGCTGTGTTCGTCGTTTTTCAGGTGCGCGGGCACCAGTTCATCAATATGCAGACCCAGCAACGCAGTACCGGTGTAGTGCATCTGTTGGGTGAAGTTATGGTTGGCTGTCTCGATGCGCCCATCCGCGCCCAGAGACAGCACCAGCATTTCGCTGTCCAGGCTCTCCCGAACCTGCTGCAGGCTGGATATTTCTTCGCGAAGAGCCGACAGCTCTTGCTTCAAGCGTGTGTTGAACATGGGGTACCCGGAGCAATGAAAGAATGCGTGCAACAGAATCGGCTTTAGGCGAATTTTCTGGAGCGCCGAAAACGACCGTTCATCCAAAACCGAGGCCACTGAATAACCCTGCACATTCATGGCCACACGCAGCGGGCCATCGGAATTGCTCCCGCTTTGATTTACTGTGCTCGGGCCATCCCATAACCATAAGAAAACCGAGGTACATTTCATGGCCGCCGAGATTACAGACAGCCGCTCTGCCCGCTTTGCCCTGCGCTGCTCGAACTTTGCCGAGCGCTGGTTTCCCGACTCGTGGGTGTTCGCCGCCGTTGCGGTAATAACCGTGGCACTGGCCACGATGCTGATGGGCGCCAAACCCACCGATGCCGCCATGGCATTTGGTGACGGCTTCTGGAGCCTGATCCCGTTCACCATGCAAATGGCCTTCGTGGTGATTGGCGGTTATGTGGTGGCCAGCTCGCCGCCCGCCGTCAAATTGATCGACAAACTGGCCCGGGTACCGAAAAACGGCCGCCAGGCGGTGTGCTGGGTAGCGTTGATTTCAATGGTCGCGTCATTGCTCAACTGGGGGCTGTCGCTGGTGTTTGGCGGCTTACTGGTACGGGCACTGGCCCGGCGCACCAACCTGCGCATGGACTATCGCGCCGCCGGCGCTGCGGCCTACCTGGGGCTGGGCGCGGTGTGGGCACTGGGGTTGTCGTCTTCGGCTGCACAGTTGCAAGCCAACCCCGCCAGCCTGCCGCCGTCGATTCTGGCGATTACCGGGGTTATCCCCTTCACTGAAACCATCTTTCTCTGGCAGTCCGGGGTGTTGCTGGCGGCGCTGGTAGTGGTGTCGTTGATTGTCGCCTACGCCACCGCACCCGGCGCTGAATCGGCCCGCGACGCAGCTGCCTGCGGTATCGACCCGAGCTTCAGCTCACCGAAGCTCCCCCCGCGCACACGCCCCGGTGAGTGGCTGGAATACAGCCCGCTGCTGACCATTTTGCTGGTGCTGCTGGCTGCTGGCTGGTTGTTCCATGAGTTTTCGACCAAACCGGCGATCAGCGCCATCTCCGGGCTCAACACTTACAATTTTCTGTTCCTGATGCTCGGTGCCCTGCTGCACTGGCGCCCGCGCAGTTTTCTCAATGCCGTGACCAGCGCCGTGCCAACCACCACCGGGGTGATGATCCAGTTTCCGCTGTATGGCTCGATTGCCGCATTGATGACGGTGGTCAAGGGCACCGACGGGCAAACACTGGCCCACCATATCTCGACGTTTTTCGTGCAGATCGCGTCCCATGACACTTATGCATTATTGATGGGCGTGTATTCGGCGATTCTGGGCTTTTTTATCCCGTCGGGTGGCGGCAAGTGGATTATCGAAGCGCCGTACGTGATGCAGGTGGCCAATGATCTGGGCTATCACCTGGGTTGGGCTGTGCAGATCTACAACGCCGCCGAGGCGCTGCCCAATCTGATCAATCCGTTTTACATGCTGCCGCTGCTGGGCGTACTGGGTTTGAAGGCGCGGGACTTGATCGGCTTCTCGTTTGTGCAACTGTTGGTGCACACGCCGCTGGTGCTGTTTTTGCTGTGGGCATTGGGGACGACGCTGGTGTATACCGCGCCGGTGATGCCGTAAGCGAACTCGTAACTAAATGTGGGAGCGGGCTTGCTCGCGATTCAGGCGGCGCGGTAAAGCAGGAAAACCGCGTCGATACCATCGCGAGCAAGCCCGCTCCCACAGGTTATGCATGCAACTTTATACTGCGCCCACCGGCCGCAAACGATACTGCGGCGGCAACTGGTCAAGGCCGCTGATGGTGGTGTTCAGGCTTTTCCAGCGACCGTCCTTGATCCCGTAGATGCAGCCATGCACCGACAGCTTCTGCCCGCGGTGCCAGGCATTTTGCACAATATTGGTGTGGCCGACGTTCGCCACCTGCTGGATCACGTTCAATTCGCAGAGGCGGTCAACCCGCTCTTCCTCGGTGGGCAACAGCGCCAGCGCTTCACGATTCTCGTAATACAGGTCACGGATCGAACGCAGCCAGCCATCGATCAGCCCCATCTGCTGGTCCTTCATCGATGCGCGTACACCGCCACAGCCATAGTGGCCGGTCACCAGAATATGTTTGACCTTCAAAACGTCGACCGCGTACTGGATCACCGACAGGCAATTCAAGTCAGTGTGCAACACGACATTGGCCACGTTGCGGTGCACAAAAAGATCGCCGGGCAACATGCCGACAATTTCGTTGGCCGGCACCCGCGCATCCGAACAACCAATCCACAGGTATTCCGGTGTTTGCTGGCGGGCCAGCTTGGCGAAGAAGTCGGGATCTTCCTGCTTGATCGCATCGGCCCAACGCTCATTGTTATCAATCAGATCTTGTAGTTCGTTCATGCTGTGGAGCCTCAAGAGTTGATGCGCTGTTCTGACAGCCGACCAGCGGTCGGGGTCACTTGCCCCATGACATTCCGGCGGTCAGTTGGGTGGAATCTTCAGCAATGGCTACAGTCATCGTATTAAAGCACCCAGAGTATGAGGAATTACCATGACTGATTCACGTCGCCCCTACGGGGCACCACAACCCGCACCTATCGACGATATCGAGGACGCCATGGGTTCGGTGGAGCCGCTGGATTTTGATGATGACGATACCTATGAGCCCGTCAGCGACTTGTTTGTCGACGATACAGGCTCCAGGCACAGAGCCGCGCTGGATGACGAACTGGATCTGGGCCTCAACGACGACGACCTGGAGCAGGAGATGCTGATCCGCGAGGACGGCGCCCGCGATGCCAAGGAGGCTGCCCAGGGCCCGGACGGTGCCGCTGACTGGGATCTGAGCCTGGTTGATGAAGACGAAATCGGCGCCGGCAAAGGGCTGGATGAAGCCGAACTGGCGGAAATTGACCCGGTGGGACGCAAGCGTTGAAAGGTAAACCCTGTGGGAGCGGGCTTGCTCGCGATCGGATCAACACGGTTTACCTGATAAACCGCAGCGCCAGCATCGCCAGCAAGCCCGCTCCCACATAACGACTTATCGCCGTCAGTCGACCAGCGTGCAGGCCATCACCACCGCATCTTCACGCCCACCCACAGCCGGGTAGTAGTCACGGCGACGGCCGATTTCATTGAAGCCATAACGCTCATACAACTTGAACGCCGCGGTATTGCTGTCGCGCAGCTCAAGGAAGCATTCGCGCGCCTCATGCTGATAGGCAATCGACATCAAGTGCTCAAGCAGCTTGAGCCCCAGGCCACGGCCCTGGCTCTCGGGCTTGACGGTGATATTGAGCAGATGGGCCTCGTCGAGGATGATCTGCACCACGCCATGCCCTACCTGCTGCTCACCTTCAAACATCAGCCAGATATGGTACTTGCCCAGGCCGTCGAGAAATATGCCGCGGGTCCAGGGGTGACTGAAAGCGGCGTATTCAATTTTCAATACCGCATCAAGGTCCGCCTCGGTCATCGGGCGAAAAGTTACCGCATCACTCATCGTTCTGTTTCCAGCGCGCCATTAGCCGGCGCATGGCTTGCCACACATGCGCTTTGCGTTGTGGCTCATCCATTAAGAGTTCCAGGCCCGGCAACGCCCATGCGCTGCCCAGCCCTTCAATTTGCAGTTCAGTGTTGAACGCCTCGGCATCGGCCTCACCGGCAAAGCGCACCGCAGGCAGCCCGATCAGCCACAAACAGGCACATTCGGCCTCTTCCAGGCGGGCCATAAGAAAGCCCTGCACAAACTCACGCGCAGCCTCGGGCCCTTGATCGACATTGCCACGCCGCAGCAACGGCCAGCGCACCGGCTCGCCAATGATTTGCGGGCTGTCGGGCAAGCCGGCAGCGCGCAACATGTCCTTTAACAATAAATAGGCCGGGTCGCGGCTCTGGAATGCACCGCCTGTGGGTAACTCCACCAGCACCAGGCAACGTCCGGCCCGCAGTAACTGCAGGGCAAAACGCGGCGGTGGCAGTTGCACGACCTTGGCCGGTACAGGTGCCAACTCGGCTTCGACCACCGGTTTGCTGACCGGGCGACTGACCGAAGGCCGGGGCACTTCGATTTTTGGCCGCTCGACAGGTTTGCCCGGTGCAACCGCCGCCTTGACCGCAGGCCTTGTGATCACAGGCTCCGCGGGCGGCTCGGGGAGCACCAGCAGTTCTGGCCGCGAAGGGGCGGCAAACGGCAGTTCAGTGCGCGGCAACCAGCTGACCACTTGCATGGCAGTCAAGAAAGCGCGGCGGCGGGACTCATTCAACAAGGGTCGGCCATCTGTGGATTACTAAAGTGTGGGGATTCTACCGCCCTTCTGCCCTTCCCGCCCGCAGTTGATCTGCCAAGTGATGACTCGACAGCACGTTGCAGTACAATCGCGGCCTTTACTTGCCAATTGACCGGCCCTCCCATGATCGAACCCAAGCGCGTTTTACGTGCCCTCGCCGAGCACTGGGCACTCCTTGAGCCTTTGTGTGAACACTTCGACCAAGGCACCCTGAGCCTGAACGAATTACGCCTGCAACTGGCCGTTCATCAGATGGACAGCACGCCGCAAGACATCACCGCCGTGCTCGATGCCTGGATTCGTCTGGACATTCTGGTGCCGGTCGCCAAAAGCCCGAACCGTTTCGAGCTAAACGCCCAGATTCACGACTTTCTGGCTTATTTGCGCCACGAGCACCGCCTTGGCCTGTGCCTGGAAATCGAAGCCTACCTGCGCCATCTGGAGCGGCTGGCAGGTTATATCCAGGATGCCTTCGACATTCGAGACGGCCATGACCTGGCACGCCAGCTGCGTTTACTCGATATGCGGGTACGCGATGTATTGAAAAAACTCGCCAACGATGAACAGGCGCTGGTGGCCGTAGCCGAACGGGCCAAGACCAGCGACCGGCAAATTCCGTTGCGCCAGCGCTATGCCGAAGTGCTGGCAACCTGGGATGAATACGTCGAACCCATGATTCAGCTGGTCAACGCCGACGGCGCTTTCGAGCAAGGCGTACGCAAGGTCGAAGTGGTGCTGCTGCGCATGCTCAGCGAACAGCAACGCCTCGGCCACTTGGTAGACGACGACATGCTGCTGCGCACCCATGCGCGCATCCTTGAGATGCAAACCAGCGCCCAGATGACCCTGCGCCATGCCCGTGAGTTGCTACTGCCGCTGCGTGAAGAAGCCCGCCGGCACAATGCCGTGACCCGTGGTGCCGCGCTGGCACTGGCAGCCATCCGCCGCAAAGGCCTGGACGCAGTGCCGCAAGCAGCCATGCCGATGTTCACTCGCCCGCAAAGCACCTTTTTGGGCAGCGCCAGTCAGGTTGAGGCTTATGTCTATGCCCTGGCCCGCTTCGAAGCCAAACCGGCGAAATTTCCCAAGGCGCATAAGGTCCACCGCGGCGAAACGCCCAAGGCCCCGCGCACGGTCAAGGAAATGCTCGACCGCTGCAGCGATGCGCTACCGATGCCGGACTTGATGTGCTGGCTGCTGGCACAAGAGCCAGACGGCGACACCGATGAGCTGCTGTACTGGTTCTCACGCCTGTCCCGTGAAAAACGCTTCGTGCGCGAACGCCTGGAGCGCCGCGATTACCACACCCACGAACATTTGGTCAGCCTGCGCTCCTTCGCTCTGCTTTCTCACAGCGAAGATGCGACCCAGACTACTGCGAGCTCTCTGCATGCATCTTGATCTTTCTGAACTGTCCCAGCTGGCACCGATTTTTCGTGAGCTGTTCAAGGGTTATCACGTCAGCCGCCGCGACCCGGAGCTGTACGCGCAACTGTCGAACTTCCAGGATCAATACCGCGCCCTGTTTAAAGCCCTGGGCTTTGAACTGGTGTGTGATACCCGCGGCTTCTATTACTTTGTGCCCGACACTGCCACTGCGCAGGTCAACAAGACCGCACAGCGCCTGGCGCTATTCACGTTTATCATCGTCGAGCATCTGGCCGATCAGGGCCGCGATCCGATTGCCGTGCTCGACGGTGGCAGCCTGGGCCGCGACGAGTTGCCTGCGCTGCTGGAAAAATACCGCGACCTGTTTGTGCAGGCTGAAGTCACCAGCCAGGACGAACTGGAAGAAAAGATCATGCGCCGCATGACCCAGCTCGGTTTTGCCAGTGAAGAACCCGGCATCTATCGCTTTCTGCCACCGATGCACCGTTTTCTCGATGTGTGCCTGTCGGTGCAACAAGACCGCGACCTGGCCGCCAGCCTGCACAGCATCCTGCCTTTGCCCACGCCGGTGCTGGCCGATGACGACAGTGATGACGAGGCCGCATTGGCCCGCGCCATTGCCGACGAACAACAGGAGATGGACGCATGAGCCAGGAACGCTACGGCATTCGCCGCTTTGCCCTGTTGAACACCGCCGGTTACAGCCTGGGGCTGTTCCCGCTGGAACACCCGCTGTCGGTCTACGGGGCGAACAACCTCGGCAAATCGGCATCAATCAACGCCCTGCAGTTCCCGATTCTGGCGCGCATGTCCGACATGAGCTTCGGCAAATACAGCCTTGAGCAGTCGCGACGCTTCTACTTTGCCTCGGACACCAGTTACATCCTGGTCGAAGTGTCCCTACCCCACGGCCCCCATGTGATCGGTGTTGTCGGTCGCGGCCCGGGGGGCGGCTTCGGTCACCAGTTTTTTGCCTACGCGGGCAAACTGGACCTGGCCCACTACCAGAAAGACGACACCTGCCTGCGCCAGAAGGAGCTGTTCAACAACCTGGAGCGTAATGGCCTCAAAGCCTACGAGCTCAAGCCTGATGAGCTTCGGCGTCTGCTAGTGGGCGGCCATACGTCGATCCCCCTGGACCTGACCCTGATCCCGCTGCGCTCCACCAGCGAGCAGAGCCTCAAGACCTTCCGCGCGCTATTTATCAACCTGCTGCATATGCGCGAAATCACTGCGGCCAAGCTCAAGCAACTGTTCCTCGATGCGTTCGAACACAGCCTGCGTTCGGGCAGCGTTGATTACATTGCCGCGTGCGAAGAAGCTTTCCGTGATGTACGACGCATGGAGCAGGACTACAACGCACTGGTCGGCGCCGGGCCGTTGGTCGAGGCATTGGCCGCAGGTGTGCG
This sequence comes from Pseudomonas sp. WS 5051, assembly GCF_012985715.1. Taxonomy (NCBI): domain Bacteria; kingdom Pseudomonadati; phylum Pseudomonadota; class Gammaproteobacteria; order Pseudomonadales; family Pseudomonadaceae; genus Pseudomonas; species Pseudomonas sp. WS 5051. Next base: position 339,672 of record NZ_JAAQWV010000006.1, read on the forward strand.
CCAGCGCGACCTGCTGCGTGGCAAGCTGCACCGCCTGTCACCGCTGCTCGATTCCTTGCTCGGTACCTGGCAGGACTACGCCGGGGCCCGCAAGGAAGAGCTGCTGATCCAGTCCGAGCACTACCGCAACGAACAGGACGCCTTGCAAAACAACCAGCGCAGCAGCACTCAGGAGTTGATGCGTCTTGAGCGGGAAATTTCCGGTATCCAGCGCTGGCTCGGCGAGTTGTCAGTGCTCAAACATCGCTTCGCCCTGGTCGACGACGTAAAGGTGCTTGAGCAGCAATTGCTGAGCGCCAAAGACGCCCACGACGAACTGGCGGGGGCGCTGGCGCAGTCGCGTCAGTTCAGTGCCGAGGATCTGGACGAGCGACTGCGCGATCTGGAAAAGCGCCTCAAGTCGGTCAAGCAGCAGCTCGATCACGCCGACAACAACAGCTATGCCCGCTTGCGCGAAGAGTTTTCGCAGCAGGATGTGGAACGCCTGATGCGCCTGTTCAACAGTGCCCTGTTCAGCCTGCCCCTGGGTGAGCACGGGATTGCGCTGGATGACAGCGATGCCTGGGTCAAATCGCTGGAGCTGATCCTCGATGGCTTTAAAGGCGAGCGTTTTGAAGCCCCGGGCCTGTCCATCGACTTGAGCCATATCGAGCCCCCTGCCCTGCAGGCACTGGCGGACCGCGCGGCTTTGCGCGAGCAGAAAGAGCGTCTGGAAAAAGAGCTCAAGCAACTCAAGACCCAGCAGGCCGTGACCTCTGACCGCGCCGCAAGCAAGAGCGAAGCCGAGTCCCTGTATCAGCAGGTGCTGGATGCGCAAAAGGCGCTGGAAGATTTCCGCCGCAGCCAGACGCTCAGTGCAGAAGAAGGCGAAAAACTCGAGCAACTGGCTCAGGCCGAAGCTGCGCAGGACGAGTTAAAACGCTCCAGCGATGCCTTCACCGAGCGCGTCCAGCAGTTGTCGGCCAAGTTGCAACTGGTCGGTCGCCAGATCGGTGACATGGAAGCCAAACAGCGCACCCTAGATGACAGCTTGCGTCGACGCCAACTGCTGCCCGCCGACTTGCCGTTCGGTACGCCATTTATGGATCCGGTCGACGATTCGATGGACAACCTGCTGCCGTTGCTCAACGACTATCAGGACAGCTGGCAGGGCTTGTTGCGTTGCGACGGCCAGATCGAGGCGCTGTACGCTCAGGTACGCCTCAAGGGTGTGGCCAAGTTCGACAGTGAAGACGATATGGAGCGGCGCCTGCAGTTACTGATCAACGCCTACGCCCACCGCACCGAAGAAGCCCTGACCCTGGGCAAGGCGCGCCGGGCCGCAGTCACCGATATCGCCCGCACGCTGCGCAATATCCGCAGCGACTACGACAGCCTCGAGCATCAACTGGCGCTGTTCAACCGCGAAATCAACAAGCGTCAGGTGTCCAACCTCAAAAGCTTCCGTATCGTGCTGGCCCCCAACAAGGAGGCGCTCAAGCATATCGATCAGATTATCCACAGCGCCGGCCAGTACGAAGAAGGCGAGACACTGTCGGTGTTTGACCTCAGCCAGAGCACCGAACAGGACAACAAGAACGAAGAGGCCAAGGAGTATCTGGCGCGCCTGGTGGCAGCCAACCATAACCAGTTGGGGCTCAAGGACTTGTTCGAGCTGGCGTTCGAGATCACCAAGCTCAATGGCCAGCCGGTGATCCACACGGATATCGATGGCGCGGCGTCCAACGGTACGACCATGACGATCAAGGCGCTGACCAACATGTATTTGTTGCTGCACTTGATGGACCGCGATCAGGCCGGGCGTATTCGCTTGCCGTACTACCTGGACGAAGCTGCCGACATTGACGAGAAAAACCAGACAGCTCTGCTGGAGACCAGTTTACAGCTGGGCTTTGTACCGATTCTGGCCAGTGTGAAGCCGCAGGTCTGCGCCCATGTGGCCATCGACCTGGAAGGCGGCAGCGGCCCTAACGGGATCTATATCGATGAAGACGACTGGAAGTACATTCGTCGCCATGACGAGGTGAAACCTGATGCGTTGACGGCGGTGGAAGAACGCGAACTGGATGAAGTCTGAGACTGAACCCCGTACATAAAAAAACCGCGATCATTGATCGCGGTTTTTTTTGCAGCTTATTTGCCTAACGGGATCTTCGGTGCCCACTGCAGCCATTCGTCTTCGAACTTGTCAAAGAGCGGGAAGGTTTGCTCAGGGCGAGCCTGGGTGCCCAGCTTGTCGCCGTCCGGTGTGGCGAAGGCAATGCCACCCTGCACCAGGGTTTCCAGGGATTCAGTGCGAATCGTTGCTCCTTTGAACAAACCGAAGTCGACACCAAAACCGCTCGTATTCCAGAAGCGGCTACCGCTACGCACCAACGGCGCGTAACGCGGCTCGATCAGGATATGTACCAGCACCCGGTCGGCACTGTTGCCCAACTCATACCCCGTGACTTTACCCACGGTGACTTCACGGTAGGTGACAGGCACGCCCTCCTTGAGCGAACCACGACGGGCAGCGCTCAATACCAGGCTCAATCCGGCCTGGGAAACGGCGGCATCCGGCGCTTGCTCCAGGGCTACAAAACTGGTCTGGCGCCCCAGTTGTTTGCTCGCCGGTTGCACCTCGAGGTACTGGCCGGTGACCAGGGTTTCGAGGTTGGCCGTTTTCATCAAACCAAGCTCCGGCTTGACCACCCAGAATTGGCTGCCAACCCGCGCAATCCGCTCAGGCACTTCGGTGATGCGGGCCTTGAGCAGAACCGATTGCAGGTCCTCGCTCAGGTCAATGCTTTCGATCTTGCCAACATCCAGCCCCTTGAAGCGAATCGGCGTACCCTCGCGCAGGCCATCGGCACGCGGCACCTTGATCGTAACGGCGACTCCCTGCTGCATGGCTGCGTCACGGTCAGTAAACAGACGGAAACGCGGGATACGTTTTTGCAGCGGCGCCTTGGCTTCCGGTGTTTCAAAAGCAATCCCGCCGGCCATCAGACTTTGCAGGGATTCGCTTTTAACCTGGATACCGCCGGTCAAACCGCCGGTCAACGTGATGCCGCTGGCATTCCAGAAACGGGTCGAAGCATTGACCAGATTCTCGTATTCCTTCTCGATATGGACACCGATCACTAACTGCTTTTTGGTGCGGGAGAACTGATAGCTCTGCACCGAACCGACCTTGACCTGCTTGTAGAGGATCGGGCTGCCGACATCCAGCGAGCCCAGGTTCTCGGTAAAGAGCACCATATGCAGGCCCGGTGAGCGCAGATCCAGCGGCGGAGCCTTTGGCCGGGCGACGAATTCGCGTTCGGGGGTGCTGCCCTTGTCACCCGGGCGAATGGCAATGTAGTTGCCTTTGACCAGCGCCTCCAGCCCGGTAATGCCGGCCAGGGAGATGGACGGCTTGACCACCCAGAACTGGGTGCCCTGCACCAGGTAATCTTCTGCCAACGGGTCCAGAGTCAGCTCGGCACTGGCGCTGGTCAGATCAGGATCCACCTTGAGACCCTTGAGGCTACCGACCTGGATGCCTTTGTACATGACCGGCGTACGACCGGCCTGCAGGCCCTCGAAGTCGCTGAGTTTGACTTTGACCTTGATCCCCGCCTGCGCGGCATCGAAGTCTTCATAAAGACGGAACGGCAGGCTCGAATCGGTGGGCGGGCTGTCTTTGCGGTTCTCTGGAGTGGCGAAGGCAATACCACCGGCCACAATACTGGCCAGAGATTCGCTGCGCAGTTTCACACCCGACAGGTTGGCGTCGATGCTGATACCGCTGGCATTCCAGAAGCGCGTATGTTTGCGCACCAGATTGGCGTAGGTCGGCTCGATAAAGACTTTGATTTCAACAGTGCTTTGGTCTTCGGAAAGCACATAGCTTTTGATCTGCCCTACCTGGATCTGCTTGTAGAACACCGGGCTGCCACGGTTCAACGAACCGAGACGCTCAGCTTTAAGCGTCAGGTGCAGACCTGGTTTGGCATCAGACAAGGGCGGTTCTTGTGACAGCGCCTTGAACTTGCGTGCAGGCTCGCCATCGGCGGGACTGACCGCAATATAGTTGCCGGACACCAGCGTTTCGAGCCCGGTGATACCGGCCAGAGTGACACTGGGTTTGACCAGCCAGAAACGGGTATTGGTTTTCAGGTATTGCTCAACGTCCTTGTCCATTTCGACGGTAGCAATCACCCCTTTGCTGGGGCCAGACTCGTCGAGGGCGAGGGTTTTCACCTTGCCCACGGGCATGCCTTTGTAGACCACCTCGGTCTTGTTGGCGACGATGCCTTCGCCGCTCTCGAAACGCACCTGAATATCGATGCCGGTTTCGCTGTAGGCACGCCACCCCAGCCAGCCACCGATGACCAGGGCAATAAGCGGAAGGATCCAGATCGCCGACCAGTTGGAAGCCGGGCGGGTTTTAGCGGTAGGCAAGTCACTCATGGTCGTCGTCCGACTCCGTGTTGTCCCAAATCAGTCGGGGATCAAAAGTTACAGCTGCAAGCATCGTTAGCACCACCACACTGGCAAATGCCACTGCGCCAAGATTGGCTTCGATGCTGGCTATGCGTCCAAAATTCACCACGGCCACCAAAATGGCAATGACGAAAATATCCAGCATTGACCAACGGCCAATGAACTCGATAAATCGGTACATAATGATACGTTGCCGGGCAGAAAGAGGCTGATGGCGTTGTACCGAAAACAACAGCAAGGCGATGCCGACCAGCTTGAAGGTGGGCACCAGAATACTTGCCACAAACACCACGGCAGCAATCGGGATCATGCCGTGCTGTACCAGCTCGATGACACCCGCCATGATCGTACTCGGCGAGCCCTGGCCCAATGAGTTGACTGTCATGATCGGCAGCAGGTTGGCCGGGATATAGAGAATGGCCGACGTCAGCAGCAATGCCCAGGTGCGCATCAAACTGTCGGGGCGACGCGCGTGAACCAGAGCACCGCAGCGAGTACAGGTTTGCTCGTCGGTTTCGGGGTCTTGCCTGTTCAGTTCGTGGCATTCGCCACAGATCAAGATACCCGCATCAATCGCCCGCATGAGCATCCTCCCCGGATAACGCCTGCCAGATCTGGTGAGGTGACATCACCACTTCCAGCCAGACCTGTACCAGCAACAGGCTGACAAAACAGACCAGGCCCAGGCCAAGACTCAGCTCAGCCAGATCGGACAGTTTTACGATGGCCACCAGCACGCCCATGAAGTACACCTCAAGCATGCCCCAATCACGCAGATGGTGATAAATGCGGTAAATCAGCAAACCGTAGCTGCGCCCGATATTCCAGCGAATGCTCAGCAACACAGCAAGCTGGCAGAGCAACTTGAGCAGCGGGATGCCCATGCTGCACAGGAACACCACCGCCGCGATGCCTTGCATGCCGGTGTTGTACAAACCGAGCACACCACTCCAGACCGTGTCTTGCGACGCCTGGCCCAGTAGATTGAGCTGCATGATGGGTAAAAAGTTCGCAGGTATGTAGAGCAGCAAAGCAGCAATCACAAGCGCAAGGCTGCGTTCAACCACCTTGTACCTATGAGCGTAGAGTTCATAGCCGCAGCGCGGGCATTGGGCTTTCTCACCGAGGGCGAGATGCGGCTTGCGCATCAGTAGATCGCACTCATGACAGGCCACCAACTCGTCCAGCGGTAATTCTGACACCCTGCGGGGGTCAACCGGATCTGGCATATAGGGAGTCTCAGGCTCAGAAAATGACTGGGCCTATTCTAGTGCGCGGGCTACAAAATAACTGTGCCTATTTGCAGGACTTTAGCTGCAGGCGATCTGAAGAACGATACGCTCAGGCGGGTCATAACTTTTTTCGCCACAAAAACAAACCCCCTGTCTGCGTGAGCAGACAGGGGGTTTGGAATTTAATCTTGACGATGACCTACTCTCACATGGGGAAACCCCACACTACCATCGGCGATGCATCGTTTCACTACTGAGTTCGGGATGGGATCAGGTGGTTCCAATGCTCTATGGTCGTCAAGAAATTCGGTAGCCAGGTCGTTTACCTTTCGGTTTACGCTCCAGCGAATGGGTATGTAATAGATAAGGTGTTTTGTGAACCGCAAACTTTCGGTTTGTATCGTCTTCACACACCGCAATTCGCTTCTAAGCAAATTGCTTGGGTGTTATATGGTCAAGCCTCACGGGCAATTAGTATTGGTTAGCTCAACGCCTCACAGCGCTTACACACCCAACCTATCAACGTCGTAGTCTTCGACGGCCCTTTAGGGA